>PSPW01000004.1:1736-80625 GCA_004195615.1 Methanobacteriota archaeon | reverse complement strand
ATCCAGGACAGCTTGGCCCAGAGCATGGGCACAGCAATCCCAAACAGGGCACTTATGCTCGTGTGTGGTGGGATAGGATCCGGCAAGAGCATCATAGGCCAGCGATTGTCATTCGGGTTGTCGGCCAATGACGTCAGGGTCGCACTGTACACAACCGAACTAACCACCAGAGGCTGGCTCGAGCAGGTTGCCAGCATCGGGTACTACATGGACAAGAGAATAGACGAAGGCACCTTCCATTTGATTTCCAGCCTCGGGGTCATCGCCGAGCCCACCGAAGAGAACGTCACTCTGTTGGATATACTGGATTCCCCTGCCTCCAAGGATGCAGAGATCGTCATAATCGACAGGGCATCCGAGCTAATGCCAGAGGAGATGTCCAGTAAAGAGCTAATGTTGTTACTGAGGAAATTCACATCAGAGGGCCGTACCCTGATTCTCACGATTGATCCAGATGAGATGGACATTGACATCCTCAGGGGCATGAAGAACTCCGCCGAGATCGTCTTGGACATGATGACGTCAGTCGTTGGAGGACAGTTGGTTAGGACGGTGGGGGTAACTAGGTTCCTCAGGGCCGCCGGACCAATAAACGAGAGAATAGGTTGGAAGGTGATGCCTGAGATGGGTTTCATCGTGGACATCACAGCAGTTGCTTGAGGAGGGGTTTGAATGGTTACGGAGCAAGAAGCAGGCGAAGAAAAACCCGAGAAGCCTACCTTCAACATACAACCGGGGGATTTGGGTGGCTTGATGGCAGAATACCCACACATCCGAGAATGGATTGAGGATTTCGAAGCAAAGCACGGTTCTAGGCCGATATACTACGGACCACTCGATAGGGATGCAAAGAGCGTCAGTCCTCGGAACCTGATTTATTCAACCAAGCCACCATGCTTCGCACACGTTTACTCTCCTCCCGAGGGGGCCGAGGGGGCAGGAAACACCTTCTGGTTCGGTCTTGAGCCAACCATCACAGCGGAGGAGGAGGAAATCCGGGATCAACTCGTGGAGCGCCTCCTCCGAGACGCCCCCCAGAAGGAGAGATTCGATGACGATGAGGAATTCATCATAATGATCCACGATATGATGGATGAGATGACCACAACCACATCCACGTCATTACTGTCAAATCCATTTGTCAATCAAGCTAGGGAACTCTTTGGTCTGGGCGAGGCCCCATTGAAGGTAACACCAGAGCAGCTGGATCGCCTGAAGTACGTGGTCGTGAGGGATCTGGTGAATAACGGCCCCCTTGAGACACTACTAGCCGACGAGATGCTGGAGGACATTCACTCCATCGGCCTCGCGAGGATCAACATGGACCACAAGGTCTTCCCTATGCTCACATCCAATATTGCATTCAAAGACCAGGATCTCCTTACCAAGTATCTCAGATCCATGTCGGAGAGGATTGGGAGGCCCGTTTCCGACAGCAAACCAATTGTCGACGGTGCCCTGCTGGATGGCTCGAGAATCAATATTATCTATAGCGACGATGTGTCAATCCAAGGTTCTTCATTCA
The DNA here is from genome assembly GCA_004195615.1 of Methanobacteriota archaeon. Classification (GTDB taxonomy): domain Archaea; phylum Thermoplasmatota; class Poseidoniia; order Poseidoniales; family Thalassarchaeaceae; genus UBA36. Next base: position 79,100 of record PSPW01000004.1, on the reverse strand, counting down.
CGATTAGGAAGTTCGCGGAGGAGACAATTTCGATTATCCAGCTGATCAAGTGGAAGACCCTCTCGGCCCAGATGGCCGCATATCTCTGGTTGGGACTCGAGTCGGGGATGTCCATGCTTGTCTCTGGAGAGACGGCATCCGGAAAGACCACGACCCTCAATGCAATTCTTCCATTCATCGATCACAACGTCAAGATTTACACCGCCGAGGACACACCCGAGGTCAAGGTGGGCCACACCATCTGGCAGCGACTGATAACTAGGGAATCGAAGAACGAGGACTCCCGTGTCGAGATGTTCGACCTGCTGAAGGCGGCACTCAGATCTAGGCCCAGATATATCATCATCGGGGAGATTCGAGGAGTCGAGGGGGCAATCGCCTTCCAAGCTATGCAGACCGGACACCCTGTCGTCGGGACCTTCCACGCATCCAATATTGTGAAGCTCATCCAGAGATTCACCGGAGATCCAATCAACGTCCCTGCACGTTTCTTCGACAATCTCAATTTCGCGATTTTCCAAGAGGTCGTCGAGGCCCCGGGAGGAGGAATAGCCAGAAGGATTACCGGGGTCAGCGAGGTCATCGGCTTCGACAAGACCGCAGACGGTATCTTGACTAGGAACATGTTCGAGTGGGATCCTGTAGCAGACGAGGTCTACTTCAGGGGGATGTTCCAATCGGACATGCTCGAGAACAAAATCGCCCCTAGGATGGGTTTCCGCAGCAAGAGGGACATCTACGACGAGCTCCAGCGGCGAACCGAGGCAATACAGAGGATGTGCGATCGCGATCTGACTCACTACGACGATGTGTTCGACCTCCTAGACATTTACTTCAAGGAAGGATGGGACAGGTTCATTTCTTCATTAGAGACTTGGACAGGAATTAATCACTAGGGGGCGGGTGAAAATGGAGGAGAAGCTCAGTACGTGGGAAATCGCTCTCCTGCGACTCGGGATGCCCTTCGGCAGGTATCTGCTGCACTTCTCCCTGCCAGCAGTGCTCATCGGCACAATAGCAGGGTTATCTGTTTGGTTTTCGGTAAGTGATTCCATCGGAGGAGTGAGTGCCGTTGGATTAGTGTTGATGTTCCCTCTTCTCGCCTTTGCTGGAACGATATTATATCCAGTGGCACAGGTCTCTGGTGAGGCAATCCAGATTGAGCAGGACATGCACATGTTCATGACTAGGATGGGAATTCTCTCCATGGGTGAGTCAGCCGAGAAGGGGATGTTCGACGTCCTCAAGGAGATGTCTGACTACGGCGCGCTTGCGCATGAGATACAAGCAATCGAGACACTAGTCACCAAGTGGCACACAAACCTCCCAGAGGCTGCTAGGATCGTGGGCCGTCAGAGCCCATCCGAAATTTGGAGTGATTTCCTCGACAGGATGGCGTTCTCAGTAGAGGTCGGCCAGCCAATCGGGGAGTTCTTCACCAGCGAGAACGAGACCTTCGAGCAGGCTTACACCACCATATACGACGCTAGACTGGAGCAGTTGGACACCCTGAGGGAGACTTTCGTCTCACTTACCACTACGGGGCTCCTCCTTCTTGTGGTCGCTGGTCTGCACCTTATCCTCTTCCAGACAGGCTCAGAAACAGACAGCTGGTTTGAAGTAATGTTCAGAGCTAGATGGGTCTTGTTGGCCGGGGGCTTTTTCGGCCTGCTACAGATAGGTGCATGGTACCTCTTCACCCTAGTGATTCCGGATGAGGACCTATTCGCCAAGCATGGCTTCAACACCGATCAAGCGATTGACATGCGGCGATCGTGGATATTCGCCGGTATTCTGGCACTCATCATGTTCTTTGTAATTTCCATAGTGTTTATCTTATTCGGGACAGACATCCTTTTCGCCCAATGGAAATACTACGGTCTGATGGTTATCGCAGCAATGATGTCCCCGCTCCTTGCACCCTCAATGATCACCTCTCAGGAGGAGAAGCGAGTTAGGAGGAGGGACGATGCATTCCCCGAGTTCATCAGGGCTTTCGGAGGGACAGCTCAGGCTAGGGCACAGGAACCAAGCGCAATGGTGAAGGCCCTCTCAGGGATTGACTTCGGAGCCCTCGACGAATCTATCTCAAATCTCGAAAAGAGGCTATCGATGAGGATCGACAGCGACTACTCATGGGATTGGTTCGCAGCAGACAACAACTCGATGCTCGTCTCACGTTTCACAAGAATATTCATCGAGGGCTCTTCCTCGACTGGTATGCCGGGTCTGGTGGGCGACATGGTCTCCCAGAGTACGACCACCCTCCTCGGACTACGTCAGAGGAGGGAGATTTCGGCCAACGTGATGAGAAGCGTATCCTACGGTCTGCTGATCGCCATGATAATCGCGCTGAACATCACCACCTCCATCATCTCCGGCCTAGGAGAGACCATCGCATCGGTTGCCCAGGGATTAGTGGATAGCTCGGGCGAAATAGGAACCGCGTCAGGTGGGGTTGACGTGGCTCTGCCAGCTCTAGCGGAGACAGGTGGTATACAACAGAACATCGCCCTCTTCACCTACATGGGTTCGGGCCTCATCGTCATAACAATTGTGGTTCTTGGCCTAATCACTGCGAGAATTAAAGGAGGAGGAACAACCCTAGTTCTAGGGCAGATGATCCAGATGATGTGGATAGCCGGCATAGCGAATTTCTTCAGCGCTTGGATACTCGACCAATCGGTCGGGTTGTTCCAATCCGGAGCATAGCGATAGCGCAGAAGCCTTGATGTCGCCAGCCTGTTGCCTCTTGGCATGGCCGACCCCCTATTCTCCACTCTCAGGATTTCATTGCTCGTCCTTTGCATGGCAACCGCGGCTCGTTCGGACTTCCAGACACTTTCTGTCAGAGATAGCCACTGGATTAGATGGTCAATCCCAGCCGCGCTAGTCCTGATAATAGAGATGGCCTCAGATGACGCCGGCTTCGCTAACATCTGCATGGCTATGGCCATTGTATCCATATTCTCCGTTTGCTTCGTAAATCCTCCCGACCCTAGGAATCTCAGAGAATGGCGCGGACAAGAGAAGTTACTCTCAATAGCCTATGTTCTAGGAATGGCAGGGCTCGTCGGAGGAGCGGTCTCCTATTCCGAAACAAACTTCGTCGATTTGGTCCTCGGAGATGAATCTCCAAACACTACACTCTGGTGGAGCATGGTGGGTGCCTTGCTGACTTCAATCGCCTTCTACTTCTCGTGGAGACTCGGTCTTATCCAAGGGGGAGCAGATGTGAAGGCTCTAATTCTAGTCACACTCTTCTTCCCTTCATGGGCTTTCGTCCCTGAGCAGATATACCCACTAGCTGAAGATCCAATATTCAGGATGCCTCCGTCGATGGTATTGTTCATTTGGGCTGCAGCCGCCTTCCTCATTGCACCACCTGTGATTTTCGTCCACAATGCGGTGAGGGGGAACATAGGCTCAATCTCCGATTTGAAGATGGCGTGGCACGCCACAAAGATGAGAATCTCAGAACTTGAGGGAACCTCGGAAATGGACGATAATCCTTCATGGATACTCACCGAGGTCATCCAGAAGAATGGAGAGAACACCGTTGTTAACCGAATACTACCATCAAGAAAGTCGACCTTTGACAGGGAGAAAGAAGCAGAATTGTCACTTCTGGAGGAATTGGGAATAGATAGCGTCTGGATAACTAGGAAGCACCCCTTCCTAGTGTATCTGTTCTTGGCAATTCTGCCAATGCTTCTTCTTGGTGACCCTCTGGCATATCTAATTAGATGAAGTCCTCAAGCGTCATCACGGTGACTCTATCGTTGTTGAATAACGAGTCTACACTCGAGGACATCCACCCGACCCTATGCTTAGTGTAGTCATCCACACCATATTCCTCCATGACTTCTTCAGTGATCTGGATATATTTTCTCACCGCTCCTTCTGAAACTGTGAGCACCACATTGCCACCACAACCGGAGTCCATGCCCCCTCCTGTGAAACCACCCGAAGACCTAGACTTCTGTTTGATGCATTTCCCTGCCAGCGGTATCCTTCGATACGACTCACCACACTTTACGCATCGAATCTTCTGTCTCGTGTATGCCATCAGATTACCCCTCATGTCTGGTAGGAAGTGTGACTCAATTACTTGCTTTGCAACTCTCTCAGCAGCAACAGGACGCAGGACTCTCCCTAGGCTCAATTGGCCGTCTAACTTATCCTTCATGGTGACGAGGGTCTTGTATGAGGAGTTTTCTGGACCCGCATCCAATGGTCCAGAATCGTGAGTCCACCCATAACCACGAATTTCCCCAATCATCCCAAGTCTGTTCTCAACTAAGTCTACCAAGCTTCTGACTTCCTTTGAGTGCGGCTGGCCAAGAGTCGCCTCGTAGAACTCTCTACTGTAACACCATGAGCAGTCGACATTCAATGCCTCCTTGTCAATTTCACTAGGAATCAATCTAGTTGTGAGGACTAGGGGGGCATCCATTCTGCCGCCCCTGTTTGCAGGTAAGATAGTCTGAGTGAAGTTTAGTAAACCATCCATTAGCATCATAATGCTATCTTCGTCGCCATCGCAGTTCCTTCTCTTTGCAGCATGGAAGAGGGGGTGGGCATATCCAGCAGAGGCATTTGTCCACCCGATGATTCTGCATGCCACACCTCCTGAGGTATGGGGGGCAAGTCCAATGGCGATATGTCCCACGAGGTCTTGCAGACTCTTTGTTTCGTAGAAAGAACTCATCCCATAGAACCTAACAAGCAGGTCATCGACAAACGAGCAAATGGACAGAAGATGATCCGAACCCAAACTAGAGGGAATGAAGTCCTGAGGGAGTATCTCCAGAATCTGATTATCATTTCTCAATGGATTCCCCAAGAAATCATGAGTGTACCCCAATTTCACCAGTCTCTTCCATGGGGTGCCGATCTCTGATGGCCGGAAGTGAGTTACTGGGACATCGCTCATGTCTAATCTAGAAGTCCCGTCTCTGAAAACGGAAACTCCGTGTAAACCTCTCAGGATTCCCTTCTCCAACTGCTCTGGAGACTGCTCTTCCGAGATCAATCCTTTCACGGCTTTGATCTTCTTTGGGATTCTGTCAAGCCCCAGCTTCCTCCTCTTAACCTCGATAATTGAACCCAAATTGACCGCAGTCCTCTCTCCCTTTCTCCGGCCTCTTCGCTTTCTCGGAGAGCTAACGGTTCTCCCTCCGCATTCCACTGGCTCCTCCGGGTTCGGTCTGTGATGGCATGTGATTTGTGGTGTCTCCTTTCCGCAGGTCTGACATATTCTTGGTCCAACTGTGACTCTGATAGTCCCCTTTGAGGAGGCTTCTGAGATCAGTCTCTGTGGCCCACCGTTCTCGCCAATGGGGAAGATTGAGTGGACGATTGGTTTCATCTCCCTAGCTCCTGACTTCTCCGGTCTGCCCATCCTCGCTCCAATTCTGCAGGGGACCGAGTCCTCCCATCTGGGAAGACCAGAAACTCTCCTGACCAGTTGGAGGGACCGCTCAACTCGATAATCATCTATCTTACTCTGTGCTCTCGACTCTTCGGAGCTTTCTCCTTCTGCATCTCCTGCCGATTGAATGATCTCAAAGCATTTGGACACTCTGTCTGCAATCTCAGAAACGATCGGCTTCACATCACTTATGATGGAGATTCGTCCTTGTGAGCCCCCTAGGCCCAACCCATCTAGTAGACTCTCCCAGTGCTTTGGAATCAATATGTCTGTGCCTTCGTGACGATGCTCTATTCCAAGTGTCATTAGCGAGGATTTGACCAATCCGTGACGCAATACTTCCGTCCAACGAGGCCACTCTCCAAAGATTGGCTGACCAATTCCAAGTGAATAGCTTTCCAATGAGAATGGCCAGCCATTGACCGTATCTTTGATTCTAAGGGATGAATCTTCGATAGACCCTTTCTTGATTATTGAATCAACTAATGAAGGAACGAACTGGATCGGTAGATCAGACCACCAATGGTTCCATGGAGGGGGAACAGCCATGCCGAAATGCTCGGAGATTTTTTGGATCTGAACCCAAGAAAGATCCAAGGTCTTGAGATAAGAAATCCACTCTCTTCGCCTCCAAGACCTCTCCACAGAAGATTCGCCTCCACGTTTTATTGCCCCATTGAAGGGCATCCCTGAAGGAAACTCGTCTCTCCGAACCCCAATTATCTCAGCGAATTTCTCGACCTTATCATGTGTGTCAAGTGAATCAGCAACATCAACCGACCACCAATCCACGGAATAAGAGGAGGGGGCCAGAGGTTTGTTGTTCTCCAGGAATTCACCAAACCCAAGAAGGATCTCACCGACATCCCAAATTGATTCCAACTCTCCTTCGCACTTCCTCCACTCTTCTTCGGTCCTAACCCTAAGGAACTCGCCATCTTTCAGAAGCACGGTTGGGCCGTCAATCTCAATGCACGGAGTGACAGCACAGGCTTTCCCAGGGCCCTCTATCTTCATCTGAGTCCCTACAGAAAGGAATCCGCCCATAGCTTCCATTGTAATCGGATTTATACCCGCAGCCGCAAGTCCCGTTGCCCTGCTTCTGCCGTATCTGAGCCTGAATCCACCAGGTTCACGTGGTTCACCGAAGACCGGTCTCCCGGCGATTACGTCTTCCATGTACCTGCCTTCTTTTTGGATCGTTCTTCGCTTCTTCTCGGGGCCCTTCGAACCCCCTCCCATTTTCTTATCAACGAACTTCGAAATGAACTCCCAACCAGGGACGCCCAACCTCTCGGTATGGGTCTGGATTTTTGGCGCCTTGAGGCAAAGACCCTCCCCAATTACCAACATAACACCTCCCCTCACTCTTGTTCTGAAGGTGCCATTTTCATTCACTATATTCCTGACTTCTTTGTAGCCAGCACACTCCATTTTCTCGGTCTCTTCACCGTTAATCATTACAGGACACTCGTTGACGATTACCTCCGTCTCTTCCGGTGGTGGTTTGTATTGGAGGTTGGCACGATATAGTCCAAATTCTTCTTTCACCCTCTCTACTTCAGGAACCGTAGGAAGGTACCTACCTACGCCTATTTCTCTTCGAAGAATATCTCCAATGAGCACCCCCAGAGCCTGTGCAGTCCCTCCTGCGGCCCTAATAGGGCCACAGAAGTCAATTGAAAGAAACTCAGAACCATCAGCGTTGTTCAGGATCCTGACTTCTCCAATTCCATCTAAAGGAGCAACTAGAACAGCTTCGGTAAGCACTGCAAGACCAACTCTTAGGCCTGAATCTATCGCTCTCCTCCTATCAGCGGTCGCAGCATGCATCTCTTTTGTCACAGAAATCGCAATCATGATTGCTGCTGTTTCCCTATCGTGCTCCTGAAGAAGACCCCTCAAATGACTCTCGATCTTCAGTGGCGGTTGATCGCGCTTTATTGGATCGACGAATAGATACGGATCTTCGAGAAGTTTCTCCGTTCTACTTGCTAGATCGGATGCTCTAGGAATTTCAACCGACTCTGAAAAATCCAAACCCTTCTTCTTTGCTTCTGTAGCAATCGCATAAGTCTCCTCTATCCGTTCGTCCAGAATTTCGTAGTATGAAGAGCACTCAGACTCAAGTCTGTCGACATCCATTTCCGCGATTTTGGGGCTTTTGGTCATGACTTTTCCTCGCTACAGTACTACGCACTCGGACAAGGCCGTCCAAGAACATTGACCGTCATCTCGGTCTAAATCCATCTCCAACAAAGGCAACCTTCATGTCATTTCGTCTAGGCCAGAACAGGTAGAATGGCATCAACTACGGTGGAGCAGGCAAGAGAAATTCTGATTGTACGGATTCGCGAATTGGCATATCTTTACTCAGAAAAAGAAGATTTTACCCTAGCCAGTGGAAGGAAGAGCAAGCACTTCTTCGACATGAAACCAGTGATGATGGACCCTGAGTGTGCGCACCTTCTAGGAGTGTTGATTCACAGCCAAATTGAGAATATCGGCCATGTCGATGCGGTGGGGGGACTCGAATTGGGGGCTGTCCCACTCACAGGGATAGCAATCGCCAAAGCCGGTCGAGGATCCCCACTCAAGGGGTTCATTGTGAGGAAGGAACCTAAGGGTAGAGGAGGTAGGAAAACAGGAAATCCCCCTGGAATCGAGGGATCAAGCCTTGAAAATGGAAACAGAATCGTACTTCTAGAGGATGTAACCACTACGGGCGGTTCTGCATTGAAGGCCGCAAAGAGGCTGATTGAGATGGGATGTGATGTGGCATCGTGCATCACCATATTGGATAGGCAGGAGGGTGGTTCAGAAGCATTCGAAGAGGCAGGAATCCCCCTAATACCTCTCACTCTTAAGTCCGAAATCGCGAGTTGAAGAAATGGGGCAACATGAAATTGATCCAGAGACCCTTCCTTATCACCCTTCCAAGTTAGAGAGAAAGGAGTACATTGGGATAGGAGAGTTCTTCTCCATTGATATGAGGACCGGGGTAGTTGACGATGTCCAAGAGTTTCCTGAGATGAAGAAACCGTCCTACAAGATAAGGGTGGACTTCGGACCAGTAGTTGGTAAACTATGGAGCTCGGCCCAGATTACCAACTATTCCCGATCGCAGTTAATCGGTAGAACCATAGTGGCCACGATAAATCTGGGGGAAAAGACACTTCCAACGGGTTTTGTTTCGCAGTTCCTAGTTTTGGGTGCTCTTGACGCTGACGGCACCGTACGACTCTTAGAGCTACCAGAAGGAACGCCTCCGGGATCTACAGTTGCATAGCCCACCAATCCATACCATATTGAACTTGGAATGGCCGATATACAATATGACCTACGTTAGGATGACAACAAGCGCTGGAGAAATTGACATTGATTTGTATACCGACGAATGCCCAGAGACAACTGAAAACTTCCTCAAATTGGTCGATGATGGATTCTATGATGGATTACACTTTCACCGTGTTATCAAGGACTTCATGATTCAAGGGGGGTGTCCTCATTCCAGTGACCCAAACAATGGAAGGGCAGGAACCGGAAACCCAGGTTATCGCATTCCCTGTGAAACTACGGCATTGGCCAAGAGACATGACAAGCCAGGGATCTTCTCCATGGCAAACGCAGGTCCCAATACCGGTGGGTCACAATTCTTCCTCACAACAATAGCTACTCCGCACCTTGATGGCAGGCATGCAGTTTTCGGAGAAGTCGCCAAAGGGATGGAGGTCGTCAGGGCAATCGAGACTACTGAGACACTTTCAGGCGATAGACCGGCTTCCCCACAGAAGATAATCAAGGTAGAACGAGTTTGAAACCAAGAATGGGTGTATTTATTAATAACTTATTAATAGGAACACCATGGCAAAGCACCGTGTCGGCGATCGTAGGATAATTACTGTAAGTATTCCAGAGGATATAGCAAGAAGACTGGATGCAAGGGTCGGAACAGGCCGAGAGAATGGAAGATCGGCTACTATCTCCAAGATGATTGAGACTTCCCTTTCTGGAGGCTCCCCCAATCCAACTCATTCAGAATTGGCCGAACCTAGGAAACCCAAGAAAACTAGTGGTAAAGTTAGGATTGAGGCTGACACCATGGGTGAGATAGAGGTCCCAGCAGATAGATACTTTGGAGCTCAAACAGCTAGATCACTAATCAACTTCGATATTGGTGAAGACCAGATGCCCCGCTCAGTCATCCGAGCGTTTGGAATTCTTAAGCAGGCAGCCGCCGAGACAAACGTATTTCTGGGAACTCTCGACGATGATGTGGGAAAGCTAATCTCGAAAACATGCGAAGAGGTCATTTCTGGATCTCTAGATGACCATTTCCCACTCAGAATTTGGCAGACTGGTTCGGGAACTCAGACTAACATGAATGCAAATGAGGTAATTGCAAATAGAGCCATAGAGTCTTCAGGAGGGAAGCTAGGAAGCAAATCCCCCGTTCACCCGAATGACCACGTTAACCGCGCCCAGTCGAGTAATGACACATTCCCCACTGCAATGCATATCGCTGCAGCAGAGGAGATCCAGCACCGACTCATCCCATCCGTGCAGAAACTTCGAACTTCCCTGGCCGAAAAGGCAGATGAGTTCGTGCATATTGTCAAGATCGGACGAACTCATCTGATGGATGCCGTCCCGCTAACTCTAGGCCAAGAGTTCGGAGCATATGTTTCGATGTTGGATGCTGGCCTAATTAGAATCCAAACATCACTGAATGACATACTTGAACTCGCACTAGGTGGAACTGCCGTTGGTACGGGGCTGAACACCCATCCCGACTTCGCAGACTTGGTCGCCAAGAAGATAGCCGAGAAGACTGGCCTTCCTTTCATTAGTGCCGAAAACAAGTTCGCTCAACTCGCTGCACACGATGCCATAGTCGCTGCCTCAGGGGCACTCAACACCCTCTCAGCATCTCTCATGAAAATCGCCAATGATATTCGATGGCTAGGCTCTGGGCCTAGGTGCGGATTTGGAGAAATCGCTCTTCCAGCTAATGAGCCAGGATCAAGTATCATGCCTGGAAAGGTGAATCCAACTCAATCAGAAGCGATGACAATGGTTTGCTGCCAGGTAATGGGTAATCACATTGCAATTTCTATAGGCGGAAGTCAGGGAAACTTCGAGTTGAATGTATTCAAGCCAATGATGATTCACAACCTCTTGCACAGCATAAGACTACTTTCCGACACTTGCGTATCCTTCTCCGACAAGTGTGTTATCGGTTTGAAAGCGAACGAAGAGAAAATATCTGACCATTTGGAGAACTCATTGATGCTAGTAACTGCACTAAACCCTCACATAGGATACGACAATGCTGCTAAAATTGCAAAGAACGCTCACGAGAAAGGGCTGACCCTTAGAGAGAGTGCCATTCAACTGAAACTGCTCACAGAGGATCAGTTTACAGAATGGGTAAAACCCGGTGATATGACAGGTCCGAGCTTGTAGAGAAATCCCTCGACGAAGACTCCGTTCAAGGTCGTAAAATGGTATGGGCCGAATTCAGGTGGGAGCAACAGGGGGTTCCGCACATGGGGGAGCTTCCCCCCACTGTTAACTCCGCAGGGTCCGGGTGTCACCTGGGCCCGAAGGCCCAGGTTTCCCCGGGTAGACGACTCTGGAACTTCATGCTCTTCCTTTGCCATTTTCCGACTTTCAAGAGATCTCCCTCTCAATCGCCGCATCCGCTTCTGGTACTTCGTCTCCGCTTTCCCTTCCACGTCTCGATACTGGCTTCTCCACGGGTCTCCCCGCCCTTGTTGCCCTGTGTTTCCCTCGGTTTCCTTCCCCTTCGTTTCCTCCAGTTTTCTCCACTTCGTTCCCCACCATGTGACCCAGGATTATTCTCTTCCCCCTACGCACATGCATCTCTTCAGCTCCTATCTCGCTCTCCCCTTCGTTTCCTCCAGTTTGTTCGATTTATTCGCCGCGACCTTCGCGTTCACATACGCTCCAGCCTTTCCCCGAGATCCTTTCGTTTCTCGGTTCTACCGCCTCGGTTTTGAGGCTCGGTTTTTGTGGCCCGCGAGTCGCGCCGAAGCGCCCTCACACCACTCCCCCGGAGCGGCAAAGGACACAGGGTAATGGATGGCTCATAAACATTTCGTAAATATTGCCGCAGTTCACTGGAAATAAGGGTCTTTGAGAGTGTTTTTCCACTGCAAATCAACCTCCTCGCAGTCCGCGTATTTTCCTTCGCATCTCTGAACTCCGATCTTCCTCCGATATTTCTTCCGCTGGAAGAGCGAAACGACGCCGGAGCACATTTTCCTCGATTACATATACGCAGCCAGAAGAATCACCGAAGCAAATTACATCTCCAATACTGAAAGAAGACCTAATTCTAGAATGATGTGAAATCTCCAATTCCACATTTCCTTCCGAAGAATCAATTAGAAAAATCTTGGATTCTTTTTCCCATGAAGAGGCCCAAACTCCTTTTCCATCACTCAATGATGGCCCGAAACGGACAACATCGATTATACCATGTAGATCAACCGACCAAGACCCGAAAAATTCGCTTGAGGAAACAAAGCCTGATTCTAGTCCAACCACCCACCCATCAAAGTAGTCAATTGCACGAATCGATGACTCTCCAGGAGTAGTAGTCTCCACTTCATGACCAACAATCTCAGTAATCATTCCATTACTATGTCCTAGTACTACGGGCCAAACCCCTCCACCGTTTCCGATGGTCACCGGGTGCTGTTCTTCCAACTTCAGATATTCAATCCCACCCTCTTCCGTAACAATTGCATAACCACATCTTGGCCGACTTAGACCCATCACTACTTGACTTTCCTGAGCCGATAGAGACCAAGCCCTACCAACGGTTTCCAACTTGTTTCTAACATCTCCACCAAAATCGATTTGCCAGACGGTCCCCTCAGAGTAGTCTTGTATCTCAAAGTTGTAGACAGAAGTTGTTACCCACACAAATTCATTAGAAATCAGTACAAAGTCACTAGATCCTTCCAATTTGACACTCCAGATTACCTCGCCCGAACTAACTCTAACAGCGTGAATGCTATCAGACTCACTAAAGAAAAGCAATTCTTCATTGCAATCTGAATCGGAGCACGGCCCGTCAAACATTCTTCTCCATATCTCCGCACCACTAGAAATATTCCAACATACTACTTCACCAGACCTGGAGCCTGAGAAAAGAAAATCACCCGAAGCTCTCACAAAAGAGCATTCGCCATCAATCTCCCTCACAAGGGAAGAATAACTCTCCAGACTCGCTACAGTCATGGAGTACCTCGCTCGACTCTCAAGCACTAACCCCATACAGTCTCTCGATCTTCGAACTTAGATACCTAACGAAAGCATCCGGAGATGGAGCAGATCCTGTAGCCTCTTCAATCAGGTCTGTCGGTTCTAGCACACTCCCTCTGCTGTGAACATTTTTCCTCATCCAACTCAAAAGATGTGTGAACTCTCCATCTCGAATCTGATCATCGTGCTTTGGCAAGTCCCTCTTCGCGGCCTCTAGTAGTTGAGCAGCGTATAGGTTGCCTAGTGTATATGTGGGGAAGTAACCAATTGCACCCATGGACCAATGAATGTCCTGCAGAACTCCAAGAGAACGGTTTGGCGCACTTATTCCGAGATATTTCTGATACATCTCATCCCATGCATCGGGCAACTCGTCAACTTCGATGTCACCTGAGATTAGTTGTTTTTCAATTTCGTATCTAATCATGATGTGTAAGTTGTAAGTTGCCTCATCAGCATCTACTCGAACTAGCCCCGGCTCTACCAAGTTCACTGCTTGCCACAATTGCTCAGCGACAACTCCCTCCATATTCTCCGGGAAGCATTGCTTCCACAAAGGTAGGGACCACTCACAAAATTCTCTAGATCTGCCCACCTGGTTCTCCCAGAGGCGACTCTGACTCTCATGTACTCCCAGTCCGTTTGCCTTTCCCGCTGGCTGGAAATCGAAGTCCCGAGGGCGCCCTTGCTCGTACGTACCATGACCCGTTTCATGCATCGAACCAAATAGAGATCCGAAAGGCTCGTCCTCCCTATATCGAGTCGTCCATCTGATATCATCTGGATTTGGTCCGACACAGAAAGGATGAGTCGACAAATCTCTCCTGCCTGCTGAGAAGTCGAAACCGATAGCCTCGGAAACTCTCTGGCTCAATTCTTCTTGTGCCGGCTGATCCCATGTGCTATTCTCGACCCATGACATATCCGGTCTATTCCCGCTGTCAACTACTGCTTTGATGAGAGGGGCAACATTGTCCCTAAGGCCCGAGAAAAGAGGATCCAGCCTCTCTACGGTAAGTCCACTCTCATACAAATCAAGTAGTGCATCATACCTCAATTTCTCATAACCGAAGAAGTCCGCCTTCATTCGAGAATGCTCTATAGCTATGGCTAAGTCATCTCGAAATATCGAGAAATCATCCTTTTCACGAGCTTCCGTCCAAGATACAAGTGCTTTCGATCTGTGCTTTGCCATCTCTTCAACGAATTCTGTTGGCAACTTGGTTGCCCTGTCGTAAGACTCCCTCGTGAGTCTTATGTTTGCTTTCTGAACCTCATCTAAGTCATCATTCGATTCATTTTGTTCCAACAAAGATCCAATCTCTGAATTAGTGAGCCTCTCATGAGCAGTCTTAGAGATCCATGCAAGTTGCTCTGCTCTGAGCGGTGCAGCCTTGGGAGGCATCAGAACCTCCTGATCCCAACTTATCAGGCTTTCAATCTGCCCAATCAAGTCAATATCCTTCAATCTCGTCAGTAGTTCTCCGTATGCACCCACGACCCCTCCAAAGAGGACCAAGACACATATGTTCCGGCTGAAGCCGAACTGGAATGAAAAACGAGCGTTGATATGACTCGCCATCATTCAAGCAACGAGATAACACGTATGTCGAAGCAGCAACTCGTCGAAGCTCTCAACCGAGCACTTGCTTGGGAACTTAGAGCCATAGCATTGTATGCGCATTACTCTGCTTATGTTTCTGGGATTCACAGACTTCACCTCATTACACATTTCAATAACGAGGTAAACGAGTCTGTTACACATGCTGCTACTGTTCGTTCCGCTATTGTCAAACTAGATGGAACTGCAATTACAGAGCGCGATGGTACTCCAATTGTCCACACATCAAACTACAAGGAGATGCTGACTGAGGCGTATGAAACAGAAAAGACAGCCGTTGAGACGTATAGTGAGATATTGCCATTAGTCGAGGAAATTGGAGATACCGAACTCTATGACTCTCTGGAAATGGTCTACTTCGACGAACAGCGTTCAGTCGAAGAACTAAGAATGATGCTGAAGGACTAGGACGACCTTTTGGAAACAAGATAATCTTGTACCCTTGGTCCCGAACTATTGATGCCGACCAACTCCGCCGATTGTACAGTGCGACGAAGTGACTACCCCCAAATCTCAGTAATCGCCCTGTTATTGATGGCTCCTGCACTTTCCGGATGCCTAAGTGAGAGTGGAGAGAAACCCCAGGAATCAGAAGGGGATCACTGGCTTCCACAAGTCGAGAATCGCTCGGATATGACATATCTAGATGATGACGTATTCAGCAGAGTTTCGTTAAATGGCTCATTCAATATAGACTCTGTGAGATCTATTTTCGTCCCAGTTCCAGAAATCACTGCATTGGATGGAGGAGCCGGAGTCACAGGAGGAGCAGAAGTTCACCTTGGACTATGGCTCCCATTAATCGAAGGTTGCGATCTAGACGCAGAAGAAGTCCCAGAAGAATGCCAAGTCCCAATCATCACTGAAATCGGTCCTTACTACGATGACGGGGATGTCGATGCTCTGACTCCCGCGGACCGACTTGGCAGATTTCTGATTGAGAATCTAGTTCCCCATGGGTTTGGGGTTGCACAAGTCAGTGTATTTGGAACAGGAGAATCAAACCACTGCATGGATTTGATGGGTTTGGATGAACAATTGGGAATTCATGCCGCAATTGAATTTCTTGGAAAGGCACCCTACTCAAATGGAAATGTCGGAGCCATCGGGAAGTCATATGACGGCTCAACCCCTTGGGAGGCCGCTGCAATGGGTTCACAACACCTCAGGACGATTGTCCCAATGTCAGGGCTAATCGGTGTTCACGACCTAATGTGGAGGAATGGCAGCATGGAGGCAAGGGGAGCGATAATGCATAATGGGGTGTATGGCAGCTTCGGTTTAGACGGAAACCTAGAGGACGCACAGAATGCTTGTGAAGGATACATGGAGGGTTACTATGCGGGCGTCGGGGCCTATCTGACTGGGGACAATCTTGCATGGACTGGCAGTGATTACTGGGAGGAAAGACATTTCTTATCCCGAGCAATTCAGAACTACAACGGTTCCGTCTACATCATCCATGGATTGCAAGATTGGAATGTCGACCCACACATGGCATTCCCTGTTCACAACATGATGGTGGATGCCGGATTCGAAGTCAAGGGCCTTTACGGTCAATGGGGGCACGACTACCCAGATCGACGATCTGGTCACGAAGGCTTGGATTCTGGCAGAGGAGCAGAAGCATTCCCATACACACTGAGATGGGACTGGGCAGACGACCTACTTGAGTGGTTCAACTACTACCTAATGGAAATGGGCCCAAAACCCAGACTGATAGCTGAAGTTCAAGATAACATGGGTGGTTGGAGAGTTGAGAATTCCTACCCGCCAGAGGAGGCATATTGGATTGATATCGATATGGGTGCCTGTACAATAATTGGAGGAAGTGATACTATTTCCACCATTTCCACACTTACTGTGGAATGTCCAGAATTTGACCAAGAAACTAGAATCGTTGGAACTCCAACTTTCCACATCGAGACCACAATTTCATTGCTATCGACAAGTGGTCACTTATTCGTAGAGATGGTTCAGTCTAGTAATGGAATGCATTTGGGCCATGCTGTGATGGACCTAAGGTTCCACGATGGCGGCAAGGACGGACAGTCACTAGCCCCGGGTTCCACCGTACTCGCCAAAATGGAGTTCTTCGGAATGGATGTCGTCGTACCAGCAGGCGATGGAATTCAGCTAATATTGTCTCAGACCGGCGAAGACTACATCCCCAGCCCGGTTTCAATGATGCCTGTTTCAGTGGGTATGGGACCCCAGAGCGTACTCAGCCTCTCTTCCGTAACTCGGACTTGCGATGATCTGTTTTTACCGCCCATGCAACAGAGTTACCCTTTCTGTGCCGATGATATCTGATTAATTCATATTCCCGAACCTTGATGCTATCATCCTCCACCGTTAAATCCGTGGCACGCAACGATTCACGACCCAATGTGCCCGTTTCAGATAGAATAATGCTACATCTCTGGGAACAGGACTTCCAAGCTGATCACTACATTGTAACTTCTGATGTCACTCGTTCAGGAATAGCAGAATCTTGTGCTTTGCATCCTCCGAATGTCTCTCGAGCAATGAGGCAATTGACTTCTCAAGGATTTATTTCTCAACACAGTAGGACAGTGAGGGGAGATAATCGTAGGCAAAAGACATGGCAATTAACAGAGGAAGGGAGGGATCTAGCAAGGGAGAGAATTTCTGAGTTACGCTCCCTAATGGTCTTGATTAGATCGAAGGAGGGCAACGTTCTGGAAATCAGAGCGGATGAGGCCGCGAACAAGTTGCGTGCCGGTCTCAGCTTACTACAAATCCTGATGCATGCCCAACACGAGGGTGTCCTCAACTTCGGAGATATTCGATTCGGAGTCTTGGTTAGAAAAAACGAAAACAAACCCCCACCAGGATCAATTTCCATTCTCACAGGAGCTCACTCAACCTACCATACAAGGCCACCAAAGACTCGTACAGTCCATGGAAGGAAGGATGAGATGGAAGCCCTAGACGACTGGTTCAACTCCGGAAAACCATTACTTGTCCTCTCTGGAATCGCTGGTTGCGGCAAGACAACACTAGCATCTCACTGGATTTCAGAGATGATGAATTCAAATCCCGAACTCAATATCATGTACTATCCATGCCAACCATGGGATTCGCCACTTGGAATTGCAACCAGCCTCCTTCACCGAATTGGGATTACCGAAGAATCAGAAGACCCTTACAACATCCTGGCAACGCTGCCATACAAGCCTGCAGCTAGACTGGAAATAGACTCATTCCGGCGTCGACTAACAGCGCACTTGCTCGATGAGAAATCACTCATTAATCCTACCGAAGGGAGTAAAATCGACGAAGCTCTAGTGATCTTAGACGACGTTCACAACATTGGTACCAGCGGCGATCACTTGTTTGGGGCCCTCCTTCAGACTGCCGAGAAAACGAAACTACGACTATTGATGATTTCTAGAACAAGTCTAGCCTTCTATGACCGCAGATATGTGCACACCCTAGACAAGGTATCGGAGATGGCGCTATCCGGACTCTCCCCAGAAGAGATTGAAGCATGGATAGAAATGATAGAAATTCCAGAAAACGCTCCTGCTTCAGAGATTCACAGAGTTACAGGAGGACATCCTCTGGCGGTAGAATTACTCGAAATGTACGGCCAAACTCTTCACGAAGACTGGCTCCGGTTCTTAGACGAAGAAATCCTGAACGTCCTCCCAGAGTCACATAGGGAGATCCTTTCCATTCTGGCCACCTCCGAAAGACCGGTTCCTTGGGAGAAGTTGGCAATGGCTGCCGACGTCGACGGGATTCCCCCAGAACAACTCATTGAGAGGGGGCTGATGCTCGAGTTGGAAGACGGTATGTGGTTACACGAGGCTCTCAGATCCAGGCTTCTGAGGGATGTCGGTAAGCCATTCGAAGAGAGACTTGGAAAACTGAATAGCACTGAAACTTAGGACATATGCCCGTCTAGCCAGGAATCCATACTCTGCTTGGGCATTGCTCCAGTCATCCTGTCAACCATCTCTCCGTTTCTGAAAAGAATGAGTGCAGGAATTCCCCTGATCCCAAATCTCCCTGAAGTAAGGGGATTGACATCAGTATTCACCTTTGCAATGGTAATTTCTCTTTCCTGGGCAATCTGTGAGAGAACCGGGCCAACCATTCTGCACGGTCCACACCATGGAGCCCAGAAATCCGCTAGCACCCACTCATCGCTCTTTGTTGTTACATCAAAGTCCGTGTCACCAGTATCCACAACCTTGCCCATTATTCCACCTAATCCAATGGAATGTCCCTCATCCTATCAACATGTGTGTTTTTGGTTAGGTCAGATAGAATGTGTTGAGTACCGGCACCCCTTCCTAATGAACGAGGAGAACATGGAGATTACTCCAAGCATACTTACGGCAGACTTCTGCAGACTAGGTGAAACCATTGACGCGGCAATCGATGCTGGTATTGGTTGGCTACACATGGATGTCATGGATGGAAATTGGGTGATCAATCGCACAATCACCTTTGGGCCAGCATTGATCGAATCGGTCAGAGAAAGAGTCGGCCCCGAGATCTTCATCGATTGCCATCTAATGATTACCAATGCGGAGGAGACATGGGAACAGTATGCAAATGCCGGAGTTGACATGGTGATTGCACACATCGAGGCAGTAGACGACTTTCCCAAGTTAATCAGATCCTTGCACGCAGTTGGCGTTCAGGTTGGTTGCGTTTTGAATCCAGACACCCCAGCCAAGGAGATTATTTCATTATTAGAGGACTTGGATCTTGTTCTGGTTATGTCAATCGTTCCTGGCAAGGGCGGGCAGCAGTTCATGCCTGAGGTTGAGAATAAGGTGCGTGAATTCCGCACGGCTATTGATGCTCAGATTGCAACAGGGGGTAGGGCAACCAAGCTGATGATTGACGGTGGAGTGAAAGACCACAACGCTGCAATGATTGCCGAATGGGGAATCGATATTGCCGTTGTTGGATCAGGACTAATTAATGACAGTGGACCAATCAAAGAGAACCTAGAGTCGATTACTAAATCCCTCGAAATGTAGTTTATATCTGAACTACTACTTCCGAGTTCCATGGTGACGGTTGAGTGGATGAGGCAGGAGATCCTCAAGGTCGTGCCACATGCCATCGTCGAAGCCTCTGATTTGCATGGAACGGGTGACCACTTTCATGTCAGAGTGATATCAGAAAGCTATGAGGGTGTAATGCCACTTCAGAGACAGAAGCCAATATTGAACCATTTCAAGGAGTTCATCTCCAACAACACCGTACATGCCCTAGACCTGAAATGCATGACTCCCGTACAAGCCGAAGGGTCCTCTCTGACGGCCTTCGACCCTCATGGTCAAGAGCATGAGTTTTATGGGGTGCATATTCGAAGACCGAAAAAGGAGTGATTGAGATGAGTTTTGACTGGACACCTGAAGAGTTGCAAGAAGTTGTTGAAGAAAACCAAATTGTGATTTTCATGAAGGGGACACCTGAACAGCCCCAGTGCGGATTCTCCGCAAGGGGTGCACAAGTCCTCAGCGCGGTAATAGCTGAACTTGGGATGGAGACATTTGCTTGTGTCAATGTCCTATTGGACCCTAGGGCTAGATCCGCATTGAAGGAATGGTCAGATTTTCCAACCATCCCGCAGGTTTTCATCAATGGTGAGTTGATTGGTGGTTCAGACATAGTCCTAGAGATGTACGAGTCTGGTGATCTCAAGAAGATGCTTTCCAATGGCGGCAATGCTTCAGAGTGAGGGGTTGTTCGATGTCTGCGCCGGCAGATGACCGGCGAGTCATGCTAGTAGCTCTCGCCGGAGCGACACTACTCTCATTCGCACCGCTGTTGTATATTCAATCAGACACACCTCCCGTAACAGGAGCATTCTTCCGAATGTTATACGCTCTTCCAATGCTACTCTTCTTAGTCTGGTACTTGAATCGGGTTGACCACAGAGGGAGAAAGCATAGGGTGCTTGCATTTGCTGCCGGTTTGCTGCTGGCAATTGATTTCATCGGCTATCACAGTGCAATTGACTACATAGGCAGTGGAATTGCAACGTTGATTGGTAACTCTCAGGTAATCATTGTAACTTTGGTCAGTTGGTGGATGTTTGGAGAACGTCCCAATCGGATGATTCTATTCGCTCTGCCGATGGTAATGTTGGGCCTAGTATTCATCTCAGGAATTTGGGACGATAAGCCATACGGGGATGACCCGCTAAAGGGCGTAATAGGGGGAATAGTTGCAGCGATATTTTATTCTTCGTTCCTAATCCTATACAGATTCTCAAATCGCATCCAAGCCCCGTCTGTCAATCTACAATTTGATGCAACTGCAGGAGCCGCCACCGGACTTCTCCTAGCCGGAATACTACCCCTATCGAGGCTGGCTATCGAACCAATTGATTTCTCGATCAATTGGCCCGGGCACGGCTGGCTTATTCTTCTCTCTGTTTCTTGCCAAGTAATTGGATGGATTGCCATTACATACGCCCTGCCAAGGCTTCCGGCTGCACACACTTCTTTTGCTATCCTGCTCCAACCAGTGCTCACAATTCTCTGGGGAGTCCTTCTTCTCTCTGAGAAGCCATCGATCCAACAAATCGGCGGGATGCTCCTGATCTTCATCGCAATCATTGCAGTAACTATGTTTGGCGCGGCGAAAACCTCCAATATAGAAGCTCAATAAAATTGAAACGAGGTATAGCGAGCCATCCGGCCGACCGAGAAAGGTGTACAGGAGAGAGATAATTGCGAGGGGATGGGATGCACTCAGCGAGAACCTTTCGTCCTGTACGGTCGGACCAGAGGGGCGGCAATAGTTAATCGTTGTGAGAAAGAAGGAAGAATATTGCTGAAATCTTCAAAATCTCTCAGCTCACTCTACGGTAAGAATCTCAGGACCACCTTCAGTGATGAAAACGGTATGCTCGAACTGTCCAACATTTCCCTTGTCCACATCTCTGAGGGCACTGTAGAGTTCAAGGAACCTAATCGAGGTCAATTTCTTCACTAGCACCTTCCATTTCTTCTTCAGAGATTCATCATCCTCTTCTGGGAATGGTTTGCATAGTAGAGGGAAAGCCCACCTCTCTGCGAAGGGAAGAGTGCTATATCGCTCTTCGATATATCTTGCCATAGTAGCTCCTAGTGGCTTCAACTTTCCCTTTGAGAGGGCCTTTCTAATCATCACATCTCCAGTCACTCGTAGAATGTTGGATGAATCTGCGGGAGGAACATTCTCGATCATTCCACTCTTTCCAGTAGTATTGAATGGCTCCACAGCATATACTCCCCCTGCTTCTACCTCTCCTTTGTAGCTAGGATTATTCGGACCGCATGAGTACATCGGAATCGAAATCCCCGAGTGCAGATTCCATCTCTCCATCTTGTGTCCGCTAAGATTCCTAATCGGTTCGAATCCTGCATCTACCGATGCCTGTTGCGCCGCCTCTCCAATAACATGCCAAGGAGTCCCGGGATGCATCTTCTCTACTGCTGCGTCTCTGGCTTCCTTGGCAGCCCTAATTTGTTCAGTATGTTCGCCTCCGTTCCCGACCTCTATTGTTAGGGCATTGTCTCCAAGGGCTCCTTTGATGTGTACTCCAACATCGAGCTTGACAAGATCGCCTTTCTGGAAGATCATTTCTCCATCGAAACCCTCGGGAGGAGTGAGTTCGGTGTTTGTTGTGTAGTGGGCAGCCATTTCGTTAACTGAGATAGTTACGGGGAAAGCTGCCTTTCCACCATGCCTCTTGATGAACCTCTCAGCAGAATCGATTACTTCCGTCCACTGCTTTCCAGCAACAATCTCGCCCTTTATTCCCTCTAGGGTCCTTCTAGCTACGTGGCCCGCATCTCGCCATTGCTTTAGGTCCTCTTCTTCCACCATGCGAATACCTCTTCGGAACTTATCTTTCCTTCTCTGACTACCTCTATCTTCAGCGACTCAGGTGAATCGCAGACTGTAGGCCATGCTATCAAAGTACTGGGAAGACCGCCATGACAGTTCCCACCAACACCTACAACAGTTTGTTCCGAGGTACATAGAGAATCCGCGGCCGCAATGCAATGCAATAGGGGTTCTTCACCTGATTGGTTCGCACTGGTGGCAGTCAAAGGCCCGGTCCTGAGAAGCAATTCCTTTGCTGTAATATCCGAGACCACTCGAATCGCAACTTTTTGGCCCCCTAGCCGGGAATCCATTTCCTCCTTCGCATTGAGAACTATGGTCAACGATCCTTCTGGAAAATCCTTTAGGATTTCGTGGACATCAGGTGGAACTTCTACAATGGCGTTCGCCTGATTTAGATTGGCAACCCCCAGGCTAACAGGGGCATCTCTGGACCTGCTCTTTATTTCGAACAACTCATCTAGCGCCCTTGAATCAGGGATGCACCCAAGAGCAGGCAGAGTGGAGGTGGGATAAACAATGCACTTCCCAGAGAGTACCCACTCAACGGCCTCGTCCATTTTTCCACCTATTTGATGTGTCTTCTACTGCTTGGTGGGAGGGACGCAGAATGTGCAACAATCGTCCCCACTCGAAGATCAAGATTTGACTGGTGAGTGTGCCTCTGTGAAATTCTAGCCAACTCGTAGATTCCAAAGTAGAGGTTCACTACAGGGATTAGGTAGAGGAGCTTTCCCACCGCTCTGTTGTCCCATATTTTACTGGTCACCGCACTCCCGTCGTCCTTCACAATCGCTATTCCCATCATCTTCTGGCCTAGGGATCTAGAGAACACCAATCCGGTCACCCTCCAGTATAGCCAGTGACTAGTGAGCAATATAGCCGCGAATGCAAGAGAATAGTGGAATTCCGACGATGCCCAGAGCTTGACATTCAATGCATTAGCGATCATTCCCCCACTTGTCAGGTTTAGTACCGAGTATACGATTGTAACATCAATTACGAAGGAGATCAACCTCCTCGTCCAAGAGGCAAGAATCGCACCCTCTGGAACCGACCAATGATCCTGCCCTTGCGAAACTATTGCTTTCGCCAGCGTCCCCCCGCCATGAATTGAGATAGGTGAGTCATGATCGCCCATTCACGCACCTCATGCAGTACCCAGGAGATGCCATGCCTCAAGTTTACGACTCCTCACATACTCAATCCAAGCTCTCCAATTCTCATCATTCCTCAGTGTATCCGGGTTTCCAATTACCACAAGTCCACGCTTAGATCTCGTAAGGGCCACGTTTAGCCTACGTCGATCTGAGAGGAAACCAACATTTCCATCCGAGTTCGATCTAACGCAAGAGAAAATGATCACATCCTTCTCTCTGCCCTGATAACCATCAACAGTTCTAACTTCAACTCCTTGCATCGATTCGGGAAGCATGTCCCTGATTGCTCTAACTTGTCCAGCGTATGGGGTCACAATCCCTATGTCGGTTAGTTCGAGTCCACCATCGTCAACAAAACCCATTAGTATTTTTACTACCCAGGCTGCTTCAGCAGCATTCTCCTTTGAGGCCCCATCGGGAGATAACAACTCATCACCATCAACTGGAAGGAACGATAACGGTGCATCCCAATCAGGCCAAAGCATTCCAGGGGGAGCCTCCCTTTCCGACTTACTTACCCCATCCTCTAGCATCCCTCCGTAGAACTGCGAATTTGGAAACTCAGAAATTGATGGATGCATTCTGTACTGAATGTTCAGCAAAAGTGGTGTGATTCCCATACCCACCAATCGTTCGAAGAGTGACCTGCCCAAACCACCGGCCTCAGCCCGTCGCGAAATCACGGTCGGAGGCAGTTGTCTGTGGTCGCCCACCAATACAATCTGCCTAGCCCCTTTCACTAAGGGTACCAATGCCGCCGGCTCTGTTGCCTGCGTGGCTTCGTCAAGTAGCACCCGGGAAAACCTCCGACCATCGAGTAACTCGTGTCCGGAACCAATGCAAGTGCAACAAAGAATCTGAGCTCTATCCAGAATGTCGTCTCGGATTTGTCTCTCGAGTCGTTTCACTTCTTTCCAACCTCTACTCAAATCCCTGTGTGCTAGGCCCTTTTCTTTTCCACCTCTCATCCCCTTTATCCTTCGGGACAATTTTTCGTTCCTCTCAATCTCTTCTACTAGTTCTCTATTCAACTCGTGACTTTCCATCCTAGCATCCATAGTGGCTTCTCTCAGGCTTTCTCGAACTTTCACGGGCTGACCCAGTCTTACTGCCTTGACTCCTCTTTCTAGCAGACCCTCTAGTAAGTTGTCAACAGCTACATTTGAGTCAGCAACTGCCAGAACCGTCCCTGTATCTTGTATTGCCCAGTTCTCGAGTATTCTAACCGCAGTGTGAGTCTTGCCAGTTCCCGGTGGCCCCTGAATCAGAGTCAGTCTCCTATTTATCGCACTCTCTGCAGCATTCCTCTGCGTTCTGTTCAAGTCACTTGGGAGCGGGACTCTTGTTTGCTTGGCTCCGCCCATCTCTGGAATCAGAGAAGCAGTCCCCTCTGGATCGTGAACTAGGCCAAGCAGTAGTTCCCTCATAGGTGCACTTCCATCTTCCTCGAATATCGAATTGAGCGCATCCCTCATTCTATCGAATGCAACTCTGTTGGCCCCCCTGTCAATCCTCCAAGTTCCCTTCCTAAGTCCCTGTGGAGCCTCGGGGAGAACGACTCGAATCGAGTTTCTATTTCTATTGCTGACTATGGCCTCAATCGGCCTTTCGGTCAATGGGCTACTCCTGCTTAGCATCACTATGTCACCCTGTCTGAACCTATGGGAGCCCAAGTTTTTACTAGGGCCAAGACGAAGCCTAACGATTTGCTGTCCGAATAACCAACCGTCAGTCTTCGCATTCAATCCGAATAGAGCTATTCCATTTGCTTTCAATTTCTTTTCTGACCAATTCCTGAGCCTCTCCTCGGTCATTGCCAATTCGTCATCTAACTCCCAGCGAATCAGACGGAGGTAGGCCTCGTGATGGTCCTGGCTTCTTTTGAACCGGCTTGGAACCGTTTTCTCAGAGCCGCCCACTCATGCCCGTCGCCCCGGGTCCCTATCACGGTTACTTGGGGAATGCTTGTTTCAACAAACCAAACCATTCCCAGTGAGAATTAAACGTTCACTACTATCGAAAGGAACAACTGGGGGGGCGGGATTGGTATTTGACAGGTTCAAGTCATGGAGTAATTCCAACTCCAAGGGTATCATTTGCCCATCTTGTCAGCATTCGAACCAAGAGGGGACCAAGGTCTGCACGAGATGCTACTACCAGATAGATCGTCCATCTTTTCAGCAGAGTTCAGGTCTGGGGGATGATGAGTCTACAGACCTATTGGATCAGCTGATGAGCGAGTTTGAGGAAGAAGGTGAGGAAGAACCCACAATCCCTTCATTTGCATTTGATGACTTAACCGTAGAAGTTTCCCAATACGGGGAAGATGATGAAGTACAACTGGATCGAAAGCCAGATTTTGACTCAATGACCCCACCCGTCGATGAAGTAGACGAGGAGTACGAACTTACAGCAGATGATATCCCTCAATTCGTCCAGAAGTTCGAAGTTCCCAGAAGTTTGGAAGAAGAGGACGAAGTCTTGATTCAGCGAACAATAGAATTGATCCAACCCAATGCCGAGACTGCAAATTTCATCCAACCACTACCTCCCAGCGAGATTATTGAGGCCAACGAAACTGGCTCTCCTACAGGCGAAGATACAGAAATTGAAGCCGATGACTTCGATGGAGATGGGAAGATCGACGAATTCGAGGAAGCCTTTGCGAAAGAACCCCCATCAATAACCAACAGTCACTCAATTCCACCAGCCCCATCGGTTCCCATCCCGAAACTTATTGCAGTCCCCGTCGATGAAGAACCGGTGCCAGAGTTGCCTGAACAACCCGTTCAATTGCCATCAGCCCCTGTCCTTACGTCCGGAGAAAGAGAACCAACTTACCCTCTAGATCAGCAAGTCAACCACTCTTTCTGGCCTTGGCAACAACAGGGTGAATGGCCTGTACCAGAAATTATCAAACAACTCCAGGCGGCATTCAGATCAGCAAAAGAGCAGAACACAGCTCAGACTACCGTCCTTCTTGATGAGGTCGGTCCACACTTGGGCAATAGGACCTCGCTGATCTACTCGGTTGGTAAGCTCCTAATGTCAATTGGAAGGAACACGGAGGCACAAAGGATGGTTGAATCAGCCTACGAAACTAACCCCGAAGATCCAGACGTGACTCGTGCAAAGGAGAAACTGATTTCATAAATCAGTCCCGTTTACGCAGAACTGATGCGAAGGACCCCATTCCCCCAAACAATGCATAGGCGGGCAACCTCATCCATCAGGATCGACGAGAGCTTGGTGCTCAGGCCTGCATCAAAGCCTCACATCCCAGAGATCGTCGAGGCATTCGAAGAAACATGGCCAGATGTCATAAGAGCCATGCCTTGGATAAATCCAGACAAAGAAATTAAGCCACAGATAGAGGATTTTATTGGGGACACTGAGCGTAAGGGAAGAACCGGTCTTCTCCATCACTGGATTATGATTCGTCCTTGGGATGGTTATGTGATTGGATTGGTTGGTTTTGATAGAGCGACTAGATCCGACAGAGCTACATGGAACTTGGGATATTGGGTACGCAGTTCTGAGCAGCGCCATGGTTATGCTCGCAGAAGTATAGATGCTGCTTTGGGCTGGTTGGGACAGGTTGGAGAACTAATCGTAGAGGTAAAGGTCGATCCCAACAACATCCCGGGGTCCAAGACCGTTCTCAGAACCGTCAGGAAATGGAAAGGGGAGAGGTATGTATCAGGTGATTCCGCAATCACCGTGGCCGGTGTGAGGACATTGCACGAGTGCCATCTCATCGAGGTCGGACCAGGGCCAGCCCCACTCTGAGAGCAGATTAGAACGACGACCCATTCAAAAAACACGCCTTGGCTGCTGATTCTGCCCTGCGGGGCAGTAGTGTAGCCATGTCCCCCACCGAACCCCGTCAGACACTCCCTGATACCGATCCAGAAGAGACCGATGAGTGGCTGGAGTCATTGAGGACGGTGTCTTACTCTCATGGGAGTTTCAGGGCCCGGCTCCTACTTCAGGAACTAATGTCCGAGGCCTCAGCCCTAGGGATTGACATATCACCCTCTAGGACGCCATATCTGAACTCAATCTCAATCGAGCAGCAAACCCCGTACCCCGGAAATCTGAACATAGAGAAGAAGATTCAGAGTCACGTTCTGTGGAACGCAGCAGTCATGGTGTCTGATGCAAATAGGAGAATGGATGGGATTGGGGGGCACATTTCCACTTACGCCTCGAGCTCCACTTTGTACGAGGTCGGATTCAACCATATTTTCAGAGGAAAGGATCACAACGGGATAGGTGACGCACTGTATATCCAAGGTCATGCTAGCCCGGGAATCTATGCACGGGCATTCTTGGAGGGTCGGATAACTAGGGAGCAAATCTCAAACTTCAGGCAGGAAGCCTTCGAAGACGGGCTTTCTTCATATCCTCATCCTCGTCTAATGCCAGAATTCTGGGAGTATCCCACGGTTTCCATGGGACTTGGGCCACTGGGTGCTGTGATGCAGGCTAGATTCTGGAAGTACCTCCATCAGCGCGATCTCGCCGACACCTCAGAGAGTCGTGTTTTCGCATTTCTGGGGGACGGGGAGATGGATGAACCGGAGGCCATTGCCTCCATAGCAGTCGCTGGTAGGGAACAGTTGGACAATTTGATTGTCGTAGTTAATTGCAATCTCCAGAGACTAGACGGACCGGTACGAGGAAACTCCAGCATTATCCAGGAATTGGAGGGGCTATATCGAGGAGCCGGATGGACAGTCATCAAGGTCATCTGGGGTTCTGGATGGGATCGGGTGTTTCAGCGTGATTCAAACGGTGAGTTGTTGAGGAAGATAGAGGAAATTACAGATGGAGATTGGCAACGCCTCAGCACTCTCTCTGTCAGTGAGTTCCGAGATGAGTTGTTCTCCGGTACTGAATCTCTTCAGGCATTGGGGGTTTCTATTTCCGACTCAGATATTGAGGATTTAACTAGAGGAGGGCATGATCCGGTCAAGGTTTACTCTGCTTACCAAGCAGCCCTGTCTGCAAATGGTCCCGCTGTAATTCTTGCACATACTGTAAAGGGATGGGGACTTGACTCTTTCAAGGGAAGAAATTCAACCCACCAGAAGAAGAAGATGAACCTCGAGGATCTAGTTGCTTATCGGGATGTCCTTGGGCTCAACGTGGATGACTCTCGACTCGAAGACGATCCATTCGTCACTCTGGAAGATGAGTCTGATGAAATCGAGTATTTGATTGAGCGGAGAATAGGCCTCGGAGGACCTCTTCCTTCAAGAAGACCTTCTATAATCACCACCGATCTTCCAGGTGAGGAAACCTACTCAGCCTTCGACCAAGGGACACCCAAGGGGCAGATAGTTTCTACGACCATGGCCTTCGTCCGACTACTGAGGAATCTAATGAAGTCAGAAATCGGCCACAGGGTGGTCCCAATCATTCCAGATGAAGGAAGGACCTTCGGCATGGATCCTTTGTTCAGCGAGTTCGAGATATTTGCATCAAGAGGGCAGAAGTACACTCCTGTGGATCACAAGATGCTACTGAATTACAAGGAGTCTGAATCCGGACAGGTCCTTCAGGAAGGAATTTCTGAGGCCGGAGCCATAGCTTCATGGATCTCTAGTGCAACGTCTTATTCAAACGCCAACTCCCCTACAATCCCATTCTATACTTTCTACTCAATGTTTGGTTTTCAGAGAGTAGGGGATCAGATTTGGAGTGCTGCTGATGCTCGGGCTCGAGGATTCCTCATGGGGGCAACAGCGGGCCGGACGACATTGAACGGCGAAGGTTTGCAGCACCAAGACGGACATAGCCTCTTGATGGCATCTACTGTCCCTCACTGCCGCGCATGGGATCCAGCTTATGCCTACGAACTTGCTACAATAATCAGACATGGAATCGATGAGATGTGGGGACAGAATCTGGACGTATTCCACTATGTCATGCTATACAACGAGAACCAACAGCAGATGCCTAAACCCGCTGGTGTCGATGACGGGATTGTCCGAGGGGCCTACCAAGTAGAAAAACTAGGAGAGGATGGTCCTAAGGTCAGATTACTCGGTTCAGGCCCAATTCTGAACCTCGTCAGAGAGGCTGCCGCTGACCTATTGCGTGATTATGGAATAAGATCCGAAGTTTGGTCGGTTACATCCTATGGGGAACTTCGACGAATCGGCATGGAACACGAGAGAGCAAAACGTCTAGATCCAGGAAATCCTTCAAGGCCCTACGTTTCCGAATGCTTTGGAGATGACACACCAACCGTCGCCACTTCAGATTACATCTCCTCTGTCCCTGAGATGATTCAAAGATGGGTAGGGGGGCGCTACGTCGTCCTAGGGACAGACGGTTACGGGCGTTCAGATTCCCGAGAAGCACTACGCACCTTCTTCGAGATTGACACAAGTAGCATTGTGGTAGCCGCACTTTCCGCATTGGAGCAGGGTGGAGTGTTACCATCTGGAACCGTAGAGAAAGAAATGAAGACGAGAGGTGTCTCATCCCAAAGGATAGACAAGACTGAGTGATTCCATGGGCAGAATTAGAAACTTCGCAGGATTTTTGGCAAGATGGCTACCATGGGTAGCAACTGGAACGGCTACAGCTTATCGGTCCCTTCCCGATAAATCACAGAATGAGATCAAGGAGATAGCAAAGGAGCCTAGCAAGTGGGGTGAGTCTGTGGAGAAGGCTTGGGACACCTCGAAAATCGGTTCTGAGCACTTCAAGCGGACCTCAGCAACACTCTCCAGCATCCTCATCGGACGACGGGTGAGCAGGAATGAGAGGATTCAAGCCAGAGACGACTTAGCTGCATTGAGCTTGGTCGTGCCTCCTCTCAGAGTTTTCATGATCCCCGGCAGTCAGGTTTTGCTAGGAATAATGGCAAGAGTAACTCCATGGAGGCTGGTGCCAGATGATTGGGTTCCAATTAATGCACTGAAGAAGGTCAGAGAGGAAGAAACACCTTCGCTCTATGAAGAAAGCAGTCTGGTTAGACGACTCCTGAGAAGGTAGATTAGTCGATCATTGTGATATTTGAAAGGAAGTAGTTGTGCTTCAATGCATCACCTAGACTTATCCAGTCGGGAATATCTCCTTTGAAGTCATCATACCTATGTCCGGGGACGAGCCTCCAATCCGGAGGAAGACCCATGAGGATCTCTTTTGCCCTAATTAGACTCCTCTGTTGGGCTCGAGGATCACCTCCCGGGAGATCAACCCTTCCGGCACTTCTTACGAATAGAAGATCACCGGCATGGTAGACTCCATGGCCATGGAAGGTAACATGCCCGGGAGCATGTCCCGGAGAATGAGTCACTGAAAGACTAATTGAACCAGCTGACCAATCAACAGTCTCTCCGGGGGCGCATTTCCAAGTATCCGTGAAGTCTACATTTCTGAATACTATATGTCCCAACAGGTTAGGTACTCTCGCATCCTCATGACCCCATACTTCTAGGTCTGAAAACCTCTTGACCATACCCGGGAATCCAGCAGCGTGATCTCTATGCGTGTGCGTGTATAGTAGGTGAGTAGGCTCCAAACCCTCTTCCTCTAGTTTTGCAATCCATCTTTTTGCATCGTATGGATCAATGATTGCAACAACTCCATTCGCCCTGTCAACGAAGGCTGTATTCATATTCATGAGTGAACCCATCTGAGTGACCCAGACTTCAATTCCGTCTTCCCAGATTGCCGAATGAAACTCCCCGTCTGACAGCATATCTTCTCCGAGACCGACATCTAACAAAGTCGTAATGCATATACAAGCCATACTCAACGGCAAGATTGAGTAAATGGCATACGACGCCCAAGAGATAGAATCGCGTTGGCAGAAGGAATGGTCCGATGCCGGGGTTTTCGAGGCCGAAATCGATGAGTCAAAACCCAAGTTCTACTGTCTGGAGATGTTCCCGTATCCCTCTGGTCACATGCACATGGGTCACGTCAGAAACTACTCAATCGGGGACGCAATGGCTCGCTTTCAGAGACTAATGGGGAAGAACGTCCTCTATCCAATGGGGTACGACTCTTTTGGAATGCCTGCGGAGAATGCTGCCAAGAAGGAGGGGGGACACCCCCATGAAGTCACTCACAGTAATATCTCAAGCATCCGTTCCGATCAGGAAAGGATGGGCTACTCATACGATTGGCGACGATTCTTAGCAACATCCGATGTGGATTACTACCGTTGGAATCAGGAGATGTTCCTCTCCCTCAATGAGAAGGGACTAGTCGAAAGACGGATGGCTCCGGTAAATTGGTGTGTGGATTGTGATACAGTTCTAGCAAATGAGCAGGTTAAGAACAATAGATGCTGGAGGTGTGGATTGGAAGTAGTTCAGAGGGATATGGCCCAATGGTTCGTCAGAATGACTGAGTACTCCGATGAGTTACTGGATGAACTCGACAACATCTCCTTCCCTGAGAATGTAAAGACGATGCAGAGAAACTGGATCGGACGTTCACACGGAGTCCATATTGACTTCCCGGTAGTCGGTTCCGATTCGGTGATCGGCGCGTTCACGACAAGACCCGACACAATCTTCGGAGTCACCTTCGTCACACTGTCTCCCGAGCATCCACTTTGTGAGGAGTTGTGCTTGGGTACCAAGTGGGAAGAAGGATGGAGGAACCTCAGGAACGAGTGCGCACGAATGTCCGAATTCGAGAGGATAAACATGCTCAAGGAAAAGAAGGGGGTTTTCTTAGGTAAACATGCAATCAATCCAATGAATGATGAGGAGATTCCGATATATTCTGGAAACTTTGTAGTGTCGTCTTATGGAACCGGCGCGGTTATGGCAGTCCCAGGGCATGATCAGCGAGACTTCGATTTTGCCAAAGCATACAATCTCGAGATTAGACAAGTCCTTATCGAAAAAGGAGACTCAGATATTTCTTCACCACTCAAACAGGCCTTCGAGGGATATGGGCCAATGGTAAATTCCTCAGTAGAAGGATTTGACGGACTATCTGGAGACGAAGCAAAGAATTCGGTTATTGCTACTCTCAAGAAGAAAAAATCCGGCCATGGAACTGTGGAGTATCGCCTGAAGGACTGGCTACTAAGCAGACAGAGGTTCTGGGGAACTCCAATCCCTATGATTCATTGTGAATCCTGTGGAATTGTCCCGGTTCCCCGAGAAAACCTACCAGTGGAACTCCCACTTGACGTTGTCTTCACTGAGGATCAAAGTGGGAATCCTCTAGAATCTCACAATTCCTTTGTTCAGACAAACTGTCCTTCTTGTGGAGGAGAAGCAAAGAGAGAGACCGATACAATGGATACGTTCTACGACTCTTCCTGGTACTTCATGCGGTTTTGCGATGCGAACAATGAATCAACTCCGTTCGGCCGTCCAGCAGTAGATTATTGGATGAAGGACGGAGTAGATTTGTACATCGGAGGAATTGAGCATGCGGTAATGCACCTCCTCTATGCTCGATTTTTTACAAAGTTCACCAGAGATTCCGGGATGAATGAAGTTGGTGAGCCATTCGGTAGACTTGTCTGTCAAGGTATGCTGAACGCACCAGCACCATATTGCGTCGATTGCAATTCCGAGTATCATGTCGACAACTTCGATTTGGATTGCCCATCCTGTGGAAAACCACTCTCTAGTCGATTAGCAAAGATGAGTAAGTCATTGGGGAACACAGTTAGTCCAGAGGAGATGATATCTAGATTCGGAGCCGACACTGTCAGATTATTCATTCTGTTCGGAGCAAACCCAGAGGCAGGGATGGATTGGTCCGACAGCGCTCTTGAAGCAAACCACCGTCAGATGTTTTCTCTAATTGATGGAGTTGATACCGCATTAGAATTCTCAGACTCACCTTCCAAGATTGATGATTGGCTAATGTCTCGACTGAGAGCCAGTCAGAAGAAGTGGATTGAAGTTATGTCGAATGTCAGCCTTCGAGAGGGGGTGATGGTAAGCCACTTTGAGATGTTATCGGATTGGAACTGGTATTTGCGAAGGGGGGGTTGTGATCGAATCACTGCTATGAGTTTCTTGCAGGGATGGATTCCCATGCTCGCTCCTGCAACACCTCACATTGCTGAAGAATTCTGGAAGAAATTAGGTCGAGAAGATCTCCTAGCGAAGTTTGTGATCCCCATTCTTCAGCATGATTCTAATGACATTCGAGTTTTGGCACTCGAGAGCTACATCAAAGAAATAATCTCGAGCGGTAGAAATCTCAGAGCCCTTGCCGAGAGGCACTCAAACAATGAAATCACGAGAGTCGTGATACAAACCTCACCAGAATGGAAATCTGACTTAGCCTCAGAGGCAATCAGTCTTCACAAAGCCGGATTTGACTTCAAAGAAAAGGGCCAGTCTCACGTTAAGTCTCTGGCGGCTTTCAAGGACGAATCCACAAGAGGAGAAGTATTCCAGACATGGAACGCTATCACCGTGGGGGGAAAGAAGACGAGGGGGAAAATCCACACTTGGTTAGAGGGGGAGAGGACTCTAATTTCCGAGGGAATTAACGAGGTTGAAGTAATCAAGGAGAACTCTGATTTCATTGCTTCTGCTCTAGAGGTCGACTCAGTCGAGGTATTCTCAGTAGGGGAAGCCGAAGACGTTGGAGGTAAGGCCAGAATCTCATTCCCTCTAGAACCGGGAATAGCTTTTGTCTAGGTGAAGAATGTCTTCTAGAAATCCAAATGTCATCCTTTTCGATGATCAATGCAACAAATGCTCCCGATGGGCTGAATTCATCCGGAGGAGGGATCCAGAATCAAGGATAAAGTTGGTTGGACAGAATAGTTCCGAGGGTCTGGAAATAATGAGGACGATTCCAAAGAGGCTCGAAGACCTCGACTCGATTTTCCTCATTTCTAAACGAGGAGACTGCTATTCGAAGAGTGCGGCCATCTGGAGGGTATGTTGGAGACTTAGTTTTCCATGGCCATTGGCATCAGCGATGATGTTGGTTCCATGGCCAATCCGTGATTACTTCTACGACTTCTACGCCCGTATGCGGAAGTAGTCTTTGACACGGTGGGTTCATGGGTCTTCGATATCTGGCATTGCCATTGAGTGAAGACGAGAGTGTCAAGCGACGCCGAGGGCGTCGGAGGCGCAGCCGACGTCCAAGGACGGAAAACAATCCTCCAAAGGGGAACGGCACGGGCGCCAAATCAGAGGAGATTGAAAGGGCCCTAGCGAGGTTCACAGTAAATCCCAGACCAATGGGGATACCAAAAGAAATCAATCCACCTCCGGAGAAAGTCGAAATCAAATGGAAAACAAAAGCAGTCACCAAGAACGTCCAGAGTAAGGCGGGGAAGATAGCCTGCGTCCCCGGAGAATTCGGATTCCTTCCCGAGAAAAGAGTCCAGGAAATTGCAGTAAAGCTCGACGGCATGTCAATCACTCTGGAGCAGGCTCTTTCACTGAGGGCAGCACTAAATCAGGAAAAGAGCGTATATTCGCACTCAAAATTGATGCGTAGGTCCAATGAACTCAGCAGGAGGTACGACTCTGGAGAAAGCGTCATTGCTCTTTCGAAGAGGTTTGATGCACCACCAGTCAATACTTTCAGGGCTATACTGACAGGCCGTGGATGGACAAAGACTCGGATCAAGGATACACTAAACAAGAACCCCTCGAAATTAAACAAAAGAGACATGGAACAGTTTGAACTCGCCGAGTCAGTAGACAGGGTAAGTTCGGTAAACCAAACGGAGACACAGACCGCGGCCGAGGTCTTTGAGGAAATTCTGTGTAACTATTTCAACTCATTAGGAGTCAGATTCCGACGACAGGAAGATCTTCTGAAAGAGCAGAAGAGGGAAGAAGGCAGGGCTATAATTACTCCAGACCTCCTTCTCCTCGATGATGTCAGAATCAATGGGGTTCCATGTGCTTGGATCGATGCAAAGCACTTCTTTGGTGCAGATTTAAAGTTCCCAAAGAAGAAAACTCAGAAGCAGGTAGACAGGTATGTTGCAGAATACGGACAGGGGGCCATTGTTTACCGGCATGGATTCTGCGATGGACTAAGGCTGAGAGGGGCAATAAAGCTAGATTCCAGTCCTCTGGACTTGAAACTGCTTGAGGAATTCCACCAGAATTCGAAGTCCTGAGATGACTATCTCAGAGAACCGATTCTACTTGAGAAAGTAGAAAAGCCATTACTCTCGAGAGCCGAAGAAAGATCTCCAACCCATTCACCTTTGTCTAAGGAGTCATTTGGGACTATCACAACACTCTCCCCCAACATGCAAAGTAGTGCTGTAAGCCTCCCAGAGAAACCAGACTCGATAATCGCCCTATTTGTCGAGTCAATTATCTCAGATCTCGATGCATCATCCTCTAATCCACTTTCAGAGGCAAAAATCAGTGACCTTTCGATAAGTTCGGGCCATCTGTTCGAATTCCACTGACCGTCCTCAATAATTTCCATTGCGGATGCTCCTGCATCGCTAATTTTCAGTTTCCAGTCAGCGTTATCGATATAGTTCGAAGTATGTTTTCCAGTTCTCTCTCTCCAAGTCAGAAGAAGCGGAATTTCAGCTGCCCACCCTTCTGATATCCCTGGCCCCTGATCGAGAAAACTACCAGAAAATGGTGATCCCGCCAAGATTCTCCTTTCAACACCTCCAGAAGAAAGAGCCGTTGTGTCTCCAAGTCCACTAGACCTCCTCCTCTCAACAATGTGGGCAATCAAGAAAGACCGTCGAAGACACTCTTCGTTTGGTATCCCAATTGCTCTCTGAATGGACATTGCAGATGCAATTGCACCCGAAGCAGACATACCAAATCCTTGTGATGCGGGCAAAGACATCCTGATGTTTAACTCCCAATCGAAGGACCTTATTTCAGGAATTTCCTTTACCAACTCTTCTAGAACAGCGTCATACATTGATGGGGCATAGTCCCCATCTTGAAATCTGACTGTTAATCCACCTTTGCCGTCTTCTCCTTTGGCTATCGCTTCTACCCCATCCATCAAGCAAAGCCCGGCACCTCTGCTGCCCTGTGCAACAGGGTCATCGAGGGCATCCTCAATAGTGAAAAATAGCGTAATATGGCCGCCGCATTGTCCTCTACCCAGTGCAGTAGTCATAGTCGCTCATCCAGTGAAGAGGTAATGAATTGTTGGAATTCATAGCGCGGCTGAAAGATCCTGTTCTAGAGAACCAAACCTTCCTGCAAGCTCTTCTAACGCCTTTAGGAAAGCAGTTTTCGGATCCATTGATCCATCGGTTTCGAATTCCAGGATGAACTCTCCCGAGACTTCTTCCAATGTCACTGCTTCACCGAAATCTCTCATAGCCTCAGTCCCATCTCCAACATGATTCAAATCGTCGGATAAGATTGCAACCTTATCGATATCTTTCAACTTCCCGGCCTTGTCGAAGTCCTTAGCCGTGATTTCTAAATCCATGTCCCATAGGATCTTCGCCTTCTTCTTGTTATTCAGGACCCCAATCCTTCTCGGATGGAAGGAGACACCACAGACCGGCGACCACTTGGTATGATCTCGACCACGCCCCATAATCGCAGTAGCGTAGAATTCAATCATCTGTCCCTTGAGGAGTTTGGTAATTGGGATGCTCTTGTACTCATCTGGAATCTCCAGAGACTCTTCTCCGAGATACTTCATGTCTCCAGCGGTCACCCATCGACCTTCTTCAGAACCAAATACCACACAGGTGTAAATCATCTGGCATTCCAAGCACCCTCTGTCTGCTTCCACCAAGTCTTTGCAATTAGGACACTCATCTTGGAAGTGGAACTTGTCATGCACTGTGGGAATTGGAATCATGGCAAGCCTATGGGCCACCATTTCGTCTGGAAGAGGTCCGGTAGTCTCCCATCTCTCCTCATCTTGCTCCTTTGTCCCAAGTTGGAATCTGACGCTGTCAATTGCCATCTTGGGCGTATCAGAAATCAGAGATCTCCTTAGTGCATTGGCTAAACTCCTGTCGGTTTTCGAGAGAAGTATCTGTATCTTGTCTTCTGTCTCTTTAATTATCTTGATTTTAACCATTTTTTCACCTCAATTCAAACTCTTCTGCCCCTTCGTCCACCCTTGCTCTTGGTGCCATCAGTCGGCATGGGAGTTACATCCTCGATCCTTGTTATTCTGACTCCTGCACGAGTTAATGCTCTAATAGCAGCCGTAGCACCAGGAGCACTGCTCGACCCATTCCCCCCAGCACCCCTGTACTTCACGATGACTTGGTCAAAATCTTTCTCAGACAGCATCTCAGCAAT
Source organism: Methanobacteriota archaeon (assembly GCA_004195615.1). Taxonomy (GTDB): domain Archaea; phylum Thermoplasmatota; class Poseidoniia; order Poseidoniales; family Thalassarchaeaceae; genus UBA36. Next base: position 41,462 of record PSPW01000004.1, on the reverse strand, counting down.
CTTCTCTGCAGCTCTAGTCGCAGCAAACTGGCCTCCTGAGTCACTACCGCCCTTGGTAACCATCCCTCCAGAAACCTTGCACACTGTCTCGGCGCCAGTTAGATCAGTAGCCGTAATCAGCACATTGTTGAACGTGCTGTAAATGTGCAGAATCGCTTTGTGTCCCATTACTTCGCCTCCTCGCCAGTCGAGGATTCTGATTCATCTGCCGACTCATCGGCTTCTGCGACCTCCTCATCTTCATCTTGATATCTCATTGTCTCCAAGTCTTTCCTAAACGGGTGTTCAGAATCTTCAAAGGGAGAGTTTGAACTGTATTGCAGGGAATCCTCCTCTTCCTTTAGGACATGATATCCAGGGACAGTCATCCGTTGTTCGCCAATACAAATGTGGCCGTGAACGATTAGGTTCCTCGCTGCCCTCATAGAAGGTGCTAGTCCCTTGTAGTAGACAAAAGATTGCAGTCTTCTGGAAAGCATGTGCTCAACATTTATCTCAAGCACGTCGCCTATGTCCGCACCTGTCTGAAGGAGCCCCTTCCTTGAAAGAGACCCCACCAATTGCTCCCTCTCCTTTGCATAGTGTCCCTCTGAAGAGTCAACCCTGCCGATAAGCTTCATCGCTTGATTTCGGTGCCTTCTGAGTGCGGATTTCTCCTTCCAGATTTCCCTCATTCCGCCTACTTTCTTCAGCCCGTATCTTTCTTTGAGATCATGTTCCTCGTCAATCCTTGCTTGCTTCCAAGGATGTGTTGGAGTCTGTGTCCGTGCCCTAGAGAATTTTGGCTCGCCCATTGTCTCAGCTCACTTCTTCCTCTCGACGCCCAGTGCAGAGCCCCTTCGACCATTTGACCGGAGTCTCTGGCCTCTGACCTTGTGACCGCTCCTGTGCCTCATTCCGCGAAAAGTCTTGATCTCAGCGAGCCTCGACACATCATCGTCTTTGGTCATGCTCACTTCGTTAGCAATGATGTGGGCATCTTCATTCGATTCCAAATCCCTCTGCCGATTCACCATCCACCAAGGCACATTGGTCGCGTAATCGTCAATCGCCTTCCTGAGTTGATCCTGTTCATCGGTTGACAGATGGCCACCTAGTCTGTTGCCGTCTATGCCAGACAGTCTGCAAATCATCATTGAAGTCCTAATTCCAACACCCTTGACGGATGCAAGACCATACGTAATGGTCTTCAATCCATCAATGTCAGTGTCAGCAATTCTGACTATGTAAGAGAAGTCATCTCCAAGTTCTGCTTCGTTCACTTTCGACATTACGGTTCCCCCGTGTTCACCTTTCGGTGGCCTTTTGGGCATCCTCGCGAACTACAGTCCCTATTTGAACCGATTGGACATGTCCATTTCCTTGTAGTGCCCCTACTCCTTGCAAACGACATACAACTTCTGAGTTCCAGTGGGCCTTTGCAGATCCATGTCAACCATGAAACCCTTTGTACCTTCAACGCCTTTCAACTCTCTAGTAATCCTCCTCTGGAGGGTTGGATGTGTTTCTGGGTCTAGATTGCATCTAAGAGTAATATTCGAAATTCCCTTTTTCGCTACAGATGATGCAACTTGGTCTATGGTGTTCAATTCCGGGGCGGAGAGCCTGTGTTGCACAATTCGCCCGGTAGCTACAACGAATCCCCGAACCTCATCATCTTCCGAGATCTCATCAGTATGGATTAGGATCGGCCTCCTTCCTTCCGTTCTAACCCAAGATGCTCCCGTCCCACTCGCAACTGCCTTGTTGTGCCAGGAGTTTTGGAGGCCACTCTCTATTAGCACAGGATCAACTATTGTCAAGTAGGCTCCTCGAGGAATTTCCAGTACGCTATTGAACGAAGATGTGCTAGCCCCTGCTCCCCCTCCTTCGATGCTTGCAATGATATTCTTCCTCCCAACTCTGATGCATCTGTTCGAACTATTCGATGAAAGAGAACCAACCCAAACCGAGAGCCGATCAATTCTCCCTCCCCCCCTACTAAGCCACTCCCATGTCCATGAAGTCCCAGGAAAGGTCGTCTCAAGGATACCATCAACCATGGCTCGTTGTACAGAATCAAGTCTAGGAGATAGATCCAGCAGCACCGCCGGACCCTTAGGTCCAATCTGTAAACGGGTGCTCCAGGCCTTCAGAATCGCCTTGATATCTGGCTCCATCTCGTCAAGGCTGTGGTTCTGTGTATCCCTTGGTCTAGCTGGATCAAGGTGAAGCATTGCTATGGGGGGGTGGGCTCGCGTACCAGCATCTCTTAGGCTGGCCCAGTAGGTTGCAATTGCAGATTCAGCAGCACGTCCATCTCCCACTAAGACTCGGTCAAGCGAGCGTTGTACTTCGCCTTCAGAGTTGAGTTGCATATTTGCAGCACACAGCTTGGCAACCTCCTTGTCTAATTCAATACCTAGTGCTGGCCTCTTCAGAATCTTCGAGAAAGCGATCAGTTGAACTCCCGAGCCAGCAGCTGCGTCAAGTATCACCCCAGCAGGTATGGAAAGAGGGTCAATCTGTCCGGCCCTTATGGAAGCAACAGACCATGGGGTGGATAGCCTCTTCATCTCCTCGTTCATGAAGAATGTAGGCTCACCCTTTCTGGAAGCCTCGGGTTTAATCTTCTTTTTCGCATTGGTCACCCCTCTCTTTGATGGAACGATGGGCACATGCTCCTCTCCTTCCATGACCATTCCTGTTGGAACTTAGTCAAGTCACTTTCGCGACAATTACTCAGAGATTGGCGCTCTCTCCAACTTCAATTCGAATCTCAACCAAGTCTCCTCTAGTTCGTGACCTTCGCTATTTCCATATGCTATTGGGGGTGGGAGAAGTGTCACGTGAGATGTCCCGGTAGCAAGAATGGGAAAACCTCCTCCCCTGTCATTGTCGATATCAAGGCCTATCGCCGACCAACCAAAACCTTCGATCGAAAACCACGGTTCCCCAGCAGTTTCCACCCAAGTTCCCTGATCTAGCTCTTCACCTGTATCTGCATCCCATACCGTATAGTGAACTTCCACGGAATCACCGTCTTGGATGTGGATATCCCTGCTCTCAGTATCCTGAAAGATGCTCACATCCAATCTAACTTGGGCTTGAAGAACAGAAATGTGAGTGGCTGTAACACTAATCTCACGCTCAGATACGGGCTCAATGAGGGAGATTTCCATAATGGTGCTGTCATTCGCGTCCAACTCGTTGATTATGAGATATGGTTGACTATTTGCAGCGAAGACTACTCCCCCTCCGCTAATCTCCAATACAAGATTGAGAGTCTGATTTCCTCTATTGTGAACCACTATGCTCGCAGAATCCCCCTCTCCCTGATGCTGCCAGTCACAACGCAGCTCTCCCGGGAGAAGAAAAACATCATCTTGTTCTGCAAGGGAATTCGGCCACTGCCAGTCATCTTCCCTGGGGGAACACGTGTCAAAAAGCAACCCAACTTCCCATAACCAACGCCCGTCTTCCTTCAGAATTTCAACATCGGTAGTTCCGAAAGATGCCTCTATATCCTCTAGGAAGGCCTTTGCCGATAGGCCCACCCAGATGGTGGACACTAACAAGCCCAATCCAGTGATTACGGACAAGACTAGCGCCGCCCTAGGTATGGTCATATTGTTTAGTCCCAGAGGTATGGGGGGGTGCTCAATCTCGTCAGGGGTGTCCGATATCCACGACCTCGTCACGAGACTGTAGAATTACCCGCCCGTCATCAACGTTGGCACTTCAAGACTAGCCCCTGCGCATTTCATCCTGATTTGATAATCCGAGCCAAGCAATGATTCCTAACTCCAACGCCAGAGCAGTCATCCCCAGCAAAATGTCGTATTGATCGACCCCCTTGGAAGCAAATACAAACGAGCAGAGGAGAGCCGCGATTAAATCTGCAAATCCCCAAACCCTCAGCGTCTTCCTAAGTTGCAGAATACCGACAACCCATACCGTGGTAGACATCAATATCAGAAGTATCGGGAGTTCGAAACCACCCACCATTCCCACTAGAATTGCCCCTGAGATTACGAACAAATGACCATCAATGGCCAGAGTAACAGTCCACTTCTCAAGATTAAGGGGGACGGAGAGTGCACAAGTCACCATTACCACCGCTCCAAGAAGCAGAACCAGTTCGCCGAAAGAACCCAGCAATGATTCATTCCAAGCCGAGAGAGTAAAACATGCTAGAACTCCAGCAGGAAGGGCAATCCCAAGGCCCGATGGTTGGGAATTCCTAATACTACGAAAAGAGGCACTAGAAGCAGCGAGCAGTCCCGCAGGACCGAAAGATAACATCACAACTGCTAAACAACGAGATCCAATTCCAATACCATTGTCCCTATTCTCCCTCCCTAGGGATTCTCTCTTCTCATCCACCCAGTAACCAACCAATACGCATAGAACTAGAATAGATTCCAGAAGCAACCACGGACCAGTCCATTCTAATTGATCGCCGTCGAAGGGATCCACCAGCATTGGAGGTGGAAGAGCCCCTCCCAATGCAACCGCCACTAGACGAGCCAGCAATAGGGGGAGAATAAACCAGTCAATAGCGATGGAAATCCTGTCTAGAAGATTCTTCTGATGCAACAGGGAGATCATCAAGAGAACTAACATCAGTACAGAAACAACAGCCATGTCTAGCAACTTGTGCGAACTGCTACCAGGTGGGAAAACGTGACCCGATACCAGAATCATGCATACACCGGCTATTGTCAGTGCAATCGGCATCTCCATTCCAAGAAAGTGAGGCAATTCTAACTCTAGCCCTCTAGTTCGATTTCTTATCAGGAAAACGATGATGCAGCAGAAAGTCCCCGAAGTAACCAGAACCAAGGGTCCTGAACCCATAGCCGAACTCAGGGTTGAACTGGCCATCACAATCGCTAGAACAACTAGGCCTACAATCGGCGTGTGAGTGATCTCAGAAGTTAGAAGCTCTGTCACATCATCCGTATTGGATAGCTCTCTCTTCTTCCTCCGAAGCTCTCCCATCTCTGCTACTTTGGGGTGGTAAGTAGACAGTGATCCACTTGGCGAAATCGAGCTCTCAGTAACCATACTCACAATTGAATCCCTCTTTGCTATTGTCCGCAACTCAGACCTAATCTCTCCCTTCGAAATAAGCCAAATTGAAGTTCCCACAAACAAAATCACAGACGCAATCTGAAGTAGAATATCGTTCGATCCCATTGTGAGTACATTTGTGATGACTATTAGGATCAATGCCGAGAATGCGGGTTTCAGAATAGTCTCCATAGTCTCAATCCTTGGTAGGAATACTGCAACCATCACTGCGCTGCTCAACAGAGCAAATGCTTCGGTTTCTGGAAACGAACCAACGAATGACCCATCATTCAATTCGTAGAACCAATCCGGAGTCATCAATTCATTTGTAGAATCTCTGCCAGTGCTGAAGACAAGCATTGGGACAGACATCATTCCTATTCCAAGGCTGAAGATGGAATCTCCCCCAAAGTGTAGAATCGAAGCAACTGAAATGCACATCAGAACAATCATCGCTTCGTCAAGTCCATGCCTCCATTGGATGACCAAGAAAGTCAGTGCTAAAATCCATACAATTCCACCTTCATTCCCATTTCTGAGACCTTGAATGAAACTCGTAATGTGCAATCCAGACAATAGTGCAAGCAATGCCACCAAAGAAACAGTAGTGAAACCACCAAATTGTGCCAATAGAAGAATCGTTACCATTGGCAACCAGAGTCCTATGCTCCAAAGATTGAGCAGACCAGAGTCTCTGATAGTAGCAGAAATTTCAGTGATGCCGAGGAAACCAGATGCCAAATTTACCCCAGATTCTCCCATTCTTGAGTTCACTACGAAAAGAAGGACCGATGCCAGCCCAAGATAAATTGCCAGAGGTGTGGTTTCGAGGTGAATGGCCCCATTATAATCCGACATATCGTTTGCGAGCATGACTGTGCGCACAGTCTCTTCAACCAATTTCTCAACCAGAATCCACGACCAAGGGAGAAGTACCGTCACCCCCGAGAGAGAGGGCGAGCTCCTCTTTATTGCCAGAGAAGCAGTTCCAATGTGGAGGACTGAGAGGATTCCCAATAGCATGAACCCACCATCTTCGTCCGAGGAGGATCCAGTCGGCACAAGCAGTACCAATATCGCCAAAATAACAACCGAGCCAATCCAAAGCACCCTGTCAGTAACACTATCCTGGTCCCTGAGTATTATCGCCACTGTGGTGGAAGCTCCAACCAGAGTGAAGACTTGGTATGGAGATACACCGAGAGTTCCTCTGACCAACTCCCCATTTAGCAGAATTATCGTCAGTATCGTTGCGGAAACGACTAGCGGCGAATACACTCGCCTAGACTCCACACCTCTGACGACAAGATAAGATCCTCCAAATGCCCCCCCAAGGAAGGTGACCATCCCCAATGCATAACCCAAGTCCTCTCTATTCGAAGCAACGGCCAGCAATGCCCCAATCATACCGAGCGATGTGGAGACCCCCCATAGTCCAGGTTTCCCCAAGCCCAATGTCTCGAAACCCTTCGAAAACCAGTTCTCCTCCTTAGCGAATTTCGTGACCATGTATGCATTCATCGATGTCACGACCATTAGAAGTAAGAAAAGTAGCAATGGCCCCTCAATAGGCAGCACATCCAGAGGTCCAACCGAAAACCGGGAAGTAACCGCATGCATACCTATCCATAGATTCGATGATGCTATCCCAAGTGAGGCTAGGTTGCCCGAATTTCTGTTTAGAGCAATTCCATGAAAAATTATCGTTGCCACCAGGATCATCCCAGCAACTCCCACCTCTCCAAATTCTGTTCCAGCAGTCGAACCGATGGCAAGCAGAACAAGAGTGGATTGAGCGGCGATAGCATCGTGATCATGCCTGTAAGCGACAAAAATATTGACTCCAACCAAGAGCAACAAAACCACTCCGAGAGACAGATCATCTCCGATGATTTCCCAATGTCTGAGCTCTATTGCAAGACCATATAGGACCTTCATTGATATGATTACCCAAGTTACTCCCAGCAACTTCATTCCCTCTTTGGGGACCCAGGTTTCCCCCAATCCAAATCCTAACGCTGCTAGTGATATGAGTAACAGAGTTCCAACAACGGAATCAAAAGTCCTTCCAATTTGTATGCTAATCGCACTGTATAGGACAATCATTGAGACCATGATTACCCAGTTAACTCTCTCTTCGCCCTCTATCGCAATCTGAGAAACAAGATCTTTTTCTGGCGGATTATCCACACTGCCATCTTTCCTAATCGTGCCCGGTGAATCTCCACTAGGCTCCGAGAAGGGATCGAAGATGTCTCCAATAGCATCATCCATATCCTCGGATTCTACATCGAAAACCTCCTCTGTTTCCTCTTCTGTAGAAAACTGGAGGTTTCTGATGTCTATTCCCGATGGAAGCTTGAACTCCCTTTCTCGGATGATCTTGTCTGGAGTATCATCACCTGCCATCGCTCCGCAACAGAGCATGTATTGCATAATCACATCCCCTAATGGGGCTTGATTGGAACGTTAATGATTAGGAGGAATTATTCTCCAAGCCGTAACGCTTGAAGACTTGATGCTACTCGGAACAACAGGGGAAGTTAGGTGCAGAGTTCCTCTCATGGCAGGACTGTCGAATTATCTCAGCATGGTTTGGAGCCGAGGGGGAAGGTCCACTGGAACATGGATTCCGAAGAACTCCAAACAAAAGCAGTCGAACTCGGAGAGGCTAGGCTAACCGCCGATTCGGTACTCCTTGCAGTAACGGGTGAGCGAACAGGACGTTCACCAAATGACAGATTCATCGTTGATGAGGCCGGAATGGCAGAGGAAGTATGGTGGGGGGAAGTGAATAGGCCCACTGCACCAGCCGTTTTTGAGAGGCTACTAGCCAAGACCCAAACACATCTAAACTCCACAGAGAACCTATTCGTCAAAGATGCATACTGTGGGGTTGATCCAGACTACAGAATGCCAGTTAGACTAGTTACAGAGAAGGCATGGCATGCAGCTTTCATGCACAACATGTTCGTTCGCGCTTCGGAGGACGAACTTCCATCCCACATACCTGAATTTACCATCCTTCATGCCCCCGAGTTAAAGTCTAGTATGAGTGACGGCGTCAATTCTGACACCTTCATCATCATTGCTCTCGATAGGGGTCTCGTGATCATTGGCGGGACCCATTATGCTGGAGAAATAAAGAAAGCCATCTTCACAATCATGAATCATATTCTCCCGACCAAGGGCCTACTCCCAATGCACTGCTCAGCCAACACCAATGGAACCGATTCAGCACTGTTCTTCGGTCTTTCTGGAACAGGGAAGACCACTCTGTCAGCAGACCCGAATCGAGCTCTCGTGGGGGATGATGAGCACGGATGGTCAGACAATGGAATCTTCAACTTTGAAGGCGGATGCTATGCAAAACTGATTCGACTATCAGAAGAGGATGAACCCGCAATCTTCGCTACCACTAGGATGCGTGGCTCAATTCTTGAGAATGTTGTCCTGAATGCAGACGGAACTCCCGACTTTGACAATGGGTCACTGACTCAGAACACTAGGGGCTCATACCCCATTGAATTCATAGAGAATCGAACTCCAGATTCCATGGCCGGGAATCCGAATAATGTGGTTTTCCTAACTTGCGATGCCTTCGGAGTCCTGCCTCCTCTGTCAAAGCTAAACCCCGAGCAGGCTGCATACCACTTCATGTCTGGATACACCGCCAAGGTCGCAGGAACGGAGATCGGAGTCACAGAACCACAAGCAACGTTCTCAACATGCTTCGGAGCGCCATTCATGCCCAGGCATCCAAGTACGTATGCCGATTTACTATCGAAAAAGATCAGAGAGAACAACGCCAAGTGCTGGTTGATCAATACTGGTTGGATTGCCGGTGGAGCGGATGCGAGCAGCCGCATCAAGATTAGCTGGACCAGGAGTCTACTCAATGCCGCAATCAATGGAGATCTCGAGAACGTCGTCTTCGTCAAAGACGAGAGATTCGGTTTTGAAATCCCCACCACCTGTGAGGGAGTTCCCGATAGAATCCTTCAGCCCATGGGTACTTGGGAGGACGAGAATCGGTATGATAACGTGGCCAATCTACTCGCCCAGATGTTCATCGAGAACTTTGAGCAATACGCTAAGGGATGCTCAGAGGAAGTACTCAGTGCCGGACCTAAACCAATCTAGTCGCTTAGCCTCTGCTTGGTTGCCCTCTGAGCATCGACAGCGCAAATTGCAGCCATGTGAACAACGTCTCTGGTACTGTCCCTGCGCTGCAGAACATGGGCCGGTCTCGAGAGACCCTCCAATATGGGGCCAGTCATCTCTGCTCCAGCTACTCTCTGCAGAAGCTTGTATGCGATATTTGCCGAAGCAAGATTGGGACAAATTAGGATGTTGGCAGGACCATTGAAGGACATGAATGGGTAGTCTTGTTGAATATCGGGAACCAGAGCCGTATCGGCTTGCATTGGACCATCAATAACCAAATCAGGCTCAATTTCTTTGACAATTTCTATTGCCTCTTCGATACGGTCAGTTCTCAGATCTCCAGAAGTCCCGAAGTTGGAGAATGACAGCATAGCCACCTTCGGCTTGACTCCAAACCTCCTAGCCACCTTTGCAGTCTGTATCGCAATCTCTGCCAAGGTCCTGGCATCGGGATAAATGTTGATTGTAGCATCTCCGATGAACATCAATTGACCATTCACCGTCATCATGTACATGCCTACAATTCGATGTGAATCCGGATTCGGACCGATTATCTGCAAGCAGGGTTTCACGATATCTGGGTACTGGTGGGATACTCCGCCCAGATATCCATCTGCATCTCCCATCCTGACCATCATAGGTGCAAAGAAAGTTGTTGATCTCAGTTCTCTGACAGCATCATCTTTGGTCATGCCTCTTCTCCCTCGCAATAGATGCAATTCGTCAGCATAGCTACCTCGCCTCCTATCGTCATATCTCACGTCTATGATTTCGCAGTCGAATTTCAAACCCAACTCAACCTTAACCGCTTCTATCCTCTTCTTCTGACCGAGAAGAATTGGGACACAAATCCTCTCGGCAATACACTGAGAGGCAGCCTTGACGATGGTGGGGTCCTCTCCTTCACAGAAAACAATCCTCTTCTGATCCCTCTTGGCCTGGTTGATCACCCTCCTCATTATTGACCTTGTTAGGCCGAGTCGGGCCTCCAATTTCTCCCTGTAGTTATCCAAATCGAAATCCTGCTTTGATACTCTGGCAACCCCCTCATTCACAGCGGCTTCAGCAACCGCACTGGCCTCCCAAATCAGAACCCTGGCATCGAAGGGCTTTGGAATTAGATAATCAGGACCGAATGACATCTGCTCCCCACCATATGCCGATGAAACATCATCGGGAACCGGCTCCTTTGCGAGTTGAGCTAGTGCGTTGGTCGCTGCCATCTTCATTCCTTCCGTAATTTCACTTGCTCTGACGTCTAGAGCACCGCGGAAGATGTATGGGAATCCAAGGACGTTGTTTATCTGATTGGGGTAATCCGATCTACCGGTTGCTACGATTGCATCATCTCGAACGCTAGCAACTTGCTCAGGGGTAATCTCCGGATCAGGATTAGCTAGAGCAAAGATTAGGGGATTTTCCGTCATAGAAACAACCATCTCTGGAGAAACCAAACCTCCTTTGGAGAGTCCAAGGAATACATCAGCCCCCTTCAGAGCATCCCCGATACCGCCCTCATCAACATCTCTGGTAAACTCAGATTTGTATTCGTTTAGCTCCCCATCGGCCATTCTCTTTGAGGTCAGAATTCCCTTGGAATCTAGCATTATTAGATTCTCGGGCTTGACACCCAACCTAACGTAGTGCTTCGCACACGAGATTGCCGAAGCACCAGCGCCCAGTATCACCACATTCACATTTCCAATCTTCTTCCCGACGACTTCTAGACCGTTCAGCAGAGCAGCCCCAGAGATGATTGCCGTACCGTGCTGGTCGTCATGCATCACTGGAATATCCAATTCTTCAACCAAACGCTTCTCGATCTCGAAGCACTCCGGAGCACCAATGTCTTCGAGATTAATCCCGCCAAAGGTAGGGGCAATCGCCTTGACTGCCTCGACAAACTGGTCTACGTCCGTCCTATCTACTTCGATGTCGAACACGTCAATATCGGCGAATGCCTTGAACAGAAGTCCCTTGCCCTCCATCACAGGCTTGCTTGCTAGAGCCCCGATGTCCCCTAACCCTAGGACCGCAGTGCCGTTACTAATCACAGCGACTAGGTTGCCTTTGGAGGTATATCGGTATGCGTCCTCAGGGTTGTCCCTTATTTCTTCGCAAGGGTATGCTACCCCGGGGGAGTAGGCTAGAGAAAGGTCCCTCTGGGTTCCATGAGGCTTCGTGGGGACGACCGCCACCTTCCCCGCTGGTTCCGAGGAATGGTAATTCAACGCGTCTTCGCGCAGCTGCTTGTTGCTCACTATGGCACCTCGGATGCTGTCGGACCAACTATCTCCTTTGATGCTATCCTATTGCCAATTGTTGGATTATCGGCCAATATGGCCTTGTTTCTCTTGTTTTGCCTCTAACGATTTGTCAATGTCGTGAGCAAGTCGCGGACGACCACCCCTACCCTTCATAAATTGCACAATGAGGGACATGCTTCATCCAATGTATGCTAGAGGAATAATTTGGGATTATCCGAAACCCGCAAACTTACCTTTTGCGGCTTATTGCGAAGAATTCAGAGCATTTGGGTTAGATTATGATATGGTTTTGCACCCTCTGTCAATGTAAGGTGAAGAGAAATGGATAAGACTGAGGGAGACAAGGTCAAGGCAATTGGACTCATTGTTCTGATGATATTGCTTCCTTGGGGGGCCAATCCACCTTTGTCATCAAATCTTGAACTGCAGTCACAGGACCCCAACACTAGGGATGAAGCCTCAGGCAAATCATGGGGGGAAAATGGTAGCAACGACACAGGATGGCTAGTCTTGGATGCCACAGGTGCTGACGCTGCCAATGGGACCCCTGCATTGGCGGACCTTATCTTGGAATTCGCACCCGGCGCAGTCATTGACAATCTTACTCTGGAAATCTCCGTAAACGGAAGCGATGGATATTGGGTCAATCAACCACAAATTGCAGTAATGGATACGCAGACAAGTGTTCTAGATTGGAGCGGAAGAGGAGATCTGGGGAGGCAAAACAGCTTTGCTGAGAATTCACCAACCTTGGTCGACGGAATCTTGGACGCGTCATTGAAGCCAAATACAATCAGCGACGCTTCTTGGCAAATCCCCACGGGCATCGAGATTACAGATTTGGTTATCGAGGCACTCCGTCCCGTCGATCCAAAACTATCCTTCAGCCCACTTGAGGTTTCAATTCACGGAAGTACGTACAACCCGATAGATGGAAGGCTGTATATTCTCGTTGACGATGACCTACTGCAGCTAGATGACAACGCAAACAAGCGCATTATCGACATAATTCCTAACATTGCAGGCCGTTCAATTGTCTCTGACCCAAACAGAGACCTGCTCTACGTTGGAGATGCCGAGGGCAACGTCACGGCAATGGGGCTATCCGACTCTGTCCCCTTAGTGGACTTCCCAGTCGAAACCAACACTTCCCTCTCTGACCCAATCCTGGCAATGGGTGTAGATGTTTTCGGCGTTCTATGGGGTGCCTCTGAGTGCAATCTGCACTACCTCATGCCGTCTAAGGGGGCACTCTGGAAGTCATTTGAATTCTGCACATCCTCGGAGGTTGAGACGCCCGTTGAAATCTTCATCGAAGGGAGAGAACTATTCCTAGCCACTCAGGAGCACGGTGTTCGCGTCATCGAATACAACGTCTCATCAAGTGACCCAACTTCTCTGGTAGTGGAAAGAAACCTCGTATGGGACGATTCAACCTATCTATCAGGCAACTCAATCGCAGACATCGCAGTTTCGGACGACATCCTCTACATTGCCACGGCTGACTCGGGAATCGATAGGTTCGACCTGTCTTCCATCTCATGGATTCCTTCGTGGACTTCATCGAACTGGTTGTCTTCCGACAGTATAATCGGTCTGGCTGTTACTCCTGGATGGCTCTTCATTCTTGGAGATCAGCAAGTACAACCGTACGATACCGATGTACTTCTATTCAGTTCAGACATTCAATTGGCAGACTTGGGATTGTCAGAAACCGCCTCTAGCATTAGCGCGTGGCCCGGAGGTCTAGATAGGTCCCCTTCAGCATCTATGGCAATAATCGGAGACTCATCTGGCACTTTCGGGCGAGTCTTAGAGGACAGCTCGGACGGATCGTTTCCACTAGTCAGCAGCCCCTCGATTGATGATGCTCAGGTTACTGTAATCATTGACGACGGAGAAGCGGGAGAGTTCTGGATAGCGTCGGGCAGTATTATCGACATGATGGACAAGGAAGACAACCTCTGGAAGGAACCCATCGATATTGCAGACAGTCTTACTTCACAGCTCGAACCGGGCGATATCACATCAATAGTCCAGGATGAAGACGGTTGGGTCTGGGTCGGCACCACTAGCAGTGGCGTGCACAGGCTGAGCAATGTGGATGGGGCCTACTTCGAAACGATTCAAGGCCTGAATTCCAACTCGGTCACAAGTTTGGCATACGACTCCAATACAGAAACTCTTGTCATCGGACATCTGGATGCGGGAATATCGCTCTATTCAACCGATTCCAACAATATCATCGAGACATACTCGGAGTCAGAAGGGTTGGACTCAGATAGAATCAGAGATATCGTAACCAGATTCGGAATCGCGTACATCGCAACAGAGGAAGCCGGAGTGATGAGGATAGAACTCAGCACTCCAGCAATCATTGGATCGTGGCAGTCTCTTGGCATGGATAACCTAGACTCCACCCCGGTTGCAGTTGATGGGGATGTCATCTATCTCGGTCTCCCTGGCTTGGGAATACTCCTTATTGACAGATTGACAAGCGACATCCTCGACCTCTGGACCCCTGACGATCCGAACGGTATTCCTGATGAGGACGTCAACACACTGTCGCTGGATTTCTACGGCGGGTTACTGGTCGGCTCCGAAGTGCAGAACTCGGGTTCGAATGCAAACGGTGGACTGGCTCGATGGGACGGCTCGACATGGGATTTGCTCCCAACTAGCATTCCCGGTTGGAACAACGACCCCTTCGAGTTCTATGACGTCTCCAGCGATGCTAATGGCGTCTATGCAGGCACAAACAGGGGAGCTTGCATGTGGAACTGGCCCGATGTCAATAATCCACAATCACAGTTCACACTCGAGGACTGCTGGACATCAGGAGGAAACGGTGGTGGAGGAGGGGGCCAAGGAGACGGCATGCCTTCCAGATTCGTCATTTCAGTAGTCCCAATTGGATCAGACCTCCTCTATGCTGGAACCACCGAGGGTGCTGCGGTCATCAACACATCAAACGGCACCGTCGTGGAGGTTTGGACCGCAGGTGACGACACCGAGCGGGCACGCACCCTCAAGTTCGGAGAAATACTCTATCTCGGGTTTGAGAATCTAGGAATCGCCCGATTCAACCTCTCATCGGGATCATGGCTCACACCGTGGGACGGTTCCCAGGGGATCCTGGACGATGACGATGTGACTGTCATGATTGAGGGGACAGAAGAGGGGACGATGTGGGCTGGAGGGGATTTCGGGCTCACTTTGATTAATCTGGTCAACGAAACAACTCTGATCCAGTGGAGCAGGGGCGCGAACCAAGACGGGCCAACCCTTCCGAGCTACTCCCCAGCAGAGATACTGATTATTGAGGAAGTGATGTACTACTCGCCCCAGCGAGGCAATCCATGGAACACTAGGGATGAGGTCTCTAGGATCAACCTGAACAACAATTCGACCCTATCGACAATAGATGCTGGACAACGCCTAGGATTCAACGGAGTCATCCATGGAATGAACCAAATTGGCGATGAGGTATGGATCAGCGTCGTGGAGACCTCTGGATGGGGTGGATCAGGGGATACGGGGACTATTCTGAGGTGGAACACCACCTCTGATGACTGGGAGGACGATCTACAGACGATTGGCGATGTAGGTAGGGTGAATGCCCAATACCTAGGCGACTGCTTCCCACTAAACACCTCATGTGAGATGTGGGTTGCATACGGAGACAACATCCTCAGACGATTCTCTGCCTCAAACATGACTCTGCTGAACCAATGGAACGATGTTGATGGGAGAATCAGGGGTATGGTTGAGTACCAAGGAGAGTACCTCTTCGCCAGTATGAATGGAATATTGCGCTGGAATCCAGTCAATGAGTCATGGCTCCCCTCATGGCTCCCTGGAGACGGTCTTCCTTCCGAATCGGAACTAGACTTCTACTCCTTGAAAGTAGTTGATGACGATATCTGGGCGGCATCTGGCAACGGAAACGATGGGCATCTGATGAGATTGTCAGGAAACAACAGCAACTGGACAACTTGGGATGTCGATACCAACGATATTCCTGATGGATATGGTGCCGACATCTTGCTTTGTCACGACATCGTACACGTAGCAATAGGGTTCAGCGCATGGCAGTGGTGGGCCGTAGGAGGGGGGATTGCCCGATTCGACCTCGGAGACCATGATGGTGATGGAATCACAGAAGAGTGGTTATCTCCCATTACTAACGATAACTCAAACATGGCGGATAAGGACGTTCGAGCCCTCGCTTGCGATGAAGAGAACGAAATAATGTACGTTGGCTTCGATACGGGCAACGTCGGCATCGATCGATTTGACTACTCCTCTAACAACTTCCTCGCCACACTCACCCCGGACATGGGCGTCTCCGAGAACCCAGTCTTCCCAGGTGGTATGCTTTACGATGACAATCTACTATTGGTTTCCCATTATGAGGGAAGTGGGGGGGTTACTCGAGTCATCACCTCTGGCTCATCAGCCACTTCTGGAAATGTTATCGGTCTGGGAATGGACTCGTGTTCCATAGTCAGAGTTCCCACAGGGAGCTCCAGGTCCTATGCCATAGGCAGATCTGGAGACCTCTCTGGAATCAACAGGGTAGACAGGCTTGACAGCACGGGACTTATCGAGGGTGGATTCGACGAGTTGGTCGGACTCCCCTCGGGCGTCGTTCACGAGATGATTTCCAACGAGACTCACGTTTGGGTCACAGTTGGCTCCTCGGAGTACTCATACCTATCAACCACCGTACTCCAAGGCGAGTTACTCGACAATGGTTCGGTAAACTGGCAGTATGGCTTCGATGCACGCTCGGAGTCTATCAACGAAATCATGCTAGTAGAGCAGGAGATTTGGGTCACAACGGTTGGAAACGGCCTTTTCTCCTTCAACCTCACCCAGAGGGCTCTCCAACGGACTCCTCCCGCGCTTCACAACCAGATGGACGGCATGTTCCATGACGGTGAGCACATGTTCATCGGTCTGATGGGCTCGGATGGGAGCTCTGCCGGATTCCAGACATTTGATCCCGACTCCCGCTCGTGGGGCCAAGGCAGCCTGTTGGCGGGCCTCCCGAGCAATATCGTCACAGATTTCGTGGAATACGGTGAGCACATCCTCATTTCCACTCATGGCGGGATTGGTCTTTGGAACCAAACAAAGTACGATTGGGACGATCCGATTACCACGATTGATGGACTCCCCACCCCAATCTCGAACCACCTCTTCGTGCCATCAGCACCCGTACTTGGCAATGGGACGGTTCTCGTCGGGGGACCATCGGGCCTGGTAGTCCTCGATCAGAACCTCGAAATCGTTGGGACAATCGGAAGGGCTGACGGTTTGGTCGGGAACTTCGTTTCAGGAATAGTCTTTGCAGACTCGGTATCCAGGACTTTCAACGACACATCCACTGGTTCCATGATTACCTTGCATCACGATTCTGCCATATTCATCTCGCACAACGGCCAGGGAGCGACTAGGCCCGGGGTCTCTGCATGGGACCTCTCCACAGACAGCTCCAACGGGACATACAACATCGACATGATTCCGAGCAATGACGTCAGTGCCGTAGAATCGGACCTCTGGGGCGTCCACATCGCAACCTCAAACCAACCCCTAGTACACTGGAATGGATCCTCCATGGCCATGGAGGCCGGACCGAGTGGGGTCGACCTGCAGGCATGGCCCATCATTGATCTCATATCGGATGGTACTCACCTCGCTGTCTTATCGGCGAGCAAGATCACCGTAGTCAGGGCGACTGGGGACCACGAGGTCGTCATGATTGGTGAGATGCCGGGTGCGATAGCCGGCGATGTCGATTCATGGATGGGACTAGCAGTACTCGGGGAAGACGGACTCCATATCTACAAGCCGATGGAGACCTTAAGGGAGGTTCCGAGGGAGAATCAGAGGAGGGCCTACCCCCTTAATGCAATATTCGCCGATATAACGCTCGATATCACTGACAGCACCAGACCGGGAATGTCGACTACCCTGGTCTCTCACGAATCCCCGGTTTCGATACCAATCGACCAAAACCAAGCGAACTCATCCGAATTACTTCTTTACCCCGGATCACTGACCTTCTCATCCCCTGAGAGGGGATCCTGGGTCTGGGCAAAGTCGACCAATCTCAACTACACTGGGAGTTGGGACCTAGCAGCACTAGACCCCAGGATTGAGGAGTCATTCCAGACTGCAATATTCAACACCTACCCGGGATCTCTATCATCCACGGTTCACCTCCAAATGCAATCTCCTCTCGACGGACGGATAAAGATCCGAGTCTCCTACGACTGGGAGCGACTAGAGGCACCAACGATCATGACGAGTCTCTACGACAGACCCAACGACGGCGGCGGCGTGCTGCACGCATCGTGGCTTCCTGCTCAGGATTCGGCTTGGTCAGCCTACAGGGTTTACCTGTGGGACTCCACGGACAACTCCCAGTGGACTCCCTCCAAGGAAGACCTCCAGAACCTACCATCGTACCAGAGAGTCCCCTATTGGTCCCAGACCACAGCAGTCTTCACCACTGGTAACAGTAATGGTTCCGAAGTCCCTCTCTCAGATCAGCGGCAGTACAGGGCGGCGATAACGATTGAATATCCTGACGGAAGCCTTGGCGACCCCGTATCATGGGAAGGAAACGCAACACCTACGGACGAGATCCCATCGCCTCCAGAGTGGCTGGTCGTGCAACCCGTCTCAGGGGGAATTCCTGGGACAGTCTTCGCCGAGTGGTCTGCTTGCCAGGAACTGGACCCCCAGCTAACCCGGATTTGGGCTGTACAGCAAGAGATTACCAGTGCTATGGCCCTTTCGAACCCAATCGACTTCGCCTTCGCCGCAGGTAACTCGTCCGTTCTTGAGCTAGACGGGAACGTACCCTACTGGTTCGCCATTGTATGCGTCGACGAATCCGGGCAATTCGACCCAGCGAACGCAACAGTGGTCGGCCCAGTCGTCACAGCAGGAGGACTCAATGACGGGATAGCACCTGTACCGATAACCGGGACCACTGCCAGTGACGCCCCCAACGATGAGGGGGGCAGGATAGTCGTGACATGGGAACCTAACCAAGAGGAGGACTGCTCCTTCCACGTAATCTACATCCTCCCTGCTTCGGGATGGACGGCACCTACATCCGTAGACGGTTGGCCAGTCGCACAGTTCGTAACCGACTGCACCACTGACGAGGTTATAATCGACTCAATAGGAAACTCATTGCTGGATAACGACGTGGTATACTGGATCGGAGTTGTTGCTGTTGATGACTGGGGCAATCAGAACGTCGACGAGGTCCTAGTGGTGGAAACCGCCAGCTACTCGGAGCTAGATTCTTCGGAATTCACACCTCCCGACATGGTTTCCGGTCTGCAGGCGTGGGATCATCCCGACGATGACGGCACAGCAATCGATGTGAGCTGGAACAGGACCCTAGCAGATGACTTCAGTCACTACACGGTGTGGGTGTCAGACTTCCCTCTGGACGATTTGACCGATGTGAGTCTAGCCTGCGAGACAAGTGGCTCTTGCAACCTTGTGACGATTGACCAGAGGCAGATTGGGAACTCCCCACGCCTCGAGGTGACCCTGTCCACGGCCCTGTATGGGACAGAGGCTGATGACCTATCACCATCGAGGATATCACCTGACGTACCCCTGTACGTAACGGTGACAATCCACGACATCGCGGGGAACGTGGTTCTCTCAGACTTGAGCGACCATCTGGCTCTGGTGACTCCCATAGACAACAGAGGCGACCTGTTCCCACCAGAGAGGATTCCAGCACCAACTCTGGAGGACAGGTCACCAGACTCTGGAGATGGGGTTCTCGTCTCATTCCTCGCAAGTTCCGCCCCCGACATCGCAGAGTATCAGATCTTCGCCGTCGCAGGCACACCCTTCGACAGTACCGAAGGACTCGAACCATCTTTGGTGCTGGACAGGACAGAGTGGGGGCAGGTCCTACTGGAAACACTGTCTAGCGGGGAGGAGATACAGCCCGACGTGCCAATGTGGGTGGCAGTGGTTTCAGTAGACAGTTCAGGGAACGCATGGTTCGATGAGCTCGAAACGTCAATGATTAGCCCCGTCGATGAGAATTCCCAGGATCCCGGGATGCACCTCCCCGAGGTGACCGAGATTATGGCATACTGGGACGCCTCAGGCTCTAGAATCGAGGTCCTATGGACTGATTCGGAAGATCCGCAGGTGGAATCCTACACTGTATACGCTAGCACGATGCAGTTCTCTGACACCAGGGATGCCATCGCTGTCTCGTCCTCGGTGACCTCGAACACTTCTTTCGATTCAATCGGCCCCACCCCCGTTAGCTCATCGACCCCTTACTGGCTCACAATAGTCGCCTTCGATGGGGATGTCCACAGGCTTTCCGTGGACTCGATCAGGGTCTATCCGCTCTCCGAGATGACTCCCGATGGGTCTCCCAATGGCCCGAGAGCAGGTGATGTATCTTGGTTCGACCAATTGGTGGACGGCAATCTTAACACCGTCATAATGATGGTTTCCGCCATAATGGTAATCCTCGGTGCGGCGCTGATAATCAGGCCCCGAGAGAAGGAGGCACCACAGCCCTGGGAGATGGGGACCCAGGAGGTCGAGATGGAGGAGGAGCTGTCTCGAGAGGCCATGGGAATCTCAGAGGAGGAGGAAATCGCTTCAAGCTCAATCCTCAGACCATCTCTAGATGATGGAGGCGAACCACAGGACCAGACCCCTGAACTCCCTATGGAAGAGACCACCGAGGAGAAAGAGGGGGATCTCGATGTGTCTGTGGGAGACCTCCTCGACTCGGAAACTGAGGAGATCGGTCTAGAGGATCTAAATGATCTAGCCGACGAACTTGTCGAGGAAGAATCAGAGGATATCGACGTGTCATTCCTGGATGACGCCATTGACGACGATTGAGCTAGTGCCGAAGACCGCAGCCTTGAAGGACAATCCTCCACTGGTTGGAACGAGCGTCATGCCAGTATGCAGGATGTGTAAGCAGAACTACCCTCAGGCCCAATTCATCACGGGCAACGGACCGAGGTATCAGGTCTGCTCCCGATGTGGCGTAGAGCATGGTTTGGCCGACCCAGAGAACACTCCTCAGTTCTACTCTGACGAGATTCTCAATGCAAGGCTCTCCCTATACACGAAGAGGCATCTTCCATGGGTCTCCGTCCTAATTGGATGGTTCCTATTCCTCTCGATTGGTCGAGGAATAGAGCTCTGGTCGGGGCTGTTCTTCGGAGTTCTCGCACTGTCTTCTCTAATCGTTCCAGTGCTACACTTCATGGGATCGACTAGGTTCATAGCCGAACTTTCGAGAATAACCCCCTGAAACTGGCACAGGAACCCTTGAAATACGTTACATGCCTCTCCGAGGCCAGAGGGAACAGAGGGTTCCCTGAGAAAGCCAGTGAGATTGGATGACAAGAAAAGGAGGAGTCAGGACAGTAATACGAGAGTTCGGAAAGACTAGGAATGACGCTCACTGTAGCGTTATTGCGGTTTCGGACACGTGTCTAGACTCTCTTCAAGTAGCCATCCCATACTCGTTGGATTAACGGAAAATTAGGAAGTGAATTTACAATGAAATATCAGAAAAAAACTAGTGTGATTACAGCACTGCTCCTAGTGCTAATGGCCGGTTCGTCCGGTGTAGGAGCCGATGGATCAGACCCCTTGGACCCCTCCGACGGAGGAGCCGATTGGGACGGGGACGGACTGACCAACGCAGAAGAGCAGGCTGCTGGCACAGACATGAACAACGCAGATACCGATGGCGACGGTATGCCAGACGGTTGGGAGGTCAACTATGGCCTCGACCCCCTCTCCGCCAGCGATGGAGGTGCCGATCCCGATGGGGATGGCCTCGACAACCTGGAAGAGTACGAAGCAGGGACCAACCCAAACTCGGCAGATACTGACGGAGACGGTACGGATGACGCTAACGACCCCTATCCAAACGACCCCAATGACGGAGCCGCATCAGATTCGGATGGCGACGGAATACCCGACGCATACGACCCTGACTTCCAAGGCGATGGATCCGGGGACGGCGGCACCGAAGGCGGTGGCGAAGGAGAGGACGGCCAAGGACAGGGCCAAGGACAGGGTCAAGGACAGGGTCAAGGACAGGGTCAAGGACAAGGCCAAGGTCAAGGACAGGGCCAAGGTCAAGGACAGGGCCAAGGACAGGGCCAAGGCCAAGGACAGGGCCAAGGCCAAGGACAGGGCCAAGGACAGGGCCAAGGACAGGGCCAAGGACAGGGCCAAGGACAGGGTCAAGGACAGGGCCAAGGACAGGGTCAGGGCCAAGGACAAGGCCAGAATGGCCAAGGACAAGGTGGCCAAGGCCAGCAGGGCCAGGGCCAGGACGAGGGCTCACAGTCGGACCAGGATGGCCAGCAAAGCCAGGACAGCGATCCAGGCGAGCAAGGCAACCAGCAGGACAACGGTCAGGGCCAGCAGCAGAACGGTGGCGAGCAGAGCGGCCAGCAGGGCGATCAGGAGAGCGGTGACGAGAACGGCAACAACCAGAACGGCCAGAACCAGCAGCAGCAGGGTCAGACCCAGGGAGACAATCAAGGTCAGGGATCTACCTGCCATGGAGTGCTAGCAAGTCAGATACTGGATAACCAGAGGGACAATGGAGACGTCGACAACGACGGTGACGGAATCCCAGACGAGCCTTACGACGTGGACGACGACAACGACGGAATCCCAGATGTAATGGAGGAGTCTGTCTTGGCATCTCTCGACCACGACAACGACGGAATCATGGACAAGGACGACGATGACGATGACGGCGATGGCATCGACGACCGCGAGGAAGTCAATGACGGCAATCCAATGACCTGCATCTACGACCACGACAACGACGGCCTAAGCGACAACATAGACTTCGATATCGACAACGATGGCATCGACAACTGGGAAGACGTCCTAGACTGCGATGACGACGGAGCCGAAGAGAGGCTAATCGACCTAGACGGCGATGGAATCATCGATGTCGATGCAGCGAGAGACCACGACAACGACTGCATCAACGACGCAGACGACTCCGATGACGACAATGACAACATTCTAGATGTCGACGAGTTGGACGGGGAGTTCGGCACATACAGGTACGATCACGACAACGATGGACTCTGGGACAGCTACGACACCGATGACGACAACGATGGTCTGTCGGACTGGTTCGAGTTGAACGATGGCTGGGACACTACTGGTCAGTTCGATCACGACAACGATGGCATCCCAGACTACACCGACGATGACGATGACGGCGACGGCATCCCAGACTCGGAAGAGAACGACTTCGACCTGATTTAATCAGAAGTCGAACAACGAAGGCTGGCTGGACGATCTAAGTCGTCCAGCGTCAGCCAGACGGTTAACTGCGCGATTCAGTCGTCTATCGGAGAAGCCACGTCTAACTTGGAGGAACGAGCGCAGATCCTCCTCCACGGCCCGCTGGGCCTCAGGGAGTGGTTCGTCACCAACGGGATGCTCCATGAAAAGGGAACGTATCCCCTCCAGATCCTCCGGGAGCTCGAAGCCCTTGGCCTCGGCAACCGCCTCCATCGTGCCGTGCTTCTTCATCAGCTTCAGGCCAGTCTTGGGCCCGATGCCCTTGATACCAGGATGGAAGTCGGTACCGACCATTATCCCTAGGTCAACCAACTGTTCTCTAGTGATACCATGGCTCTGGAGAGTATCGGAAAGAACAATCTTCTCTGCGCTCATGACTCGACCGAACCTCCTAGTCCCATGGCTCGTCAGGTTCCTCACCATCACTGGTGAGCCATATAGGAGCGTGTCCCAGTCTTGACTGGCTACTGCAGCCACATCGCCCCTGGAGCACATCACTGCAGCAGCCCCCTCTGCCTCCATAGGGGCCTCGACCCAGGAGACTCCCATCAGATCGAACAAGTCCTTGGTCTCCTGAACCATGTCTGGAGTATACTCAGCAGTCTGCGGCCCTAGCTTCTTTGCTGCTTCCATATCTCCAGCATCAACCGCCGCCTCCCAACGGGAAGCTGCCTTAATCTTCCTCTCCCTTCTGCCATCAAGCGTCTTTCGTTTGAGGTCGTGTGGCTTGCCATCGAATACGAAGACCGGATCTATCCCCTCTGAAATCATAACCGTGGCCCTATCTAGGAAACCCATCAGGTGTGCCACTGGCTTCCCATCGAATGAGAGGGGCTTACCATCCGGGCCAGTCATTGAAGTGATGAACTGATAGGAATTCAGGAACACGTCAATGGCGATCCTCTGTCCAGATAGATCGCTCAACTCTATTGATTCTGGTGAAACAAGGTCTCTCAGATTACAGCCCATACTACTCCCCTCGCAACTACGGGTGGTGCTGGTAGTGAGGGCATATAGGGTTGAAGCCAAGAGCACCCCACGGATTTGGTATGGGAACTCGAAGTTTGGTCCTATTGGGCAGCGGATGGCATCCTCCTCTTTTCAGGGAGGAGTGCAGGGCACTTCTCGGCCCGATAGAGACCCTCCACCCCCGACTGACCTTCGTAACTCAGTCAGATTCCGTACTAGAGCGAATCTCAGGAGCATCCCTAGTTGATGACGTAATCCACTCAACTTCTAGGCTCTGGGTCTACGAACGTGAGGTATCCGCAGTGGATATCGCTACTTACATTGACGAGTGGGCAGAGTCATTCCTACCTGCGGGTTCTTTCGCTGTCAGGGCTAGGAAGCTCGGAACCGGGGTCTGCGACCTTTCCCGCAGGGAGATAGAGTCCGAGGTAGGTGCAAAGATATCTAGCAATCAAAGGCCAGTGGACTTGGAGAATCCTGATTCCGAGATAGTAGTGATCCTAGCGGGCCCGGGAGAATCCTCTGGGCACTGGGATGACGCACAGCAGAACCCGCTAATCCTCTGGGGTATCAGAGACCAATCATTCCCTGGGACCTACGTCGGTACATCACCGACCGAGCGCCCTTTCTTCAAGCCGGTAACTATGGATCCTAGACTAGCACGCCTGATGGTCTCACTATCATTCTCCAGAGGCCCTCCATCTGTTGTGGTCGATCCATTCTGTGGAACAGGAGGCATCGCCATCGAGGCCTCCATACTAGGATTGGAAACTTTTGCTAGCGATCTAGACTCGAGGATGGTAGAGGGCACCATCGTTAATTTGGACTGGGCCAAGGGTGAGGGTTCGTATAGGGTCGAGAGATGCTCGGCAGACGGAATCCACGAAGTATGGGGGAATCTAGAGGGGTGCTCTTTCGTATTCGATCCTCCATACGGGAGGAACGCATGGACATCCGAAGACGGACTGGACGTTTTCCTCGGAGCCCTTTCCTCGGCTAGGAAGATGAGTCAGGATGGGACCGTCTGCACGATGCTCCCAGCGAACCCGGATGCACTCGAAGGGCCGGTCTCGGATCAACTGCAGGTAATGGGAATGGACTGGGATGATTTGAAGGGCAGAATCATGGAATCTGGTTGGAATGTGCGTTCTGCCATCCCGGTCAGAGTCCACAAGAGTCTATCGAGGCTAGTGGTGCTCTGCCACCCGTCGGATTGAATATAGGTCGGCCGGGCTGGGGAGCAAGCGTGGACCGTTAGGGTAGTCTGGATATCCTTCCGGCTTTCGGAGCCGGAGACGTGGGTTCGAATCCTGCACGGTCCGCCATTTCCACGCTAATCTGCCTGAGCCTGCCGCCCCGCCTTTTCACGCGGGACATCCGCTCGAAGTCGAAGTGGACGAGCCCGTCCGCGTCGTCGTAGGCAGAGGAGTTGCCGTCGCCGATGGACCCCATCAGCGCGCACAGGTCGACCTGCAATTGGCTGAGGGTGCCCAGCGAGTCGTCGTGCGCGTCATCGCCTCGGTAGATCGACCTCAGCCTGCCCTGCAGGAGCCCCACTCCCTCGTCCCTCGACCTTCGCTCTGACAGCTCTGACACGTAGGCCAGGATGGAGTCGTTGGACTGGTGCATGGAGACCGATTTGATGGTGTTGATGTCAGCCCCCAGCCGAAGCATCGTGTTGATCGACCAGCGACGGTATGGGTAGAGCCCGTTCTTGCGCCATTCGACGCCCGACTGCCTGTGGAAGGCGCGGACGATGTTGTCGAAGTAATTCCTGCTATAGGGGAAGAACCTCTCCTCCTCTTCTTCCAGACACTGCTTCCACTCCTCGATGGGACCCCACAGGGACGGGTCGATGCCTGTGGTGACTCGCTCTGGGGACCTCCCCTTGGAGACCACTCTGGTAACCCCGGACCTCGTGACGTCCTCCTTGCGCAGCGTGTGGATCTCGCCCGTCCTGCCGCCAGTCGACATAGCCAGCATCACTGCAGCTCTGGTCATCCTCACATGACGCAGGCTCATCCTCCTCTCCAACTCCCCGGTTTTCCTCGACATTCGCAGGCCGGGCAGGGGCCTCTCCCCGGCGATCACCTCGTCCGCGAACCTGAGCACCATCGCCACGTCATCGTCCGTGGGGCACTCTCGCGGCTCCTTCGGGGGCGACTCCTCGTGGCGAATCCTCAGCAACCTGCGTGAGAGGGTGTGCTTGAACGCCTCCTCGGAGTTCAGACCCAGCACCCCCCTCGCGGATACCAGGGCCTCCTTGATGCCCTCGTGGTAGTTCCTCTCGATGGTGCTGTGGCTGTATTTCCCTGCCCATTCCCGGGTCTTGGCAGCGACCCCCTCGAGGAGGTCGGCCATTCCTCGCCCATCGACATCTTCCACGACTCCCATCGGGACCGACAGGAGGCCTCCGATGACCTCGCAGTCGCGACGCTTCCTATTCCACGTGAGGGTGGCGATGTCCTTGGTCCTGTGCTGGAGGTCCACCAACCTCCGGTAGTACTCGATGACCGTCTTAGGTTCTTTGTCGTCATTGTCACAAACTATGTTTGTAGGGTAACTATGTTCATGGTGATTTTTCTTCCGCTCTGGGCGTCTCATAATGGAAACATGCGCGTTCGAGGGTATTTCAAGGTGATCCGCCCCTGATTATCCATCGAAGTGTCGATTTTCTGCTGATACGGCTAGACATTCTCCATGTCTTAGAGCAGTGCAACGACATTTTCGTGACATTTTTCCGACATCGGTCTGACATTGCCATGTCGAGAGTACCTGAAGGAACGAGCCGACATCTCGACACAGAGCCTACCCACTGACTCGCATACGCATCAGAGTGGTCCAAAGAGTTCTATATCGTCATCCATTAGGGCTTCCGTGAGCTCAGAGGATCGGTATAGCATCTCAGGGGATCGGTATAGCGGAGAAGTAGACGAAGATGGTAAATCCCATGGCATAGGGACCCTGACCTTCGATGAAGGAGGATATTATGCGGGCGAATTCAAGCATGGAAAGGCACATGGCAAAGGCACGACTCACTATCCCGAATTCTTCACTTACGTCGGGGAACATAGGGATGGACGAAGCCATGGGCTCGGTGTTAGCGAAAATCACTCAACGGGAGAAATATACGAAGGGTTTGTGGTCAATAGTATGAAGCACGGCCAGGGTAAATTGGTCAAATCAGATGGCACTGTTGTTGAAGGAACTTGGGAAGACAACGAACTCATAGAATGATGGTTCTACCTACATACCCATTATGATGGCCTTTGTCACTCAGGGGTTGCTCAGTAGACCCTCGATGATACGGGCATCCATTTCCCTACCCACACAACCAATGGTGGTTAGTTGGGTTTTGGGGAGGATATCTTTTACGGCTTTTTGCGCCGAATTGTGAGAGTTTTGGTTAAATTATGATATGGTTTTGCACCCTCGGGCACTGCAAGGTGAGCATGATGTCCCACAATAAGCAAGGTATGGGAAAGTGTGTTCTCCCAATATCGATTCTCATATTTTCACTACTACTGCCATTTGGAATCACCTCCCCCTCCGAGGCACAGGAATCTTCTAACTCGCCGGTTGAACCCATTTGTAATGCCAATCGAAATGCCACATGGACTGTCGGACTCATCTATTGCGATAATCGTGTGAATGAGGATTACACTCTCTTCGCTCCGATGTCATCTGAGAGCACATATCTCATTGACGCACATGGGCGAATGGTTCACTCCTGGACATCCCCTAGTGGGCTGCCTCCCGGTATGGCAGTCTACATGCTCGAGGATGGAGATTTGCTACGAACGACCAACCTTGGTACCAATTTTGATCATGATGGCAACGGGGTTGCTGGTAAGATTGAGCGCCTGTCATGGGACAGTGAAATGGAGTGGGAGTGGTTCTACCCCGGAGAAACCAACCGCAGCCATCACGATATCGAACCATTGTCCAATGGGAATTTTCTGATGATTGCGTGGGATTTCAAGAACGAAACAGAATCCCATCAAGCAGGACGCAATCCCAACAATATGAGCCAAGACACCCTATGGCCCGACAAGATTGTTGAGGTTCAACCCGTCGGAACAGACCAAGCCAATATCGTCTGGGAGTGGAACATCTGGGACCATCTGATTCAGGATTATGATTCCACCAAGGACAACTATGGCGTCGTGGGCAACCACCCTGAATTACTCGACATCAACTTCGTCGACTCGCCGGACGTCCTCAACCCATACAAGAGTGATTGGATGCATTGCAATGGCATTGATTTCAACCCAATCTTGGATCAAATTGCATTGTCCTGCAGGAATGTGAACGAGATTTACATTATCGATCATAGCACGACGACAGAGGAAGCTGCTGGACATGCCGGAGGCAACTCAGGGAAGGGCGGCGACATTCTCTATCGCTGGGGGAACCCCGAAGCCTATCGCGCGGGAACAAATGATGATCAGCAACTGTTCGGCCAACATGACATTCAGTGGATCAATGAAGGACGCCTCGGTGCTGGTGATTTGATTGTCTTCAACAACGGAGTTGGACGAGATACCAGTTATTCTTCGGCTGATGTCATTTCCCCACCTCTGGTCAATGGCGAATATGTCTTGCAATCCGGCAGTTCTTGGGCGCCTGCTGCACCGAGTTGGTCATGGGATCAAGGTACGAGTATGTATGCGACCTCCTTGGGAGGTGTAGAGCGATTGGAGAATGGTAACACATTGGTGACTTGGGGTGTCCGTGGTACGTTCATTGAGGTGAATCCGGAAGGCGAAGTTGTCTGGAAATACATCAATCCAGTGATTGGTACCGGACCCATGAATCAGGGTGACGACATCCCTGAAAATCCAAATGGGAAGAGTAACAAGAATAAGGTGTTCAAGACTCATCGTTACAACAGTTCATTCCCCGGATTTATTGGCAAAGATCTGACACCGGGCGATTATGTTGAATCCTGGACGGATGATTGCAGCAATGAAGAGTCCATTCCTTGGGATTCTGATGGAGATGGCTGCATCGATGATTCTGATGGAGATGGTGTCAAGGATAACGAAGATCTCTGCAGTGGATATGACGATAATGTTGACATTGATGGTGACACGATTCCAGACGATTGCGATTCGCTAATCGATTTGTTCGACGACTGGGACATCAACGACTTCTTGAGGGAAGAGGAGTACTACGCTTTCATCTGTAGATACCAATCGACCGGATATTGCCACGAGCCCGGTATCACTTTGCCGCACCAGCACAACGACTTCGCAGTGGCAGTCGTGGTAGGCTACATGAGGTTCGAACAGGACATCGTCGAGAAGATCGACCAAGAGTTCGGCGACGGCGACGGCTCGATGAACGACTCGGAACTGGGGGAATTCGAGGATGGCCTATTGATGTCCATGGGGCACGAAAACTCTGGCGAGTGCTTGGAGGGGGAGCGGTTGGAAAACGCACCATCCTCCTCATTGAACGGCCTAGAGCCGTGGTGTGTCGTCCTGACCATCGACGTCTGGGGGTCCCCACCGGTAATCTGGTCTGCCTGGGAAATGCTCTACAACACAACTCCCGACGCAGCGGGACACCTGACCCTGCGCCTCTCGGGAGAGTTCTTTGGTGACGGTGAAGATGAAGAAGAGAATGGCGTGGTTTATTGTGGAATGATATGGCCAGAAGACTCCTTCAAGGCAGCAGTATACTCATTCGTTGCGGAGTACGAACTTGATTATGGTTTCGCCGTTGGTTGTTATGAAAGAGAATACGACAATTCCCTTTCAGAAGTTGCACTTGAGTTAGAGGAAAATTGGGATTATAGTGGCGATGCACTGGCGTACGCGCAAGACTGGGTCAACTCAAATGCTGCTGACTATGACGGCAATCAACCCTTCGATCTGGCATCTGAGTTCAACACATACGGAGGTGGGCTGGGTTGGAGCGATGGCCCCCTCTCCCTCTGTGCTGCTGACGGCTACGGTGCAGAAAGCGGCTGGAAAGCCGGTTCTTGGTCGCACAACGGGACAACCTTCGACCTCAACCGTCATTGGAGATACCCACACTACTATTGTTTGGATATCGAGGCTTTGCCCCCCACCTGGCAGCACGAGATAGTATTCGGCCTGGACGACGACGGAGACGGGTACATCAACAGCTCCGATGCCTTCCCTAGCGACCCATTGGAGTGGGTAGACACTGACGGAGATGGGATTGGCGACAACGCCGACACCGACGACGACGACGACGGGTGGAGCGACGACGACGACGAGTTCCCCCTCGATGCGAGTGAGTGGGTAGACACTGACGGAGATGGGATTGGCGACAACGCCGACGACGACGACGACGACGACGGGTGGAGCGACGACGACGACGAGTTCCCCCTCGATGCGAGTGAGTGGGTGGATACTGACGGAGATGGGATTGGCGACAACGCCGACGCCTTCCCCGAGGATCCCAGCGAGTGGACGGACTCAGACAACGACGGCACCGGCGACAACGCCGACGCCTTCCCCGAGGATCCCAGCGAGTGGACGGACTCAGACAACGACGGCACCGGCGACAACGCCGACGAGTTCCCCCTCGATGCGAGTGAGTGGGGCGATATTGACGGGGACGGTTTTGGCGACAACGCCGACGCCTTCCCCGAGGATCCCAGCGAGTGGACGGACTCCGATGGGAATGGGGTTGGTGACAACTCGGACGCGTTCCCTGACGATCCAGACAAGACCGAGAAAGGGTTGCCAGGATTCGGCTCTGTCCTAGTAATGGTCTCGATGGCTGCCGCCGCGATGGCCTTCACATCGAGGCGTGAACCGAAGTAGTGAGGCCTTACATGGTGCAGGCATATGCCACGCTACCCTTTGCATCACTCGCGACGGCTAGGCGGGAGCAGGAACAGGTCGCGCGGCTCGTCCTCGGGCTCGTCCTCGGGCTCGTCCTCGGGCTCGTCGTAGAGCTCCCCCACGATTTCCGACCACCGCAGGGCCCTGCGCAGCGCGCTGGCCAGGCCCCCGGTCACGCCCAGGTTGAGCGATCCCCTGCCGGCCTCCGTGAGGTCCTCGCGGTCGACCCTGACGTACACGTCGCCCCCGTCGCTGACCACGACGCCCCCGTCCGGTGACAGCCAGCCCCAGGCCCATCGGGTGGACAGCGGGCCCCTGTGGTCGAGCCTCTCCCAATCGGGGTCCGGCGCGGGCGGCCCGTGCCTGCCCATCAGCCCCACCCCCAGTCCGAGTCAGACTTCGAGCGGTTGCACTTCACACACCCGAGGCAGATGTTACCCGGGTCGTCGGAGGCCCCGCCCTTCGAGTAGGCGAGCCTGTGGTCGAGCTCGAGCCTCCTGGTATCGGATTCACCGCAGTACACGCACCTCCCCCCATCGCGCAGGGTCACTGATATCCTGACCCACTGCGGTACGTACCTGCTGGCCCTGACGGGGGCCTCGCCCGCGAGCCTGCCGGTTTTGGTCCTCTCGAACTCCCTCCATGTCGGGTCCCGGGAGAGCGATCGCATCCTCGTCGACCTAGACGCCGAGGACACCTCCGTGACTCCCAGGGGTAACCCACACGACCACAGGTGCCCCTTTGACAACCACACCGTCCGTACGGATCCGCCTTCGGTAATCATGCCGAGCATGGCTGGAAGCACCGTTGTGTACGCCGTTCTCAAGGCCCACTCGCCCAGGTCCCACACTCCCACTACCGAGCCGTCGACAGTGGTGGTGACCGTGCCGCCCGACACGGACCTGCGGATGCGTCTGGCCGCTATCCTGCGGACACTGGCGCTCATGACCCGTCCCCCCCGTTTCGGGCGACTAGGCGCAGGAGGGCTTCCTCATCGCATGGCCTGCCCGAGGACAGGGCCGCCCTAGCCGCCCTGCCGAGCTCGCTGAGGTATGCGGCCATCAGAGCCGGAGACGTGGGTTCGAATCCTGCACGGTCCGCCACTAAGCACAGTCCGAGAGAGCCTCAGTCCTCCGTTGAAGCCTGCCCCGAGTAGACGTCGAAACCGTAGTATCCGCCCGGGGGAAGGTTCTCGAAGCTAGAGGGTAACCACTCTTCCGAGCAATCAAGAGGACTTTCTTGGACATGCCTCATGTTTCGGGCTCATCTGTATAATATTTCTTGCGTCATTGATTACCGAAATCATATGGTGCAATAATTACTGATGCAGGAGATAAAGTTGATGTGGTTTTTAAACCTCTAAGGAACCCATTCCCCAGAGGTGTGATGGTTGGGAGAAATGCTACATAAGTTGCATGTTTCTCATTATCCGCCCCACGAGGAAATCGCGAACGTCGCCACCCATGGGTTGGGAGCTATCCTCGCCGGAGTGGGCCTGTACTTCCTCACCACCGAGGCGCACCTGACAAACGATCCGTGGAAACTATGGTCGAGCGTTACTTTCGGCCTGTGCATGATTGCTTGCTACCTTTGCTCTACCCTGTATCATGCCGTTACGAATCTTGAGTTGAAGCATAAGATGAGGATTGCCGATCACATTGGAATCTATCTGCTGATTGCTGGTTCCTACACCCCATTCGTTCTCGTGAACCTCCGTGGCTGGATTGGTTGGATATTTTTCGTCCTCATCTGGAGTTGCGCTGTGTTCGGAATCGCCATCAGAGTCACAAATCATCGGGTCCCGAACTATGTTTCAGCAGCACCCTATCTCATAATGGGATGGCTGGGAGTCATTGCGATTAAACCGCTTTTTGACTCTGTGGGCTGGGATGGGTTGAGTCTGATTCTACTAGGAGGAGTTCTCTACTCGATTGGAGTCGTGTTCTACTTGTCGGAGAGAATTCCGTTCAACCACGCCATCTGGCATCTGTTTGTGCTCGGAGGAAGCATCAGTCATTACTTCGCAGTGCTGTTCGAGGTCATTCCGTATTGAAACTGTGCTTCGTGGTTCTAAGTCCCTGAGTTTGCGAACTCACGAGGTTCTAACTAGTTCTTTTCAACCATCATCATCAGCTGTGTCTCCAATTCTGTGTCCTATGTTGATCCTCATTCCCATGTTCTGACCTAATGGTTGAAAACAAGAACCCTACGACAACACGACATTATGGCAGAACGGAGGTTGAAGGACACTAGGGCGCTAACTGGGCTACGATTCCTAGCGGCATTGCATGTCCTACTACTGCATGAACTACCAGATCACATCAATGGTGCATCTGACACTGTGAACATCCTCCTAGAGCGAACTGCTGCATTAAGCGTATTCTTCGTTCTCTCTGGATTGCTTATTTCTTTGGGAAGCGGGACAGAATCATGGTCTAGGTCGCGTGCTAGGTCGTTTCTAATCAGGAGGATGGCGAAGACGATTCCCTTGTACTATGTAGGATTCTTATTCTTTATACCTATATTTATCTACAGAACAGAGTTTGTTTACGAGACGGATTTCAGCAGGGTAGTTGAAGCGTTTGTGGCAAATTTGCTGAACATCCAGTCCTTCCTTCCTCACGTACCTGAGCCGTGGTACATCAACCGGCCTGCTTGGACGATCGGAGTTTTCTTGACTTGCTACATCACTTTTCCAAGGGTTCACGATAGGTTAAGACGATGGAGACCAAGCTTACTTGTTGGGATGTTTTGGGGTTGTTTCTTTTCCTCCCAAGCACTAGTTTTCGCGTTGGAGTTGACCCTCGATACCTCGACCACAGAGCTTGAAATTATCCACAAATTTCCGTTTGTACGGATATTCGAATTCTACATGGGCGTCGCTGTTGGAACATGGCTGAACGTGAAGGAAAGTTCGATGGAGATTTCCTCGAATACTGTCGTGCCAATCTCAATCGCGATTTTGTTGCTATTCGTATTCCTCCCTATTGAATTCGACAATTATATTCACAATGGTCTGCTAACTCCATTGTTCATTATTCTCTTCCTCGGTTCCTCGACAGGCAAGGATAGAGTTCTGGATTTTCTGAGAAAGGGACCGATACACAGACTAGGAGAGGCAAGTTATAGCTTCTACATCATGCATCTGCCGATTGCGAACTACATCTCCGCAGTGATAGTCATGTCTACAGGTGTGTCATGGAGGTTCACTCTTGAGTTCATCCTCATTGATTTGATAGTGGTGTTACCCTTATCGATCTGGGCCTATTCACGATTTGAAGAGCCATGGAGACAAAAGATCATTGCACGTTACTCTGACAGAGCATAGACCGTCCCACCCCAGGTTAGAATTAGCAGTTCATCTGCAGGTCCCCTTGCAAAACTCACTATCATCGTACCTGTCGAACCGAGGAACTCAGGTTCCCAAGAGCCATCAACAAATTTCAGTGTCCAGATGGACCCTGAGCAGAAGTCTCCGAAAATGTAGGTGTCGTGGAACTGCCATGGACCCCAGTCCATCCATAATCCCCCGGTAATTGAGCAATTTCCACCTGAATGGGAATATTGGTGGACAGGATCCACAAAGTCGGACGATGTACTGTTATTGCTGGTTTCACATGAATTCAGATTGTGGTATTCGTTGAGGCCTTCTCTGAGTGGCCATCCGAAGTTGGAACTCGAATTCCATGTTATGAGATTCACCTCTTCCCAACAATTCTGTCCCACATCAGAAATCCAAAGGCGGTCTTGATTATCAACGTCAAATCTCCAAGGATTTCTGAGTCCTATGTGAATTGACCTTAGGAACGGCGAATCATCATCATCGACCTCAGACAGAGAACCATTGATAAAATTCAGAAGTTGGATGCTCCCAAGAATGGTATTCGGATTCTGTCCATTTCCATTTGGATCTCCATGAGAGCCACCATCTCCAATTCCCCACAAGAAGTTGCCATCATCGATTGATACGAGATGCCCTCCATTGTGATTCCTGTATGGCTGTTTCACTGAAGTCAAAGAGGTGACTGAGTCGGGATCTATTCGCTGACCGTCATAGCGGGCCGAACTTAGTATCAGTTTCGCTTTGTTATCACCAAGACAACTGCCATCCTCGATATAACTGAGTAAAATAAGTCCTGTTTGAGTAAAATCTTCGGAGAATTCGAAACCAAGTAATCCTTGCTCATTGTGGCATCTTGAGACATCCTCTCTAATATCTAGCAATGTCGAATTTTCGCTTGCCGAAATTTCGATCAGGAGACCGGACTGGTCAATCATCCAGAATGTTTCCATTGATGGGGGCTTTAGTCCCCATATCGGAATCTCGAGAGCAGTGGAGAAAACGCTACAACTTAGATTTTCAAATTCAAATTCACATTCTGAATCAACCCTGTCTGGCCAATCCATTTCTTCATCGCTCATACATCCAGATATGAGTTGCCCCATAATCATCAGGAAAACTAATCCAAACGGACGATCTCCCATGTACAGAGTCTAAGTAATTGGGAATATTATTCTTGTTGAGATAGTCTGAATTATCAGATGAATTTCTCGAAGGACCTCAACGACTGAAAGAAGTAGGTTAGTGCGCTGGAGAGGATTTTGAGAGTCTCGGACACGATCACAAATTGGGATTAGGGCGTTTCAATTGGTTCGACTTCAGGACCAAGTGAGTTCACGTTACTCATACTGACGTATGCATCAGTAAGGGGGCCCCTTTACGATGCCGGAGCAAATCCTAAGTCAAATGAGGACTCCATTACTGATGAAAAAGGAGCCAAGTAGGGACGAAGCCGGTGACCAATAAGACTGTCATTTCAATATATTTATATTTCTTTTTTGATTTCATTGACCACGTTTGAGATGTTAGACGAAATACCTTCTATCATCATCCAACCATGACTCTTGACTCCGTCGCCTACTAATCGGATACCTTCAATTCCTATATCTGCTGGAAGTTCGGAACCTTGAGGCGCCCTGTTACAAGGCCAATTACGATGATATGAATGAACACATATTTCCTCACCATAGTCTGAAAGCCAAGGTATTGCCTCGTACAGTTCTTCGCGACCTTTTTCTATTTCAGACTTTACATCTGAACTAGGCACATATTGATGCGTAATCATCAGATGTTGTCCTTGGGGTGCTAAACTAGGATCAGAGAATGAGGGGATCACATACCCACCAACTCGATCTATTTCTGGTAACACGGTTACACCGCTCCCTTGATGGGGGACATTCTCTTTTAATGCAAAACAAAAACCAATGCCACCTACTGCTTGAGTATTATTTACTTGTTCAGTTATTTCTTCCTTAACTTCAAAATCATCTGATAGTACTTTCAATAAGTTAGGATGACCACCATTGTGTATAATTGCGTCTGCACCTACCCAAATTGAGCTATCTCTACCTCTCCTACGTATACCTACACAAAACTCATTATCCTTGGTAGATTCCTCAGCTGAACCAGGAAGTATTTCTGTAATCTCAGTTGATAATTTAACTCTAGCACCATTCTCCTTCAAATCTTTTCTCAAGCCATCTATAACTCCCTTACATCCTCCTTTGGGGATATGGGGTTTATCGCTCCAAAACGAATTCTGCAACATGCGAATTACGGATGTAGCTGGCATCTGCTCAAACCTCAGACTAACTGCAAAGTTCGAAAAAGAATCTAGGAAATTCACGAACTCTTTTGAGAATCTCTTGGAAAGCCATGTTTTGCCATTTTCAGTCTCACCAACAATAGGCATTTTAGCTCTTTTACTTAATAATCGAGTTAAATTTACCATATCACTAATTGGAAACCAAGGTAGAACTCCAAACGCATTTTTAGCCTGATATAGTCTACCTCCTTTGATTTGACATGCAAAGTTTGTAGTTGGAATGAAATCTACACCATGCCTACTTAGATCAAGTCCACCTCTCTTCCTACTACCCAATATCAAATTAGCAAAAGGGCCTTTCTTCCCATGAGGGATCATATGTACTGCACCTGTTGGAATTTGAAAACCGTCATGATCATGCTGAGTGAACCTGCCCCCAGCAAATGACATTCGTTCGTAGACTGAGACATCGTAATCTTTTGTCTGCGCCAACATAGCAGCAGATGTCAAACCACCAATTCCTGACCCGATAATCAGAGCTTTTGGGCGGCCCATAAAATCATCTAGAGTATACTAGTGCACCAGTAGGGCACGACATAAGACATAGAAGACAATTAGTACAATTAGATTCTAGAACTTCGCAAACACCCTCTACTACTAGTGCATTGTCCTTACATGCCATTAGGCAATAGGAACAACCGACGCAGAGATGATTGATGACTTTTAATTTCTCACCACCAATCACAGGTTTATCATGAGATATGCCCGACTCAAGTGCAGGGACTAGCCCGGGGGTAGCTTTCTCTCGAAACTTCCCAATCATGTGTCGTCATTAGAGTTAGTGCTTATGACATTTCCTTAATTAATTGAAAATATTCTAGTCGTGTATGCTGGCATATGCAAGGGTAGCGACGAATAGCACCCACTGAAAGCCCTTGCAAATACTAATTTTGACCACATGGGTTTGAGCATTGACTATGATTCCCTCAGGTGCGCGCCAGGTGTGTGTCTTTGAAGAAGGTCGGATATTTCAGCCCGAACCCCAGCGCGCGATCGATGGCGACGTGGGAGAGCCAGATCAGCCCAATCGGCAGGTACAGGCTCTCCGGCTCGAGTCAGAGCCCAGCGGAGCAGAGCAGCACCGGGAAGACCAGGTTATGGGTCAGGTTGTAGGCGACGCTCCCCCCTTTGGGGCTTGCGAGATAGAGGGCGATCGCGAGGTCCGGGATCAGCCAGAGGCTACCCTTTGAGGTGTGACTGACTCAAAGAGTTCTCAAGGAAAAGACTGTTCGGGATTAGATATGACTCACGAGAACATGTACTATCGAATGATGGGGAACACTGGCATACAGGTCTCAGTCCTATCTTACGGGTTCTGGGCTACATACGGAGTCAAGGACAGGTTGTCCGGTGACGAAGGCGTCAAGACCGCAAAGGAGCTAATGAAGATAGTTCGCAATGCTGGGGTTAACTGCTTCGATCACGCAGAGGCTTACGGCAACCCCTACGGAGAGGCAGAGAGGATTTTCGGAATAGCGCTTAAGGAACTCCAGGAGGAGAACTCGGAGCTTTGGCGCCGCTCCGACCTAGTGATTACAACCAAGATATTCTGGGGTGGCCCCGGAGTCAACGAGTCCGGTCTTTCGATGAAGCATTGCAGAGAGGGTCTGGACGCCTCTCTTTCTCGACTACAGCTGGACTACGTGGACCTGCTGTTCTGCCATAGGCCAGATCCTCACACGCCCACCTCTACAGTTGTGAGAGCGATGACACAGATGGTTCACTCTGGGAGAGCAACCACATGGGGTACAAGCGAGTGGTCTGCACAGCAGATTACCGAGGCCTTCTGGATTGCCAAAAGCGAGGGACTAGAGCCGCCTCAGTTCGAGCAACCTCAGTACAATATGTTACACAGAGATAGGTTCGAGAACGAGTATTTTCCACTTTTCAACCCGCCGTATAACATCGGCACTACCATCTGGAGTCCACTGAGGTCGGGATTCCTTACTGGGAAATATCTAGACGGGATACCGGATGACTCGAGAGCCACCCAGAAGGGGTATGAATGGCTTCTGGAGGATCTCGAGGAGCGCCGGGATAGAGGGGAATTCGAGGTGGTCTCAAAACTCGTCAATTTTGCAGAAAAGATGGGCTGCACGCCTGCTCAGCTTGCACTGGCGTGGTGCCTGAAGAATCCTAACGTCTCCACCATACTGGTAGGTGCAACAACTTCTGACCAGATTGAGGATAACATGGGGTGCATAGATGTCGCAAAGGGACTTACTGATGATGACATGTCGAAACTAGACGAAATCCTCGGGAACAAGCCGGATTCCTGGTTGGGACCAGGTGGTGTTGGAACCAGACAGTTGAAAACCCTTTGAGAAAAAGTCCGACTCAATCCCTAGCCTGAACTTTCCTAATCATCGTGGATCTAAACCCCTGAGCTTCCGGACTCACGAGGACTCAGAGGGCCCTATGTGTCTCCCGCGCTTCAGAGGGAACAGGCAAACACCCCAGATAGTTTTCTCCCAAGAGGAAAATTACGAATGCCCGATGGTGAGATTAGGAACTTACTTGATACTGATTTCAGAATGGAATACGAAGGGGGGATAAGACAGGCACTAGCATGGGTGGAAGCCGACAAGAACGGCTTAGAAGCATGTCCAGTATGTGAAGGGAGATGCCCGGAGGGTGCTTTCATACTCATTACAGACACACACATTCTCTACCCATGTTGGGTATGCAACCAATTGGTAGAGAAGAAGACAACAGAAAATGAAGGAGAAATGGATATGAATAAGATAGTGAGAATGAACATCGAGAAATCGTTGAAGGGTGACTGATCTCATCATTTGATGTTGCTATGTCCTCGTGAGTCAGGACCGTAAGCCAAGGTTCTACCTACAGACCGATCATGATTGCCGTTAGGAAATAGTAATTCTATCCAAAATAGTACGTATCGCTAACCCTGTCCTATCTATACCAGCGCTACAGTGAATTAACACTGGTTTCTCAAGTTCTTCGAACCCAGAAACCGCCTTTTTCAGAGTCTCCTCACTCAAAGGGGGTGAAAGGTAGTCTTTTTCTGGCAAATGTAGAATTCCAAATCCGGATTTTCTGTAATGTTCCAGCAATCCAGAGGGTATTCCAGAGTAGAAATCTAGTTGTCGTTCAGCAAGGAAGCAAATTATCGAATTAATCTCCATATTTTTGGCTTTTTCAATCCAAGACTCAACTGTATCAATTGATACATTCTCCGATCTATGTCCTGGTCTAGACGATTTTGCTAGGATTCCATCTATCACCCATTTCGGTTCATATCCCATGCTAGATTTTTGAGAGTGGTCACACTTCAACCTAACTAATTAGGTACCCTATGAGTACTGGTGAGTCCGAACTAATCCAACCCATACCTGTTGATGCGACATCAAAATGCTCACCCTAATAAAGGAACAACAG
>PSPW01000004.1:1267-1729 GCA_004195615.1 Methanobacteriota archaeon | reverse complement strand
GTTGGGGGATCCCGAAGAAAATCCATGGTACGAGCATTTGCATAAGGTGTACACAGAGGTATCATGCGAAAGACTCCGTGAAATTCTGGAATCGGGCTCTATCTCCTACCCGAGTCCAGTTGTTGACGGAGCCCCCCGTCACATCACTACGATATTGAAAGTCTGGGACGAATGTATCGTTTCGAAAAATCCTGCTTGGGCTAGAGACAACTCATGACCCTCGTGAGTCCGAACCCAGCACCATGATTACCCGTTCCTAGGAATCCCGGGACAGTTTCCCGGAACGAATCATCGTGGATCTAAACCCCTGAGCTTCCGGACTCACGAGGATTAGAACTGCCTGCCCGGATTTATCCCAGGGTCTATTGCCTCTCTCGAGTCAATCGTCGCAGGCGTCGCGCGTGAGGTGCGCGGGTGCCTGAAGGCCGGCGAGCCCGAGCGAGTGGGCGTGCTGCTGACTCT
>PSPW01000004.1:0-1260 GCA_004195615.1 Methanobacteriota archaeon | reverse complement strand
CCAGACATGGTTCGACCAGGGGGTGCCAGCCTTGAACGACTCGCTCGACTCCTGGGCCGGCTACGCCTTCGACGTGCCAGGAAGCTCAGGGTTTAGATCCACGAGGACTAGTTCCCGAACCCCTCTCCCCATAATGACGGGGGAAGGGTAATAATCAGTCCGAATGATCCACCGTCATGGATGATGAGTCATGGAGCATAACTCTCTCTACTGCTATCGGTGGAATTTTGGGGTGGCTTAGCGCCAAGATGAAGGTCATAGAATTATGCGAGATTACGGACGACTATTGGGGAACAACCACTACCTATGACCAGTGCAGGGACGAAAGTTGGGACTGGAATGCCGAAGCCAATCTCATGGCATTTACCGACTTGGTTTACCCATCAAGAATCCTCACAGGACTAGTATTCGGACTCCTATTCGGAGTTATTTATGTGAAATACAAAAGAGTACAAAGTGGAGATGCTTCAGAAGAAGAGTAGTGGCAAAACCTAGGGCACCCCTTGTTTATGCGTACGACATTTAGGGTAGCCATTGATTCACAGACGAATGAATAATTTGTAGTTTAGCAGATGCCTGAACTGATGGAAAATACGCCTAAATTCTAGGGTAACAATCATCCAAAAAAACATTGCAATACGACTAATCCCAATATTGAGTAGGGTGAGTACACCGGGGTATAGCCTCTGTTCAAACCCAGCTTTGAGCAATGTCGATTGGAGGCGGACATCCCGAGTATAGGAAAAGAGTCGCCCCCCTCCAAACTGTTCCAGTAATTTATGCGTCAGACCCCTCCCTCTATGATTAGGGTCGACGACGACGCTGTTGATTTCGGAACTTCTCCATCGGTTCGATAATGCGGCATGAGCAATTGGACTTCCCGCCTCATCATGGATCAAAATACTGTTTTCACCTATTTTCGCAAGTGAGGGTGGACGCAAATCCAATTCTTGACGGAACATCTGCTTAAGCCAGACTATGTCCTCCATTGGATGGTACTGGTGCCAAGTCCATTTCAACATGGCCCAATAGGTTGCCCTGCTAATCATGGGTGCGTTGTGGCCGTTCTGAGTCCACGAGGATTGACTCAGAGGGTACCCACTGACTCGGGTTGAGTCAGAGGTGAATCAGAGGGTGAACCCTCGTGAGGGTAGCCTCTGAAAGGGCGGACTGAAAGCCCATCAAACTACCATCTCCAGATGGAAGGGTTTCGGATGACCCCTTGCGACTTATCCGAATCAATTAGTTGATACTATTGAC
>PSPW01000017.1 GCA_004195615.1 Methanobacteriota archaeon | reverse complement strand
TCACTCATCGCTGATGTGGAATGCAGAGGGCATTTCCAATGCGGTCGGAGGGCGGGTCTTGTACGAGATCAGGACGAGTCCGGCTGCCATTGTGAGCTCGCACATCAGGACGCTGCCATACGATGCTATCGCTGTGAAGAGGCTGACCCAGCCCATGTCATCGATTGGGATGGAGTCGTAGAAGTCGTCCATCCAAGACATGTAGGAGTGTACGAGATAGAATTGGGAGGTCGCGTGGATGGCGACCCACGTCCATGCCAACTTGAGTGCGGTGTCTCTGTCCTCCCCATTCCACAAGATAATGGTCGTTGGTATGGATAGGAGGAAGAGGAGGGCCGAGAATGCCGCTCCGACATCCCATAGGGGCATATCGGACATCTCCGAAATGGATTCGATGAATGCCTCGCATTCCTCCCTCTCGGGGTCATCTGCGCACAGCTCCTCGGGGTCGAGTTCGGCCATCATAGAATCCATCATAATCCCGGAGAACGCCAGGGAGACGGCCCCGAGCAGAGACGAGAGGCCTAGAATCCCGATGAAGATAGCAGCACCCTTCAACCACCATGGAGAGGGGACCTCTGGCCCGGTCTGGGCCACTCTAATGCTGTCGATCACGCGTCTCGGATAGGGTCGACACACAAAAGGGATGTTAGTCCATGTATCCTATCTCGGCCCTGTCCTCAGACCGGACCATTGTGTGGATGCACTGCCTTGACGGATTTATGATGAATCCTAACCTGAGGAAGTTTCTACCTAGTATCATACGGTGCTTGAGTTGGGAGCGGTCTGCTAGGCACACCTCGACGTCGAAGTCTCTGGATGCAATCTCGATGGTCGTCCTGATTACGGGTCGCATGGTCTCCTGGCCACTCGTGTCCCTGATCCTCCGCCATCTGTGTAGGGGCCTCTCAGTCCATCTGCCGTCTTCCTCCAATCGAAACCTGATTCTGGTCTCCGGGTTGGACTCGACAATCTCTATGTCAGCCGCATGAAGTGTGTTTGACCATGCCCCCGTGTCTATCTTGGCTAGGATAGGTTTCCTCTGGATCTCGGGCAGTCCTATCCATTCCCTCCATCCTACTATAGCCGGCTTAATCACGTTACCACCACGTCCGGGGCCAACCGGGGTTTCTTGAAACCAGCGGAAGCAACCGTCAAAGATTCGGGTCGGAATCGGGACTCAATGTCCTTACATGGAATCGTTGAAGTACAAGTCTCCACGCGTATCCCTAATGGCGCAGTTAGAGACCGCACTGAGCTACGACGACGTTCTCCTACTGCCAGCAGAGTCAGCCGTACTCCCAGCTGAGGTTGACCTGTCCGCCAAACTCACTACCGATATCGAGCTCAACGCACCCATAGTGTCTGCAGCGATGGACACGGTTACAGAGGCAGAGATGGCCATCGCAATGGCCCAGAGCGGAGGGATCGGGGTTGTCCACAGGAACATGCCCATCGAGGAACAGGCGGGAGAGGTGAGCAAGGTCAAGAGGTTTGAGTCAGGCTTGGTTCTTGAGCCGGTGACGGTGGGGCCAACGATGACCGTTGGGGAGCTGCGAACGATGAAGGCTCAGTATGGCTTCTCCGGCTTCCCGGTCATCAATGGTGACGGGGGAATCGTTGGGATGGTGACAAACAGAGACATCAGGTTCGTCGAGGACGAGGGAACTGCGATATCCGAGGTAATGACAACCGATTTGGTTACCGTACCAGAGCAAGTAGACCTAGAAGAAGCGAAGAGACTACTCCACCGGCACAGGATAGAGAAGTTGGTAGTTGTCAATTCAGAGGGGGGCTTCTCTGGCCTGATCACGGTTCGCGACATTAATCGATCTAGGGACAATCCGCTATCTTGCAAAGACGAGCGTGGCAGGCTTCGCGTAGTCGCTGCCACTGGAACGGGCGAGAATGGGATATTAAGGGCACTAGCCATGTTTGAAGCAGGGGCTGATGCAGTGGCTGTGGATACCGCTCATGGGCACTCTCATGGAGTCCTGGAAACGGTTCGTACAATCAGG
Organism: Methanobacteriota archaeon; assembly: GCA_004195615.1. GTDB lineage: Archaea > Thermoplasmatota > Poseidoniia > Poseidoniales > Thalassarchaeaceae > UBA36. The sequence goes on along the minus strand of PSPW01000017.1, from coordinate 19,942 downwards.
GACCAAGCTGGTCCCAATGCGCAGATTATTGCCGGCAACGTCGGTACCGGAGAAGCAGCAGTAGCACTCATCGAAAGCGGTGCGAATGCAATCAAGGTCGGCATAGGGCCCGGATCAATTTGCACCACCAGAATTGTCACTGGTGTTGGAGTACCGCAATTCACTGCAGTAATGAGCGCAGTCGAGGCGTGTTCCAAGAGAGACGTCCCAGTAATCGCTGATGGGGGAATCAAGTACAGCGGGGACATCGCCAAGGCAATCGCCTCTGGTGCAGATTGTGTAATGGTTGGATCGATACTTGCAGGTACCGATGAGTCTCCGGGAGAGACTATCCTCTACCAAGGTAGGACATACAAGCAGTATCGTGGCATGGGGTCACTGGGTGCAATGAACAAGGGATCTTCTGATCGATACTTTCAGTCATCCCAGGGAGACGCCAAGAAGTACGTGCCAGAGGGGATCGAGGGACGAGTGCCTACCAGGGGTCCCGTTGACCAAGTCCTATACCAGCTGATGGGGGGTCTTAGGAGCTCGATGGGTTATACTGGAAATCCTACGATACAGGCCATGCAGTCCGACTGCAAATTCGTTCGAATCACGAATGCTGGGCTCTCCGAGAGCCATGTCCATGATGTGGAGATAACGCGAGAGGCCCCCAACTACAGGAGATAGTCCGATGGAGGGACTGCATCTCGGAGGCGGGTGCTTCTGGTGCGTAGAAGGAGGGTTGCTAGGACTCAGGGGAGTTCACGAGGTAGTCCCTGGATACAGCGGCGGCCATGTGGAGAACCCGACTTACGAGCAGGTGTGCGGGAAGAAGACCGGTCATGCCGAGGTCGTCAGAGTGACCTTCGACCCCGAAGTGATTCCTCGGATGACGCTGCTTAGGGTGTTCCACACTCTATTCGATCCCACCCAATTGAATCGTCAGGGCAACGACGTCGGTCCACAGTATCGAAGCATAGTCCTGTACACGAACGAAGGTCAGAGAAAAGATGCGGAGGCAGCCATCGAGGAGGTCTCCCAGTACTACGAGGAGCCCGTGGTCACTGAAGTTGTGCAACTGGAGAGGTTCTGGGAGGCTGAGGAGCACCACCATGACTACTTCGCTAGGAACGGATCATCAAACCCATACTGTGTTGCGGTGGTAGCACCGAAAATCGCTAAGGTCAGGTCACTCCACGCCGAATTGTATGAGTGAGCCTGATATTGGCACCCAACCTTGGGCTTTCCTGATTCCACCGATTTGGAAGAGGGCGATGCGAAGCAGGCTACCAGATAACCGGCAGTAATACAGACGATACCATCGCAATTCTCAATAGTGCCTCAATGAGCAACTCATACGTGGTACCAGAATCGTCAGAGGTCGGATCTCCTAATACAACCTCTGCGCTGATTCACACAGGCCTGCTTTCGGTTGGCCTGAGCAACCTGTTCTGGAAGGGGGGTGAGATCAGCGCAAACCCAGACGAGAAGGCCCTGGTACTAGCCATGGGGCTTTTCTGCCTGGCAATTCCATTCCAAGGACTGTACATTCTCCTATCGAGGATGATCAGGGAGTACGACTCCTCGGAGAAGTTGGTAATGCCCGACTCGATTCTACGATTGGCATCGATTTGCGAGATGGTCAGTTACGGATGTGGAATCACAGGGTTCTGCCTCATGCTGGTGAGGACTTCCCCCCTCCTGGGTGGCATTCTCTTCTCGTCGGCAGTGCTAGTTATCCTCCTAGCAAGGATTGCTATGGTGAAGGCGTACGAAGCTAACCAAACCTCCTACTAGAAGGATATATTCAGGGGTAAAGGCGCTGCTCCGACCACGAGTCGGCATCCCTAGTTAGAACGACTCTCTCGTGCAATCTGCTTGGTCTTCCCAACCAGTACTCGACACGGTCGAGGGTGATTCTGAATCCTCCCCAGAATGGTGGCAGTGGGATCTCCTTTCCTTCGAACTCGGATTCGATCTCCTCGAACTTCCTCAGCAGCTCTTCTCGGGTTTCTAACGTGCGACTCTGATCCGATGCCCATGCTGCAATCCTGCTCTTCCTCGGCCTAGATGAGTGGTATTCCTCGACTTTCGACCTGTCCATTTCCGAGGCCTTGCCCTCGATCCTTACCTGCCTCTCCATTTCCGGCCACCAGATTGTTGCGGAAACAAAAGGGAGTGCATGTATCTCGACTGACTTGTCGCTTTCCATGTTTGTGAAGAAGCCTATCTCATCCCCCTCCAGGAACTTTAGTAGAACCATCCGATTACGAGGGGCTCCCGATGCATCGACCGTAGCTAGACTCATGGAATTGGGCTCAATGACTCCATTTTCTCTTGCTTCCTGAATCCATTTAGAGAGCAAGTCGAGAGGATCATTTGGGTTATCGATGGAAATCTTCCCCCCATCACGGTACTCTCGGCGATCGACCGTCATCTGGCATCTCGAGTGGCTGCCCATATGTATTGGTATGCAGGTGAAGTTCATCGTGCGGAATCTCACCAGCTCCAGGAACACGTCGCTTTCTCAAGAGGGTCAAGATAAAGAGCACCTCCCTCGCTTGATGATTGATGACAGGGAAGACCACGATTGGTCATCGATTGTTTAGATTCGCCGAGAGTGTGGTCAATAGGTTTGTAGGTTTCATCTCCAACAATAAGCTATTGAACTGGGTTCTCGAATTCGTCTTGAGATCCAGAAGATAGTCGATTCAGGTCATCCTTCCTGAAGACCAGGGCTTCCAGCAGTCGGGCAGGCGCACATCGGGGTCGAAAGGTGGGTGCGGAACTGAATGAACTAAAGGGCAAATTCCCAGCGGGACCCGTGGGTTGGACTTTCGATGTGGGCAAGATTCTGCTCACCGCCCTGATTATCTTCTCAATAACCCAAATTTCGGATAGGAGCACTCTGATGGCCGCATTACTAGCATCGATTCCAATTGTCAGCGTCCTCTCAATGATGATGATGTTTCACGAGGGTCAGACAGCAGTCGAGATCTCTGCATTCGCAAGGGACATTGTCTGGCTCCTAATTCCATCTCTGCTGATGTTCATCGTAATGCCCTGGCTAATTGATTCTAGGAGCTGGGACTTCTACCCGGCACTAGCTGCGGGCCTAGCCTGCACTGTGACTGGGTACTTCGTGATGGTTCAGGCTATGGAGAAGTTCGGCCTGTCGGCGTAGGTGATCCGATGCCTGTCCTCAACGTCGCTCTAGTCGGTTCGGAAGACTTGGCGAGGAAGCTGGGGAAGAAGGGCGATACTAGAGACATAGAGTCTTACGTTCACAAAGAGAGCAGGGGTGGCGAGGTCAGGATTCTATCGCTATTGAGGCCCCTCAAGTATCCCGAGAGCATCAGACCGCTACTAAGCGTCCTTGATGTGGCTAAGGCAGGATTACTCGAGATCCGGGAGTTGAGTGCATCCGTGGGCGAGGCGATGGTCGCACTCGGCTGTGCTGGTATTTCGAGAGGGAAAGGAATAATCTCGCCTAGCGAAGGGGTGTGGATTGACTCCGATCAAGTAAGGGTAATGCTAGATCAAGCCGGCCTGGGTGACTGGGAAGTCGTAGAGGGCGAGGTGGATGAGCATGAGATCAGAAGTGACCTCTTTGAAATCCAAGATGAGATGTCATCTTCAATGGAAAAATTGAATTCTTCACCATTGATTCTACCAGTTGACCAGCACTTCAACGTCAAAGGAGTGGGTTTGGTTGCCATAGGGTACGTTCAGTCTGGGAGAGTCTCGAAGCATGACGAGGTAGAGGTGATGCCGGCTGCTGATGTTGGCGTGGTTAGGTCCCTTCAGGTGATGGATGACGACGTTGATGTTGCGATTACGGGAGACAGGGTCGGAGTTGCCTTACGAAATCTCCGAGAGCAGTCCCTGCACAGGGGTTGCATGATTTGTGTCTCCGGAGAAGGTGGATTGGTCGGCCACGAGTCGTCTAACTTCCAACTGGAAGTAGCGCCATTCCAGAGAAAGGTGTTGTCAGTTGGAGAAGTTATCCATGCTGCTTCCGATCTGCAATTCTCCGTTGGTAGGATCTCTTCCTTAGATGGGAGCTCAGTAACTGTTGACTGGGAATCGCCAATATGGATTCGAGCTGATGGTAGTTCAAGAGTCCTGATAGTTCAACTGGATGCGGTGCCGATGAGAATAATGGGCAGTGCCAGTAGCATCGAGAAGATTGATTAGATTGCAGAAGCCTCGTTCGGGGTGGCCAATTTTACCAGATAATCAGAGACCATCTTGCCGAGTTTTCTCTGATTGGTCTCCCTGTGCAATTCCACTCTCATGGATGATGCCCCGGGGAGGCCCTTCGTGAAAGAAACAGCATGCCTCTTCAGATTCTTGTTGGGGCTTTCCGAATAGATCTCCTCGGCTAGTTCTAGATACCTGTTCCAGCACCAGTGCCGAGCTATCGCATCACCACCTTCGCCCCATGGAGGTGCTTCGGTGGCCCATCCCAAATCTCGTTTGATCTCGTAGAATATAGATGGTCTGCCTATGGCCCCTCTACCAATCATTAGCCCGGTTGCACCTGTTTCCTTTAGGCACTCCAATGCGGATGATGAGTCAATGACATCACCGTTAGCTATTACTGGAATTCCTACAGACTCCGAGATCTGCCTGATCTGAGACCAGTCGGCCTCCCCGGAATACCTCTGCCTAAGCGTCCTCCCGTGTACGCAGACTCGCTGCACCCCCTCCTTTTCCAGCCTCTTGCAGATTTCCAAAGCTGTATTGGGTCCGCTTCCCGTACCTAGTCTCATCTTCACCGTAATCGGAACCTTCGCGGCCTCGATGCAAGCCCGGACCATGCTGACTACCCGATCCGGATCCCTGAGGAGCGCGGCCCCGGCATCGTTCCTGCAGACCTTCGGAGCCGGGCATCCGAAGTTGATGTCTATCACATCGGCCCTGTCCTGAAGCATCTCAACGGTCTGGACCATCTCATCGGTGATACCCCCGAAAATCTGGGGAATGAAGGGAGACTCGCGGGGGTCGCTCTCGACCTTCAGCCAAGAGTACGTGTTCTTCCGGGTTAGCCCAGATGCGGCCGTGAACTCAGTCACGGTCAGGTCCGCACCGCACTCCCTCGCGAGAATCCGGTATGCCAGGTCCGTCACACCCGCCATCGGGGCGAGGAACAGAGGAGGAGTTGATGCTTCCATTGTATGGGGGAGCCTGTGCTTGGCTTTGAGGCCGTCGAGCTCAGAAGGTCGATTCCCAGTCATCCACGTTCTCGGCCAGCTCGAACTCCAGATCCGACGTGAGGGTTCCACGTAGCTTCAAGGTCTCGCGAGCGAGGAGCCAGTAGACGAGAGCGAGGGAACGACGTCCCTTGTTGTTGGCTGGGAGGGCCAGATCTACGTTACGAAGCCTGTTGTTGGCATCGCAAATTGCCACGACTGGTAATCCGGACTTGACAGCCTCGGACAGGGCCTGGGCATCTGCTGCTGGGTCTGTCACCATAATCACCTCGGGCTCGGTGTATGTCCTGAGTCTTGGATTCGTCAGAGTGCCTGGGATGAAACGTCCGACGATGTGCTTGGCCCCTATTGCCTGCGCGAACTTCCTAGCTGGCCTCTGTCCGTACTGCCTTGCGCTAACCACGAGGATCCTTTTAGGGTCGTAGTTAGAGAGGAATTTCGTGACAACCCTGATTCTTGAATCGGTCTGGTTCACGTCGATTATGTGGAGGCCGTTGCTGTCATGCTGCATGGTGTCGAGGAACTGCTTCATGTCCGCCGATTTCTGGTTGGTCCCTATGTGCACAGCGTGAAGTTGGTACATATCCAGCGGCACAAGGGGCGACGTACTCTCCGACATTCAGTTTCCTCAGCAGCGCGGCCACCTGCACTTGGTTGATAAGCGCTGCGCAGAGGGGGAAAAAGGGCAAGAGCTCAGTCTTCTAGCTCTGAGAGGAAAGTGCACTCCATCTCGCCATCAGCAGTAACCTCGTGAGAGCTCGGGAAGTGAACGCATGGCTTGGTTATGGTGGCGTATAGGTCGAAAGAGTCGTGGAAGGACAGTTGCTCGACTGGAGTGGTCACCCCCCAGCCCCTCGCCTCTACCTCTAGCACCCATGTTCCTTCGATGAAGTCTAACTGCCAATCCCACCTCTCGCCGGGGTAATCCTGCGAGGCCCGGACCTCCCAGAAAGGGGCACCCCCGGACTGCTGTGCACCTGGCTCCCACAGCCTCGCCTCGACGTAACGCACCTGGTTTGTGTTTGTGTCGTTCCCGATCAGATCCTCGAGGATGCTTGAGTAGGGGAACTGTGCTCTGAAGTTGATGACCAGGCTAGAAGCCGTCTCGTCGAAAACGAGGTTGGTCTCGTTCTGATACAGTACCGAGTTGAGCTCTGTCCCGGTCTCGAACGTCTCCGACCAACCAATTGTAACGTCCTCGTCTATGTACACGGGAGGCTCCCTCCAGCTCTCCATTATCTCGCGTTGGATGGACAGCGCCAGGCACCCGCTGCTCATTGTTGATAACATCAGTAAAGAGGTGATGAGTAGGGCCTTGCGGGATGCTCCCATGTGATATCCGGGAGACCGCTATGTCTTCAACTCGCTTACTAACAGGTGCCTCTCGGTACTCATAGGGCACGTCAGTGCCTAAGCTCAGTCACCCTTTGTCGTCATTGAGGCGAGGCAACGTGGGAGGGTTCGGAAATGAATGTTCCAGTCAGAACGGCGATTGGCCTAGAATCCCATGCCGCCCATGCCGCCCATGCCTCCGCCCATATCGGGCATCGACGGGGCGTTTACCTTCTGATCCGGGTCATCGGCGATCAAAACCTCCGTGGTTAGGACGAGGCCTGCTATCGATCCTGCCGACTCTAGCGCGTTCCTAGTGACCTTGGCTGGATCAAGAATTCCGGATTCTACCATGTTGACGTACTCGCCCGAACGTGCGTTGTACCCGTAGTTCTCGTCATCGTTGGAAATGATGTTGCTGATTACATCGTCACCGTCAGCCCCGGCGTTGGCAGAGATCTGCCGCGTAGGCGCTGCGAGTGCCTCGTAGACCAGGTTGATCCCGATTGCCCGATCGCCGTCTGCTGCTTCCGCGAGTTCCGTGAGAACCTCTCGGGCCCTGAGTAGGGTGACGCCCCCTCCAGCAACGACCCCTTCGGCCATTGCTGCTCTGGTTGCGTTTAGGGCGTCGTCCACCCGAGCCTTGGTCTCCTTGACTTCGGTCTCAGTGGCAGCACCTATCTTGAGGACTGCGACCCCACCGGTTAGCTTTCCGACCCTCTTCTCTATCTTCTCCCTGTCCCACTTGCTGGTAGAGAGCTTGGCTTGTCCTCGGAGAAGCTCTGCCCGCTCCTCGGTTGCCTTCTTGTTCCCGCCTCCACCGACTACGGTGGTCTTGTTCTTGGCCACGATGATGCGATCTGCACTTCCGAGGCTTGAAGGCCCTTGTGCCTTGAGGTCGGCGCCTTGGTCCTTGAAGAGGGGTGTCGCGCCAGTTAGAACAGCGATGTCCTCGAGCTGTTCGGAGATCTCGTCCCCGAATCCAGGGGCCTTGACTGCGACCGCCTTGACGACCTTGCTTACCACGTTCAGGACTAGGGTTGCTAGTGCCTCACCTTCAATGTCCTTGGCCACGATTAGGAGGGGTCTCTTCTGTTGGACGCTTGCCTCCAGAGTGGGAAGCAGGTCCTGTGCAGAGTTGATCGTGTGATCCGTTAGGAGGATCAGGGGGCTGTCATGGACTGCCTCTCTCTTCTCCCTATCTGTAATCATGTATGGGCTCATGTATCCCTTGTTGAATTCCATTCCCTCGACGACATTTAGCGTGGTCTCGATTGACTTGGCCTCCTCGACTGTGATGACTCCTTCTCTACCCACAGCATCGACCGCTTCGGCGATTAGGGCGCCTATCTCCTCGTCGTTGTTGGAGGCTATTGTGGCTACCTGCTTGATTGTCTCACTGGTCTCGACCGGAACGGCTCTGGCCTTCAGGGCTTCTACAACGGCCTCAATTGCTAGGTCGAATCCAACCTTCAGCTCCACCGGGCTTGATCCAGATTCCATGTTCTTCAGCCCGTGATGGCAGAGGCTCTGGGCCAGTATCGATGCGGTTGATGTGCCGTCACCGGCATTGTCCTGGGTCTTGCTGGCGACCTCCTGGATTAGCTTGGCACCCATGTTGGCGAACGGATCACCGAGATCGATATCCTTGGCTATCGTCACTCCATCGTTGATTATCGCTGGGCTGCCCCAAGACTTCTCCAGCACAACGGTTCTCGCTGCTGGACCGAGGGTGACCTTGACTGCGTTTGCGACTATGTCAATGCCCTCCAGTAATTTCACTCTTGCTTCTTCTCCGTATACTAGCTTCTTTGCTCCCATTTATTCACCCCATTATCTTAGCTTGAATATCCTCTTCCGGGATGAGAAGGTAATCCATCTCCATCCACTCCATCTTTGTCCCGCTGAACTGCCTGAAAATCACACGGTCACCGACCGAGACGCTCTTCGTGTCCGATCCGACGGCCTCGACCTTGCCGAGGGTCATCTTATCCCGTGCCTCCTCAGGCAGGAGAAGACCTGATTCGGTCTTCTCGGGGGCGTTCTCCATTGCTAAAAGCACCATTTCTCCTATCGGTTCTATACCTATTCCCATAAAGTTCATCTCCAGTTTGTAACAACCGGAATTTTTCGTCTATTTTAAACTAAACGAATTGGCATTGAGAAAAAATTCGACGTGTTTCGTCCTATTCTTCCTCGTCTGAATCCGAAAACCACTCCGGGAGACGTTCCACAGCTAGAGGGGAGAGAAGTATCAGGAGGATTGTGATTGTCAGAGAGTACCATGACTTCGCAGTGACTGATCCGGAGTTCCCAGAGGTCACGAGCTTGATGGCACCTATCCAGGGGATCTCGGATGAGGCCACTCCTACAACCCAATCTTCCTCAACTGGCTCCACCGGGTTTCCGTTGGCGTCCACGAGACCACCTCCCTGGCCCTGTGAGTTTGCAGCTGGCTGGTCTATCATGCAACCCCCGAAGTTATTGTCGCCAGAGGTTAGGAATCCGGAGTGCTCAGGCTCCCATCCTTCTAAGCGTAGGCTGTAAGTTCCGCCGTGGTATGAGCACTGGTAATCCAAGGTCAACGACACAGTTTCGACGTTTCGGAGCGCGGTCCCCGGGACGTCCCAGCCGCTTCCGTTGGAAACTACTTCAAGCAGGGCCCTGTGAATCACCGGGGTGTCTTGCCCTCCGTTCTTCCTGTAGATGATTACGTCTCCGGGCATTCCATGCGACTCGTGCCCGTAGTTCTCGTTTCCCACTTGGGTGGCCTCGACGAAGGAGACAATATCCACTCTGTCCTTGTTCATTACGAGGATTAGGTCCCCGGGATCGATTGCCCCTATTGAGCCCTCATCTTCATGCATCATCGACTGTGATTCGACGACAACCATCGGTGGGAATGAGCCTGTGGAAATCCACATCGAGCCGAGAAGAAGCACCACCAGACCGATTGCCACGGAAGTCTCGCGAATCCACAGAGTACCTGATGAAATCGCCAAATTGCCCTCTAAGTCTGAATTGGCGGTTCCCTTATCCGACACCTCATTCCTCCTCGGGGCTGCCCCTTGGTGCCTCATCGGAGGGCACCGAAAGTGTGGAGTATCTCTTGGGGATGCTGATTCCCATCCTCTCGTACAGGCCCTTCAGGCTGGACTGGAAGGGCGCCCCTAGGAGGTCGGCGGCATTTTCTGCATCCTTCCTCCTCCTCATCACCTCAGCACGCGAATCGAGGTCCAGTATCTCTGAGAGGGTCTGCTTCTTATCGTAGAAGTAGAAGAACTCCGGTGCGACGAAGAATAAGGATATGCTACCTCCGAGGAAGCCGACCCAGGTGAGGGTGACCATCCTATCGCTGGCTTCTTGGGCGTAGTCAAGGAAGAAAAGTTGGATGAATGAGAACAGAGCGATACTCAGAGAGAGCAGGGTTATGGAAGTGTATGCCTGAAAGTGGTACTCGTGCTTGGACCTCCACCACTTCTTAATCGGGCTGAGGGACTTCGTACTGCGTCGCGCCATGTTATCAGACCTCGCGCCGCGCTCAGTATTGTTAGTCCCTTTCGTCATTTGGCACCCAATTCAGAGGGGCAATAAATATCCGCGAACGCCCACGGGAGGGGTTGTGCTAGTTGGTCTGACGGGTAGGAACGCCTCTGGAAAGTCTACGCTTGTTAGCTGGTTCTCCGAAAGGGGGCTCAGGAACGTGTCATGCTCCGACTCCATTCGAACATGGCTGAGGGACCAAGGCATAGAGACAACCCGGGAAGCCCTGATTGAAGGAGGAAGGGAGCTCCGAAGAAGAGGTGGCGCTGGAGTTCTCGCGGAGATGCTGCTGGAGATTCTGGATGGAGGGGATGCGGTGGTTGACTCCATCAGGACCCCAGCCGAGGTTGAGTCACTGAGGAGCAGGGGGGACTTCGTCCTAATCGAGGTCAGAGCGGACGAGGAATCCCGTTGGAAGCGGATGACCGAGAGAGGGAGGGTTGGCGACCCGATTGAGAAGGAAACATTCCTATCGCAGGAAGCCGCAGAAGCAAGTCCTGAGGACGAATCTGGACAGGCTCTGGACGCCACAGCCAGCATGGCTGATATCACAGTGCTCAACGACGGAACCATAGAGGAGCTGGAAGGTAAGCTGGATGATATCTGGGCGTCACTCTAGGTAGAGCGGATCTTGATCCCTGCTTCCTTCATCATTGCAACGGACATCGCGAAGTCCTTCTCCCAGCGCTCGGGGATTTCTATGTCTCCAGGATAGATTACCTCGACGATCCCGGCCTGTATCAGGGAGCGAGAGCACACAGTACAGGGCGGCCATGTCACATACGCGACGCACCCCTTCAGTGAGACGCCTATCCTAGCTGCGTGCATAATTGCATTCTCCTCCGCATGGCAGATCAGCGGGTACTTCTGCTCCCTTTCGGCGAGCCTCGAGTCATCCGCGATTCCCCTGGGGAACCCATTGAACCCAGTGGACCTGATCTCACGGTCCTCGCCAATCACGACGCATCCCACCTTGGTGGACGGGTCCTTGCTCCATCCCGAGATGTGCCTGGCGAGCTCGATGAAACGCGCATCCCACTTATCGCTCACATCTATTGTACTAGGTGGTTGGGTAATCATCCTTCGGTTTGGTCACGAAGAGGGTGGGCTGCAAGAAAGTCCCAGAGATCTACCCCCTCTCTTGAGACGTGCTCCTCGATAATCTTCCCAACCAGGAAAATGCTCCCAGTCACGTAAACCATACACCCCTTCTCGAGGGCAATCGCTGTTGCAATATCCATGGCATCAGAGGGTTCTGGGATCAGCAAGGGATCTTCGCCGGAGGCCTTGGAGATGGCATTCGCGAGCTCCACTACCGGAACCGATTGCCTCCTCCCTCCATGGACCTCAGTTACGATTGTCTTGACGCGCATGTCAGAATTGGATATCTGGGAGATTGATTCCTCCAGATCCTCCTTCTGAGTCATCCCCAACAAGAGTATGTGCTCCTTCCCTTGAATTCTGCCGATGTCATGGGAGATGCTCTCAGAGTTGTGAGCTGCGCTGACGTAGAAACTGGCCCCGGACCACGAAAGGGGCGAGAATGTCCTGCCATGCCACGTGACATCGACATCGAGCGCTTCCCAACCCAGTCTTCTTCCGATCTCGACTGCCATCTGATTTGCCACGGCTTGTGCATCCTTGCTCTCGGGAGATATCCAGATGACGTCTTCGCCACCTACTCCCTCGATTGCCTCTCTAACACTCTCATCTTCGTGATGCAAGCAAATCAGAGGGACGCCTTGCCTGTGAATGCCGGCTTTCTCGGTGGCTATCTTGGAGAGGGAGTCACCCAGAATCTCTGCGTGATCCATCGATATTGTCGTGATGGCACAGATGTCTGCATCGACCAACCTGGTTGAGTCCAACCTGCCACCGAGGCCAGTTTCGATCACTGCCCTGTCAACCTCGGACCTGGAGAACGCTAACATGGAGGCAAGGAACGTGGTCTCGAAGTAGGTTGGTTGAATCGATGGTTCGATGGAGCAGGCTTCCCTGACCTCCGCCAGAAATTGGTCGAACTGTCCTTCGGAGATCGGCCTGCCATCTATCCTCGCCCTCTCCTCGACTGAAATCAGATGAGGCGATGTGAAAAGCCCGATCACCTCTCCGTTTCGGGATCCCAGAGCGGAGAGGTGGGCGCATAGTGAACCCTTGCCGTTAGTTCCAGCCACGTGCACGCTAGGGAAGTCATGCTGTGGATTTCCGAGTCTCTTGAGCATCTCCAAGCAGGTCGAAAGACCGAGTCTGATGCCAGCACCGATTCTAGCTGCCAACCAGACCCTGATGTCATCGTCTCCACCCGAGGGCATGGCTGGGTCAAGGTGAAATGTGCCTTGAAGGTCGTGGAGGCATGACGGATTCGGAGTTCAGGGAAATAATGGCTTCAATTCGTGACCAATGGGTCTCGATGGCTGGAATGGGGGTCATGTTCACCACTTCCATCCTGATTGGGGTTTTCATCCAGCCATTCTACAACTTCGAGGCGATGAGGGCCTTCGGCGAGGAAGGAACGACCGAGGCTGGAAACATTGTATTTGAGTTGGGAATGATATTCCTGTTCACGGTAGCGGTAATCTGGCTTGCCAGGAAGGGCCTTGAGATGCTGATCAAGGGGATTGTCTTCTTCGCTCTGGGATATAGCCTATTATTGGCTGTCTTGCCAATTTTCTCAATACTAGCATGGCTCCTGAGCATAGATGTCGGAACCAATGGGAGTTTCGCGGTTTGCCTTAGCATCACGGTTGCGATGATGTACACGCTGCACAAGTTCCCCGAATGGTACGTGGTGAATACAGTCGGCGTGCTTGTCGGTTCGGGGGTTATCGTGATGCTTGGGATCGCCTTCGTTCCCGTGCTGATCATACTCTTCATGATCCTAGCTGCCGTCTATGACCACTGGGCGGTTAATGGAAGCAAGCACATGCTCGAGCTAGCTGACACTATGATTAATCTGAAGTTACCAGTACTTCTTGTCGCACCGAAGAACACCAGCTACACCTTCCTGAAGCAGGAAGCGGATGTGATGGGTAGTGCTGATTCTGCTGTGGAAATGCCGAACCAGGGGCCTGAGGCTCCCAAGCGCAGGCCAAAGGTCAGAGATGCCCTCTTCATGGGACTCGGTGATGTGATATTCCCAGGGATGCTGGTCATTTCGTCCATTACATTCCTGCCAGATGCAGGGCCAGTGGTTTTCGACTTCTGGGGCGAGCCAACCCAGCCGGTACACTTGGGTCCGATGCTAGTTGGTTTTGGAACTCTGCTTGGCGGACTATTGGGTTATGCAGCCCTGATGACGCAGGTTGCGAGAGGACGGCCCCAAGCTGGGCTCCCTCTCCTAAATGGCGGTAGTATCCTGGGATACTTGGTCTCGGGGACTATCGCCCTAGGAATCGATCAACTCTGGCAGGACATCACGTTCCTCTAATTCTCTCCCAATGATTTGAAGGGTGGGGGCCGGGCCAAAAGGCCGATTACGATGCTTGAAATGGCGATGTTCAGGGAGAACGCGGACGTCATCAGGGTCGATCACGACAGGAGGGGGATTCCCCACGACCCCATTGACGAGGTGATCAGACTTGACGAGGAGTGGAGGTCTTCCCAGTACGAGGTGGACCAGCTTCGCAGGAAGAGGAACGAGGCGGCAAGAGGCATTGCCGAAGCGAAGAAGTCGGGTGATGACTCGGCTGCCAAGGCCATCATGGACGAAGTCACGGACATTGGCACGCAAATCGACACCCTGACCGCTCACTCGGAGGAATGCCTGTCTCAGAGGGATGTACTCAGGATGAGGATCCCGAACATCCTGCACGAGGAGGTCCCCGTCGGCGAGGACGATCAGAAGAACACGCTCCACAGCCTGCATGGCGAGAAGAGGGATCTCGGCTTCGAGCCCCGCAACCACAACGAGCTCATCGAGATGAACGGGTGGGTCGACCAGGCCAGGGCTGCGAAGGTCGCTGGGAGCCGGTTCTACTTCATGATGGGCGACCTCGCTCGTCTGGAGATGGCCCTTCAGCAGTACGGTGCTGACTTCCTGATGGAACGCGGTTACACCCTTGTCCAGCCCCCTATGATGATGAACAGGGAGGCCTACGAAGGCGTGACCGATCTGAATGACTTCGAGACGGTGATGTACGGAATAGAGCCGGACGAGTACTACCTAATCGCGACGAGTGAACACCCTCTGACGGCAATGAGGATGGATGAGGTCATCGAGCCTTCCGAGCTGCCGATCAAGATGGTGGGAGTCTCCCCCTGCTTCAGGAGGGAGGTTGGTGCACACGGCCTCTCCGACAGGGGCATCTGGAGGGTCCACCAGTTCACCAAGGTCGAGCAGATAGTTATCTGCGATCCTGAGGACTCGTGGGATCACCACGAGGACTTGCTGACGAATGCGGTGGACATGTGGGACAGCCTGGGCCTGCACTACAGGGTGGTCAACATCTGCACGGGTGACATGGGGACGGTCGCGGCGAGGAAGTACGACCTGGAGGCATGGCTCCCCGGAGCGGGCGCGTACAAGGAGGTGGTCTCCTGCTCCAACTGCACCGACTACCAAGCGAACAGGCTCAGGATGCGCTACAGAACCTCAGAGGGAAACTCTGCGGTCCACACCCTGAACTCGACGGCCATAGCAACGAGCAGGGCCCTGGTCGCGATAATGGAGCAGAACCAGATGGAGAATGGGACGGTGACGATCCCAGAGGTCCTGAGGCCTTACATGGGCGGTAGCGTCACTTTGAAGTCAAATCTTTCATGAAGTCAAATCTTTCATGGCATTGGCCATCCATTCACAATCTGGATCCAATCCGTAGGACGCCACCAGTGCAATGAACATCCAATGGATCCCCGAGTGATTTTCGAAGAATCTCAAAGGGTATTCCTCTATCGGGAACCACGGATCCAGACTGAAGGTTATGAAATCCATCAGTATCAGGATGACCACGAAATATTTCAGGCGGAAGTGGGCTCTCTTCCCTCTCTGCCTAATCTCCAAGGAGGCCTCCTTCACCAAAGTGATGCTACCGCTATCTAGAGAGGTGACGAGGCTACTTCCGTAAAGGAATGAGATGAGAAAGACCGCAGGAGTGATGTCCCAAAGCGCCCAAGAAATTTGCAGTAATATTGGATTGGGATGGTAGTCTGACACGAAAGAGTGCCTATAGGGCCAATCCAAGATTGCGGAAACCGTCTGAAGTAGCGCCCCAAACCCATTCGACCCATCCCACCACCAGTCCCCCACTATGAATGTGAAGAGGAAGATCCCGGTTGCTGTTGCCCTCTGCTTGGAGTAATAGGACCACTCGGAGGGTTTTCCCTCAGACGCTCCATCGCCTCCCTCTGTCTCCTTCGTCTGGTGGCCACTTATCACTACGGGCTCGGGAGAATCTGGATCTCCCTGCTTACCCTCTCCGGGAGTCAATTCCCACCAATTCTCGGGCTCTTCGGGCATGTCCAAGCAAGCTCAGTACGATAGAAGGCG
Source organism: Methanobacteriota archaeon (assembly GCA_004195615.1). Taxonomy (GTDB): domain Archaea; phylum Thermoplasmatota; class Poseidoniia; order Poseidoniales; family Thalassarchaeaceae; genus UBA36. The sequence continues at coordinate 4,381 of PSPW01000017.1, read as the reverse complement.
GACATTAACTTGTCTCCGGAACGCGGAAGTGACTCTAGGACGGGATAGATTCATGCGAGTGAGTTGGGAATATGAGCTATGAGGCAGCAACTATCACTGGCCTTCCTATTGCTTTCTTCCATAGCATTGGGCCCCCATTTAGTAGATGGGGGATCTGCTAATCTAAGTCCCGGAATTGCTGGAATGGGCACCGACTCGTCGAATGATTCTGAGGAATATGGGCCGATTGAGTATTCCGACCAGTTCGAGTACGCTGGGATAGAGGTGGACAATCGATCAGCCACCCTGATGATGCCGGGAGGGCACGATTACTCTCGCCCGCTTCCACTGGTTGTCTCCCTACATGGGCACGGTAGCAGCGGCTACTTGGGTGCTTGGTACCTTGACCTGTTCGACAGCGTTCTTGACAACGAGCACCTCCTTCTGTACCCCAATGGGACGATGAACCCGATAGGGAACAGATTCTGGAACGCGACTCCGGCATGCTGCAACTACTGGGACCAGGATGTGGATGACGTCGGCTGGCTGATGGGGCTGGTGGACATGGCAATCGAAAACTACGGTGCCGATCCAGAGGGAGTGGTGTTTGTGGGGCACTCGAACGGGGGATTCATGTCCCACAGACTGGTCTGCGAGCAAGGAGACAGGATCAGGGGCATAGTCTCCCTTGCTGGGTCTACGTTCGACGAATTCGACGATAGTTGTGCCGATACCGGGAGCCCTAACATCCTACAGGTCCACGGTACCTTCGATTGGGTGATCTTCTACGACGGGGGGTATGATCACGACTACTTCGATGGGGAGGATAACTACTACCCCGGAGCAGAGATCACTGTGGAGTCGTGGGCCAACAGGTCGGGATGTGATATTGGTTACACGCAAACCGGTCATCTTGACTTGGTCGTTCCCTCTGGTACAAACGACACCGACACACTCGAGCATCTGAATTGCTCAGATGGGAACAGGGTCGCACTCTGGAGGATAAACCAGGGGAGTCATGCCCCCGTCTTCCGGGATGGTCAGTTTCCGAACACAACCGTTCCCTGGGCCCTAAGCGGGTTCATTCGTGACTCGGACGGGGACGGGGTAAGGGATGATCTGGACCAGTTCTTGTACAATCCCAATGAGTGGGATGATACCGATAGTGACGGGGTCGGAGACAACTCGGACGCGTTTCCCGGGGACCCCAGCGAGTGGTCCGACTCTGATGGGGACAATCATGGCGACAACTCGGACGAGTTCCCAGAGAATCCGAACGAGTGGGACGACTCGGATGGGGACGGGGTGGGCGACAACTCGGACGACCTCCCTGACGATCCCACTGAGACCACCGACACTGACGGGGACGGGGTGGGCGACAACTCGGACGACCTTCCTAACGATTCCACTGAGACCACCGACACGGACGGGGACGGGGTCGGAGACAACTCGGACGACCTCCCTAACGATTCCACTGAGACCACCGACACGGACGGGGACGGGGTCGGAGACAACTCGGACGAGTTCCCGGAGAACCCGAACGAGTGGGACGACTGGGACGGAGATGGTTTCGGCGACAACTCGGACGCCTTCCCAAGGACACCAGGGGAGTGGGAAGACACGGATGGCGACGGGGTCGGGGACAACTCAGACGCGTTCCCCGAGGACCCGAGCGAGTGGGACGACTCGGACGGGGACGGGGTCGGAAACAACTTCGATGCCTTTCCCGATGATGGGGGGGAGAACTCGGACTACGATAATGACAGTCATGGCGACAACTCGGACGCATTTCCCGGGAACCCCAACGAGTGGGAAGACACGGATGGCGACGGGGTCGGGGACAACTCGGACGCCTTTCCGGAGGACCCTAACGAGTGGGAAGACACGGATGGCGACGGGGTCGGGGACAACTTGGACGACCTCCCTAACGATCCCACTGAGACCACCGACACGGACGGGGACGGGGTCGGAGACAACTCAGACGACCTCCCTAACGATCCCACTGAGACCACCGACACGGACGGGGACGGGGTCGGGGACAACTCAGACGACCTCCCTAACGATCCCACTGAGACCACCGACACGGACGGGGACGGGGTCGGGGACAACTCGGACGCCTTTCCGGAGGACCCTAACGAGTGGGACGACTCGGATGGTGATGGGGTGGGAGATGGTTCCGATGCATTTCCAGAAGACCCAAGCAAATCCGAGAGGAGCGTTTTGATTCCAACATTGTCTATGATAGTCGGACTTGTAATCATAGTCTCGATTGTGAATTGGGCACGCACCAAGTGAAGCTCTGACTCATAGAGAATAGAGGGTTCTCGAAGTCAGACGTTTTTTCTACCCGATTAGGAATAACTGACGAATGCCTTGTTTCCATTAAATTCTAGATCTCTTGGCGATAATTCTTGAATCCATTTGTTCATCTTTCCCTTTACTCCTAGAATCTCCATTAGATCCTTTTTCCAATCCTCTGGCCAAGCCCCCTGAGTACATGCATTCTTCAAATCAAGACCCAAAACTGCCGAGGCAAGTGTATGCAGAACAATAGTCATGTGAATCTCCTCCCCACTTCTTAGTAAACTATCGAAGACCTCGTTTGCCACTGTCTTCAAATCATCTTCACTTAGAGAAACGACCTCTTCGGGGCTCGGGGAAACTGTATTTTCAATCATCGACTCTAGCATCTCCACCCTCTCTTCCAAGTCAGATATTCGAGATTTCATGCTTCTGATTGTTATCCTAGAGCCTCCTTCCTTAATTGGTAAACTAGGTAGAATGAACTGATTATCCGCGGTAATATTGTAGTCCCTAAGTGTCGAACTCTCAATTAGTTTCCAATCGAAATCTGGGTAGTCTTCCTTTTCCAATTTGTATCTGTCACGAGTGATTATTAGCGCACTGTTTCTAACAGCATAATCGATCCAGTGCATATCTTCTTTCTTCAGACTAACTAATTCTAAAAAATCTGATTTTATCAAACGATCGAAAATTTTTACATCCCCTACATTCGGCAATTCAGAGTTGGAGACTGCCCACAAAAATGTACCATGTTTCAGAAATGCCTTTACTCGCCATCCACATTCGATACAGTACTCTATCGTCTCAGATAACCTCTCGGGAAAAATCGCCTTAATCGGATCACCGTTGTCGTCTGAAATTTCTGTATGGACAACATTAGCTGCGTCGATAACGACCATTTCGTAATCACTTGATTCAATTGCCATGTCCAATCCTCAATTTATGGTCACTCGAGCCTTGAGCCTATGCTCTTCAGGAGGTCTGCCGCTTTGGACTTCTTCGCCTTCTTGCATGGAATGCCCATGATGTGGATTATAATTGAACTCAATGGTTTCTTCTCTTGAATTACGAGCGAAAGCTTCGTCAATGACTTCATTTCGGACTCACGAGAGTCCAAACCGAATCAGAGGGTACCCACTGAAACGCCTTGAATCAATGGGCATCTATGTCATGCCCATTTGGGCCCGAGTAGATTTTTCAACAACGAGAACAAATCATCCATTTGAAGGGATAATTGTGTGTAGATCGGTTTAATTTCATGCCATTCGGAGATTTTTGAGTGTCGAAACTTGTGCAAGGGGAACCATATCCTTCTTGTCAAATCAAACAATTTCTGCAAGGCTTCTATCCCGGATTCCCCCCCGATAGCCGACTTGAAATGGTCCCACACCGGTCCGTCTGGACAGACTTGTGGATGGGGGTCTATCCCACTCTCGTAACATGTCGTACTTTCTTCATTCGTATTGATGTACTTCGATCTAATTGCATTCATCGCTCTGGGTATGCTGAAATGCCTAGAATGGAAATCATCGGGATGAAGAAACAACCGCCTCCAGTGCATCTCAATGGTCTTAGCAGCTGGTAGGAGAGTGAACATCGAAGGATCTTGGATATTTCCTGATCGTTCATCATCCAGCAGTTGTACCACTGTCTCAGTGGTTAACCAAGATTTATTGCATTCAGAGAAACTAATCACTCTTTCTTCAACAGCAACCGAAACTGTTTCCCAATCTGTAGGTGGGCCCATACAGTAGTGTACCCCCGGTTCTGGAACGAACCCTTCCCAAATTGGCTTTTCACGAAAATGCACATCTTCAGCAGCAGCACCCAAGTAGTCGTCTGTTAATTGTAATTGAATTAACCTGTGATCGTGCTTTTCCATCAGATTTCGAACCTCAAGATACGCTTGTTCGAAATTGCTATCTGGAGTGTCAGCGATTCCGACCATGGAGTGTGGTTACATTGTTCAGTAATGAATCTAATTTGAGAGGTTCGCGACTAATTAATGCATAAGGGACCGATACAATCGGTACGCAGTGGGCCGAATCAGTCCCTAGCGACTAGAATGACCCACTAAAAGCCCATTGATTGGCTATAT
>PSPW01000049.1 GCA_004195615.1 Methanobacteriota archaeon | reverse complement strand
CGAGAGAGGCAATAGACCCTGGATAAATCCGGGCAGGCAGTTCTAATCCTCGTGGGTTCGAATCCACGAGGACTCAGAGGGTAGCGTGTGAGAGGTATCGCAGTCAGTCGGTCACTGTGACTCGTATTGTGGTCAGAGGGGTTTCCCCAGCAACCCATTGAGGGTCCGATATGCTCAGAGGGGTGGTTGCCTAGTCCCTCTGATCGCTACTGGGGTCAGAGGGATAGCACGGGCAGTCTCTGTTCCTGAAAATTTTGGGCGTTACTCAGATTCTCCATCCATTAATTGCTCTTTCTTTACTTGGGCCTGAAGAGTAAACAGTTCCAAGTATGCTTTCTTTGCCTCAACATACTTCTCCATCTCATCCAAGTATGCCTGCTTCTGAGCGGCATAGAGGCTTCCATCTCTAGCACTAGCATCCATGCGAAATTGCATCAAAAAGAAGAACACGGTCATCACTGCTGGGCCTAACAGCATAATGTAGTTGTCTTCCATGGTTAGCACATTTCCATCAATCTCTGTTCCGGAACCTATCAGCATGGAGATTCCCAATGTGGTCGGCCACAGAATTATATTTGCTAGTAGGCCAACCCACTCATACAACTCATATTCTGATCTTCTGGTAGGTCTCTTCGGAGGGGCAATAGGTGCACTATCCATGTTCCAATCAATTATGTCGAGTGGGTATTCCAGATATGAGGCTTCTGAGAGTCCATGGGATAGAATCTCCGATGTTTCAATAATATCGGAAATTACCACATTTTCAGAAACACCAGACTCTGTCCCAGAGATTCTATTTCTGATGAAAGTAACTGACAATGCAGAAAATGATCCGGAGAGGCTAATTGTGCACAAAATTATCAGCAACCAATGAAAATTTGTTGCGTCTGTTTCAACTATTCGGATGATTATTGAGCCAAGAAAGGCCAAGGACAGATAGTATAGCGACTTAGAGCTCTTCAGCAAGTATAGAATCGAAGAAACCACTAGGAGAATTACGATAATATCGAATACTGGAGAGATTTCTAGCGTATCACTTGCATCTAAAGTCGAATCGAAGTTTGCGACGATCAAGAATCCAATGGCTGCTCCAAAAATGGAACCGACGAGCCAAGCCAATCTCTGGTATTCGCCCATATTGCTCGACAAATCCGAAATTATCTCGTTAGATGAGGTCCCATCCGACAGGTATGCAACCCAGATCGCTGTCTGAAGTATGATTACGGAAGGAATAATGTAAGGTGCGAAACTAATGAGCCACATTGCAAACTTCTGAACACGATATCCTAATCCTTGAATGAGTTTTTTCAGAGTACTAGCCTTTTCTCCCACCTCCGCTTTCTTGGCGGCTGAAGAGAACTTCTCATTTGCAGCCGATAGCCCGGCTTTTGTCTTCTCTAGAATATCGCTCGAATCAAAGTTTTCAGAAGTTTCCTGGACCTTCTTCTTTGCCTTCTTCGCCCCTGATTTAACCGATTCGAGAGCCCTTTTCGATGCAATGTCCAATTTTTCTAGAGAGTCCTGCAGGCGGGATTCGAATGTTGGCTTGCTACCTTCGCCATCCACGTTCAATTGAAGTTGGAATGGATTCAAAGATGTTGCCTCTTCTGAGTTGTTGTGAATCCGAGTAACACTGAGCCGGGTCCTCTGAAGGCCGTATTCAGAAGTCAGGATTGGTTAGGAGGATTTTCCAAGGGCGATTTGTTCGCTTGGGCACTCGCGACCTTCTTGTGGATTTCTACCTCCGGCGGGGTGTTCGATGATGATTCTTGGACCGATTTGTGGCTTTCTTCAGTGTCCGGATTAGTAATCATTTGTGCAGTACTTTACCCGTCATTTGTTTTACACAACTGGTCAAACAACAAGCCTCTTCTGACAGGTGAATCCCTCAGGGGAGCGACTATCCCCGAATTTCTTCACTTCTCAATAAAGAAAGAGGCAGGATTAGTAAGGTGGAGTCGCAAAAAATCTTTGATCATCCTACCGATTTCTATAATTCTCTGGCTTATTGGAATAGAAATCTCAATTATGGCTGAGACTATGATTGCATTTGGATCAGGTATAGACTTCTCTTATGAGGTTGCAATTGCACTCTCTCAAATCTTATTTTTGGTATTATTTCTGATTCTAATTTGGGATTCAATGGGTGTTGACCATGCATCCTCCTTGTTCAAAATAGATACTGCATGGATGGTGGTCGCATGGCTGGTTCTCATCGTGATGAGTATTGATTTAGTCATTGAAAGTAGTATGTTTGCTTTGATTGAAATAAGTGGGATAGAAATTGAAGAGGAAAGTTACTGGGTCGATCGGGATTCCGTCAATAATGGGGTAATATATACGCTTGCGGTTGTAAACTTGGTGATACTAGCCCCTATCCTAGAAGAGGTAATCTTCAGGGGTTATGTTCTAGATACGTGTAGAGGTTTTTTCCAAGAAAGAGAGGCAGTTATAATTTCATCTTGTTTATTCGGATTAATTCATTATTTCTATGGCCCAATTGGTATAATTTTAATTTCCATAGGAGGGGGCCTTTATGCATGGATTAGACTGAGGACAAACAGTCTGATCCCGGCTATAATTTGCCATTCAATATGGAATGGAATTAGTGTTTTAGTCTTTGGAATCCCTTAATCTTCAAGCAAAAAAGAATCTACCCTCTGACCCGTATACGTATCATAGGGTAGCGTGTGAGCGGTATTGCAGTCAGACGGTATCTGTGATTCGTATTGTGGTCAGTGGGTTTGCCCCAACTACCCTTTGAGGGGTCAGTATTCTCAGAGGGGTGCTTGCCTATCCCTCTGAATGCTACTGGGGTCAGAGGGCTCCCTATGTGGACTCTATCGCCAATTCATCTTATCTGACTTCATTTCACCACAACCAATATGGTCACTACTTTATTTCCCGAATTATGAATAGAAGGCTATTGTCACTGATGATTGTAATTTTGTTCCTTGTGCCAGGGTGCACGGGTACAGATGTCGAGGAACCGGACCTCTCCGAGCTCGAGGAATGGGGCTCCTACTACGTGGACTCTGTGAGCGATCTGCCTGATTGTGACTCCTCGACAATGGGGAGGCTGTATTATGTCGCCTCGGCTTCGCTCTTCTACGCCTGCACCGAGGCCTCCGGGTGGCTGTACGTGGACTTAACCGGGCCTGCAGGCCCGCAAGGTCAGCCTGGTATGCAGGGTGAGATTGGGCCAGGAGGAGAGAACGGCACGGATGGCCAGGACGGAGTGGATGGCCAGGACGGAGCGGATGGCCAGGACGGCACGGTCATCCTTCCGGGCTGCGAACTAGTTCCATGGGGGCATTGCCAAGGTGCGGACCTGTCCAACATGGACCTGTCCAACATGGACCTTACTGGAATCAACTTGCGTGGCTCAATAATGCTCCAAACGAACCTAAGCGGAGCAGTACTCGAAATGGCAATAATTAGCGAAAGTGAGATTATATCTTCTGATTTCAATAATGCCCAATTGCAAAAGGCCGATTTTTCCGGCTCATTTGTCGCCTGGACTAACTTATCAGGCACAGATTTCGACTCCGCCGATGCAAGAGGCTCGCAAATTAATTTCAATCAGTTTCAAGGAGCAAACTTCCATTCTGCCTCCCTCCAGAATACTCACTGGACTAACAACAATCTGAGCGCCTCAGTTTTTGATGGAGCAGATTTATCCGGTTCTACAATGACATCTGCGTACAACCCGGCTGAATGGTATAACTTCAGCACATTCAAGGACAGTAGTTTCGATGGAATTTCACCAACACCACATTCATTGGATCTGACATGGAAGACGCGTTCCTCGCAGGGAATTGGACAGGAGCGCAATTCTCTAATGCTAAAATGGAGGGAGTTAGGTTCTCTCTGATCAGGTTGAACGGTGCCAATTTTTACGACGCTCAGTTGAGTTTTGCTTCCTTTTTAGAATACCCTCATCCAGTTTCCATTTCCGCCAGCGATGGCTCTCTTGACGTGACCTTCACGAATTCATACTGGCATCAGACGATTTGGATAGATGGGGCTAGATGTGATGAGAACCCTGTTCATTGGGGGCAGGATCCTGATACTGTTTCATGTGATTCTGATGGAAATTGGATTAACCTATAGAATATAGAACACGAATCACCCCTCTGACTCGTATGCGCATCAGAGGGTAGCGTATGAGTCACCCCTATGGCCCGCCCAGGGCCGGACAGTCGATACAGTCACATCCACGACCCGCATCCGAGGGTACGGGAGTGAACG
>PSPW01000048.1 GCA_004195615.1 Methanobacteriota archaeon | reverse complement strand
TGCTCAACCTGCGCTTCCTCTTCACCCACAGGCTCGGCCTAACCCGCCAACTTACCCTTTGGGGACCCGAGTGATTCCGACTCAATGGGTAGCCTCTGAAAGGACCCACTGATAGCCCACAGATTCGCGAATTGTAATCGGATGGGTCTAAGCAGATACCCATTGATTCGTCTGTTAATCCGTTATATCATGCTCAATCAACGGAAATGCTTTCTGAGAAGGCGGCGAGTTTTTCATCGCCGGGCGTTGGTTAAAGTAACTCCGTAAACACCCGTGGCTTGTTGTAGCCGCTAAGGGCGAGCAGAAAGAGTAATTATTACCCCCGAAATAACCCTAGAAACTGAAAAGAGGTGAGAAAATAGATACTCGGATTTTGACCTATCCCTTATCAGAAGATTCGGCATTGGCGGACCTTGAATGCGCCATTATTGCGGGGCGTATGAGAGAATGCTGGCGTCGCTGGAATCACAATCATCCATTCGTGGAGATTCTTGATCATAGGCGAGTTGGGGGCACTTACGAAATATCGGTGCCCAACAAAAAAACGCCCCGCAATGCGAAATTCGGGAAGGTGGACGGATTCGACCAACTGATACTCGCCCGCTTCATACAGGAGCTTTACTTCCTGCATAAGAAGGGTGAACCGCCGGGAGGCCGGTTCGATTGCTCGTTACAAGGGGACCTGGATCCGAGTGGATGGAGAATAGTTCTCGTACCAGCCGTCCCTATGTTCAGGAAAAAACCAACCTCCATTCACAAGCGATTCACCAAGTCGGCTTCAGGTTGTGAAATCGGAGACATAAGGGGGCTGTTGAAATTAGCGATTAAGAAGCTGAATATTGAGGTGGATGATTCAATTTTCGATGAATGGTGGGATGAAGAAGATTCAATTGTTGAGGCTGCGGAATGGCTTGAGGAGTCCCTCCCGCCCATTCCAATACCAATCAATTTCAAGTCTACAAAATTGATTTCGGAGGATGCACTAGGATGGATTTGCGCATCTGTGACTGAGAAGATGGGGAGTTGGCCCGCTTGCTGCTACGAAGACGATGGTGCGACCAACCTTGAGTTGAGGGCGCCCGGCCGAAGCGGGCCTCCAATGAGGATTAGAGAGTCCTTAGAATCTTACAGTCCAGACCCGGATGCCCCGCGGTTTCGGATTGAGTATAGAAGTGCGCCCCAGCCTTGGGAGGAGGAAGAGAAGTCAGAGTTTGAGTTACTGAGCAAGTACTGGAAAGGGTGCCTCGGTGAATGGAGTGGCGAGGGGGATTTAGAGGACAAAGTAGGAGTCAGGATGAGGGCGACCTTGGAGGCGGAGAAGTTCCAATTGCTCAGGGGATGCTATGCGGTAAAACTGATGTCGAGAAACGAATCTGGGGCCAAAAAAGGAGAATATGGGTATCGGTTACTAGTGAATGAGCGCCACCCTCTGTTTGGTGATATCAAGAGAAATGATGGGGGCTCGCTCTTGGACTCGTGCATAGCGAACGCAACATACGAAGTATGTATCAACAACAACCCCAATCCGCTCGATTACAGTGGAGCTATATTTAGAGTAAACAGGACCAAAGATGACGACCCGAATGTGTTGATATTAATTGATGAGGGAGGGAAGAGGAGAGCTCCTGAGAAGGGGTGGATGAGGGTCCACGACATTGGGACAAAGACCCTGCAAAACCGCAAACAGGACATCGTCTCCAGAGCTATTCATACTCAGGCAGTGAGGAACGGACTATGGGGGTCAATTTCTGGGAGAGGAAGCAGTTCAGTCTCAAGTTGGAGGTTTCGTGAGTGGGAGAAGAGCCATCCAAATTGGAGGATATCTTGCTACGGGAATCTGCAACTCGTGCAAGGCCCGCCTGGAACCGGGAAGACATGGACTGCAACGAGGTTGGTTGAGGACATACTGCGTGAAAATCCTGACGCAAAGATTCTGCTCTGCGCCAAGGAGCATCTCGCCCTGGATCACCTCGCTAATAGCGTAAAGGAAGCCCTTGGGGCAGATGAGTTCCGAGGCTTGGAGGTCTCGCGAATTGTCAGCGGCAGACGCTCTGAGAAGGGGTTAGTGGATGAGCGTTTAGATCCTTTCGCCCTAGGTAGGAGTTTTGCTGAGGAGGTATTGACCGCATCGGAGTCAATCTCGAAAAAGAGAGGTTATAGGGACAGACTAGGGGAAATCCGGGAGTCCATGGTCCAGAAGGGGCATCCTGCCATCTGGCCCTCAAACTTCCTGAAGAGAGAGGCTGCTGTTGTATGCGTGACTACCGCGGATGATGCGATGCTCAACCTCCTTAGGGATGCGAGAGGCGAGGCCTTCGACTACGCGATTGTGGAGGAGGCGGGGAAGTCCTACCCCTCGGAGTTACTAGGCGCCGTAGCGATTTCTAGGAACACTATACTGATTGGAGATCAGATGCAACTGCCGCCTTTCGAAATCAAGGAAATCCGGAGGAATCTGCTTCGAATCTTCTCAACAAATTCCAAGAAATTGAGGAAAGAGAAATCAAAGCACCGCGAACTCGTTAACCTCCTGAGTGATGTCAGATTCTCTCACACAAAATGGGACCAAGATAGTGAGAGATATGTACCGGATGATGTCGAGAACGTCGTCGATGACATCAAGCCGTGGCTGGAGCCGTTCCGGTGGCTATTCGAGTTGTTCGGAAAATTGAATGATTACTATGTCTTGGGATAAGTTACATCGGCAGATTAACCTCCAAACTTGAGGAGGAAAGAAGGATGTTCGAGGACCTATCTGACGTCGTAGGAGAGGTGTTCTACGGAAACCCATTCATCTGGATGAAAGACGAGAAGGATTGCTACGCCGATTCGGAACTACCTACTCCTCATCTCAAGAATGGAAGGCTACTCCTGATTGACTGTCCACACTGCTCGGTCGATGGAGGCTGGAGGGAGAAGAGGTACAAGACCGGTTCCTACTGCAACCATAATGAAGCCAATATTGTAGCGAAGACTGCAGTTCGGATGGCCTCTGGAGGTCACGAAGTAGTGGTACTTTCACCATACCAAGGACAGGTCGATCTCGTCAAGAAGAAGTTAGGTAGGAATAGCGGTGTGAAAGTCCATACAGTTGATGGTTTCCAAGGCAAGGAGTCGGACTTCATACTGCTATCGATGGTCCGTAACAACGACAAGACCGCAGGAGGAAGATGGGGTTTCGTCAGCGACCCCAACCGTCTGAATGTAGCCCTCAGCAGGGCCCGAGAGGGGTTGATCTTGTTCACTAGCCTCAAACACGTATCCGACTCTGAATTCGGGGAGGATTCGGATCACCTTGGAAGAGCAATCGAGATGATTGCGGATAAGGGGACAGTGCTTACGCCAATAGAATTGGAGGTGGGATGATTTCGAGCGCCGATAACGAAGATTTGCCTCAAAGGGTAATCGTGAAAGTGCCAGCCGAGATTTGGACCTGCGAGGTTTCGGCCTCATACAATCCCAATGCCGAATCGGAGGCCATGGTCATCGAATCAATTGTTTCAGCGGGTTCATTGGAACGCTGGTCGAAGGCGCACAACGGCTCACCGCCCATGCGAACACTCGCCGCCCTCGTGACCTCCGGCCTAATGTCAGTCTCCGATACCGGAGAAGTTCTTCCAAGCGAAGCAATCTCAGAAGCCATTGAGGATAATGAGTTGATTGAGTTCCTCAAGAAGAGCGGAGGGGGTAAGGCAGAAACAAAGGTCGTTCGCGACCTACTAACTGGTGGGTTCCATCATCCGAGAGTCCTGTACGAGTCAGCCGAATTGTCGAAATCGGGAGGCCTGTCCCTGAGCCCCGAACCAAGAGTTGCACGACGAGAAGGAGAGGAGGAGCCGAGCAGTATGAACGTGAGGACAGTCCTGACCCCTGTAAAGGGCAGTATTGCGTATGCATTAGATATGCGAGGAAAGGATGTTCTCGATGGATCAAGCCTTTTGGGGGTCGAGGTCCAGGAGGCCGAGACCTCAGTGGCCTATAGGTGGCACAAGCGGCAGGGTGGCACAGTAGTCCCTTACGTCCATGACGACAACCCTCTCGCACAGCATATTCTGGATGCCAAAGTAATACCGGAGCTCGAAGTTGTATCCGAGGAGAACGAGGTGAGACGCGAATGGCCACCCTCTCCCGAGCTCGAGGCAATAGCAAAGTTGGACGTTGCTAGAAAGATTATCAGGAGAGTCCAGAAGGGGCATGTGAGCTACAGCGGTAAACATCTACAGACCTTGGTGGAAGATGCTTTGGATGCGACGAGTTCTGCTATTTCGTCCCTAGAAATGGATGATATTGCCCGCCTAGACAATGTCAGAGTAGTGGTTGGAACCGAGTTTGAGCAATGGAATTCGGTTCAGTGCGTCATCAACTCTGCCAAGAATAAATGTGTCCTTCTCTCGGCATTCACTCACGAAAAGTTCGCTGATGAGGCCGCTGTGAGAATTTCAGAATCGTTGCCAGATGGGTGTGAAATCCTCCTCCTCTCAGGCGAGCCCGACAGAATCAACGAACCGACTTTTGTCGAACGCACGGCGAAATATGGGGAAAAGTTGAGCAAAGAAGGGATGCCGAAACGGGCACGGATTGAGGCGACCAAGAGAGCGTGTCATGCGAAGTTCGTAATTTCTGACACTGGAATGGTCTGGATTGGGTCATGCAACTTGCTCTCAGCGGCCCCGACTTCTTGGGTTCTGGAATCGGGACTTGTTATTGAGGACAGGGGTGTAGCCTCTGAAATAATAAATCACGTAATAGAAGAGGAGTGGTTGTCTGAAGAAAGTAGTAATTTCATTTCATCGATGATCGACACGCTCCCTCAATCTTCGTCCCCCCTAGTCAGGAATGGAGTTAGAAAAAGAGTGGACAAACTTGTGAAATCGATTAAGGGGGGGATGGAAGAGTTGGGTGATGGCAATATCAATCAGAACACTCTAGATCGACTGCTTGGACTCATCTCTATGCTCCTAGCTGTGTGTGAGCGTCCTCAGTGGAGCTTGGTCAAGACGGACCAACACAGGCCTGCAATGCTTGACCTAATCCGGCAGTCTCGGAAACGGATAGTCATTGGCTCAGACGCGGTCAGAAAACGTGGACTTGACCTTTCAACAATACGTGAGATATCCAGCAGACCCGCCGACGCCGAGAACCGTGCCTCTAAGTTCGCTGTACAGGTATTCTGGGGCCGGCAAGATCCAGATTATGTCAAGAAAACAGATGAAGAAATCAAGGATGCTCGTGCTAGAATTAAATTGCTCAGAAATGAGGTATGGAAGTATGATGACAGGAGAGGGAAAGGGGGGCTAAGATCCCAGTTCCTTCCTCAAAAGAGTCTCGATCCGATGCTCACACACTGCAAATTCATCTCTGTGGATGACGAGAGGTTACTCTTGACCAGCGACAATCTACTCTCATTCTCTGACGACGAGGGCTGGGACTCGGATGCGCGTGAACTCGGGATACTGATAGACAATCCAAGAATAGCAAGGGTGATGTGTGGTGAGATGGAACTCCTAACTCCCACGTGCAGAGACTTCTGGCAACGTGGAAGGTGGCACACTGCAGTGGCTTCTGCGATAGAGCAGTGCGGTAGCGATGGGATTCCTATCGGGCAAGTTATGGAGGCTCTAATCGAGCGAATTGGGAGGGTTCAGCAACTATCTGATGACTGGTTCAAGATGAAAGAGAACATGAAAAAGACTTACAAAATACCTGATTCAGAAGTGGCATATGCCCTAGTGATGGAGGGTGCCAAAGACGGTTTGTACGAGGTCAATTATCCTGGGGCGAATCCTGCGAAAAATCTCTCACACGACAATGATAAGTTCAAACTAATAACTCTGAGTGTACCTAATATGAAGGCTTCTTGGGAATCGAGGGCGACGAACTAAGGAGGGCGGAGTTGATGTCACGAGGAGACGGAGGAGGATTGGGTGGACGAGGGCACGGAAAAGGTAGCCGAACCGGCAGAGGTCGCGCTGAGAAGGCACCCAAGGACAACCGGTCCCGTCAACTGAATCCCAAGGATCCAACATACTGGGAGTCTCGTTCTGGAAGAGGAGGGAGTCGTTCGGGCGTCAAAGGAGCATCTGGGAAGACTGGTTCTGTGCCGAGTGTAGATTGGAAGGAGTGGATGACTCAAGAGGCGGCGGGGCGTATCCAGAGTCACGCCGACAAAACAGGTAGGAATCAGGACTTCAAGGCCAGGGCCCAGTCAGCAGCAGACAAGAATGAGAAATCATAGTGAGCTTATCTCTAAGAGTCTCGGCTCGGGCATGTCTCAATCGTATGGGGGGCCGTTCCGACCACGGGTAATCGGATGGGGTACCCATGCGATTGGCAGTAGAAAGCGTAGCCTATGACTCGGCCCAATCAATCATCAGTATTTAGTTCGTCAAACTTAGCCTTCATAGTAGGATTTTTCCTGGTCAATTTCTTTATTGAAAGATCCTGGGTTTTGTCATTCGCGAGTCTAAGTTGGTTATTAGATGTGGTAAGGTGTGCTTTTATCTTCTCTAACTTCACTATTGTTTCGT
>PSPW01000002.1:223894-224593 GCA_004195615.1 Methanobacteriota archaeon | reverse complement strand
GTCCATTCCGCAGTACCATTCGCCTTCGAAATCTTCGCAGTCATCGATGCCTTCACTTTGCGTAATCCCCACTTGCTCCCAGAGCATGCCGTCGTATTCCAGCTCTAGGTGCCCGTCGTACTCGCAGGGTCCATGGAACATCCACTCCATGCTGCCTATCGAGGTCCCGTTTAGAGGAGATGGAGCAGACTCATCGTAGTCTCCGTAAATCGAGATTTGTCCATGGCATGTCGAGTTGTCGGTGATTACGTAGGCGTCAGAGAAGCTTATCTCTCCCGCTGTGGTGGTGTTCATCGTCCCATCGAAGTACCAGTAGCCGTTGTTACCACCCATGTCATCGTAGGTCCAGATGTTGACGTGGAGATTGACATCAACCTCTGTCTCGAGGTCGAAGACATCGACCGTCAGGGAGTGGTTGCCCTCGTCGTACATTGGGACGACGTAAGTCCAGACGCATTCCCAGATTCCTGTGGAGTCGTCGCAGTCGACGAAGAACCAATAGTCGTCCTCCATGTCGTCCCCATCCATGTCTACACTGCACTCGTAACCCTCGACGTTACCATCGGGATCGGGCACCTCGTTGCAGTCTAGTATGTCACCCCAGAAGGGGATTCCAACCATTTCGTACTCTGCACCGTCAACGTACAGGGTGGAGTTCATTTCCAAGTGACCTTCACTTGCTGAGACAATCGGTCCCAG
>PSPW01000002.1:0-223887 GCA_004195615.1 Methanobacteriota archaeon | reverse complement strand
CAGCAATCAGCGAGCTATTTCCCACCATTCGATGGAATCTCCCGAGGCATTGGAAACCGAGGTCAAAATCATCCCATCCTCAAGCATGCTCCTGTCGAAGGTCACGACTCCTCCCTCGAGCACAGTGGGGGAGACGCATATCCTGGCCTTGTTCACCATCCCAGCCGACAAAAACCTCTTCCATGTGTCCGCACCGCCCTCTACGAGGAGTGATTGTATGTCTCGGTCACCCAGCATATCCAGGATTCTCGAGACTGGGATCTCCTGCTCCGGGATGACGACTCTCTCCACGTGAGAACGGTCCTTCGACGAGTCGTATTTGGAGGATTGGATGACTAGCGTCGGTGCCTCTCCGTCGGTCATAAGCGCGCAGTCATCCGGGATGCGACCGTTTGGGTCGATGACCACCCGTGTAGGCTTGTCCCTAGGGCCTATATCGGGCCCTCTCACAGTCAGTGACGGATTGTCCCTGATAACGGTTTCAACACCCACTAGGATCGCCATCGAATCCGCTCTGATCTTCTGTGCCAGTTCCAGTGATAATTCTGAGCTGAAGCGCGCTGCGGGCTCCGAGGGATCCCCGTCAATTCTACCAATCGAATCTGTGGAGGCCTTCAGCGTCACCAGGGGCCTGCGTTCTCTGCACCAGTGCATGAATTCCTCCATCTGACTCTCGCATTCATCCCCTAGGACGCCTGTCGTCACTTCCATTCCACTTCCTCGTAGGGTATCTGACCCATCGCCTCTAACGGTCGGATTGGGGTCCAATGCCCCGATCACGACCCTCTCAACCCCTGCCCACAGCAGGGATTCGGTGCATGGGGGCGTCCTGCCGAAGTGATTGCATGGCTCCAGGGTCACGTAAGCGGTCGTCCCTTGAGTTGGGACTCCCTTGGACTCGGCATCAGCAATCGCCATCTGCTCTGCATGCAGCCCCCCAATGTGGTCATGCCAACCCTCTGCCAACACCTCTCCATCCTTGACTAGAACGCATCCGACAAGTGGGTTGGGCATCACTCGATGCCGACCCCTCTCGGCCAGCTCAATCGCCCTTCGCATGTGAGACTCCTCAGTCATGTCAGACTTCCGTCACAGCGTCTACTCATGATTCCTCGCTTCGGCAGGATTGAAGTCGAAAGGTCGCTCTCGAGGTGCGTGCCTCGCATAGCCTGCATACTCAACCCCAACGCCCGCGACGGCCTGTCTGTGAGTCAGTGGGACAAGTTCGAGCCAGCTCTGAAGGAAGCGGGCTTCGACATCGACCTCCGTCACACCGAGGGTCCGGGTCATGCCATGGACATCGCTCAGAGCCTAGTCGACGAAGATCACGAACTTGTCGTCGCGATCGGTGGGGATGGCACGGTGCACGAGGTGGCATCGGGCCTTAGGGGCTCGCAGAAGGTCCTCGGCATACTCCCGATAGGCAGTGGGAACGACTACGCAAGGGCTCATGGGATCCCAACTCCAAAGGGTAACAAGTTCAAGGATATGCAAGGGGCTATCGACATCCTGTCCAAAGGAAAGGATCGAAGGGTCGGGTCAGTCAGGGTAGAGGGACTACCAGCGCCTGAGCACCCGACCAAGGCCGCTCCGAGTCACTTCCCATGCAACGACGAGCCAGAAGGGGCAGGCAACCTAGTTCGCTGGAGTTTCCTCGAGTGCGATGCTGGCGTCACCTCAGTGGTCAATCGCCTGAAGGACGAGGGCCAGTTCAAGTGGATCCGCGGGCAGGCGAAGTACACTGCCCTAGCGATCAAGGCGGTACTCTTCTGGAAGAAGCAGAGAGGCAAGTACTCGATTGACGGGGGCGAGCAAATCGACGTCGATCTTTCGGGTCTCTTCTGCTTTAGTCAATGCCAGACATTTGGTGGTGGGTACAGGGTTGCACCCGGGGCCAAGCCCACCCAGGGGCACGGGTCCTTGGTGATGGCATGGGGGCTATCGAAGATCAGGATGCTGATGCTGATGGGACCATTGGAGAAGGGAAAGCACCTCGGAAAGTGGGGAGTGACGATGGAATCCGCCAAGAGGTACGAGCTCGATGTCTCGGAGGGCGAGCCACTGTTCGTCAACGTCGATGGGGAGGCAGTCATCACCACACCCGTCTCCATGCAGTACTACGATGACCAGTTGACGGTCCGTGGAGCCAACTCTATCCCGAATGAGTGATGGGTGTGCCAGTGTCACATTACTGAGGTTCCAGGTTTTATCGAGTTAATTTTCTATACTTTATGACTCTTGTTTTGGCGCAGACGGAGAGATTTGAACTCCCGAGTCACTAGGACACCGGATTTCAAATCCGGCGCAATACCAGGCTATGCGACGTCTGCAGCGAGTATGCGTGGGGACTGCTACGGATGAACCTTGCAGCCTCAGAGTCCGTAGTTCCCTGGCCTGCACCAGTCTGGCAGGCCGGATGCCGCGTTCGGGTGAGTGAGTCCCACGAACAGGACCATGATTAGGATGAAGAATGCCGGGAAGAGGGCGGTCATGGTCAGTATCCCTGAGTCCTCGTCACCGTATAGGTGCATGAATATCGCCGCGATCATGATGAACTTCGGGATTGCGATGATTGTGAGGATCCAGAGGGTTAACACCTTCTCCTCAGTCCCAAGCGAGTTTGCCGCTGGTCCGAGGTCAGTGCCAACTGCAAGGATCTCCATCAGGGTCAGTATCATCAGTCCGTAGAAGTTCATCCAGTAGGGGTCCTGCCCCATTATTTTGTAGTGCGCCATTTCATTTCACCTCAGTATAGATAGAAGAACGGGAAGACCAGGACCCATACTAGGTCCACGAAGTGCCAGTACAGTCCGAAGTACTCTATGGAGACCGCGTTGTCCGGGGTGTATCCTCCCCTAGCTGCCTTCAGAGTCATGTAACTCAGACCGATAATGCCACCGAACACGTGAGCACCGTGGGTCCCAGTCGTGACGTAGAACGTTGTAGCGCTGACTTGTATGTTGGCCATCATGTGCCCGCCTGGGTGCGTTCCAGCCTCCATCATCGCATAGAGATCGGAATCGTGGTCCAAGCCATGACCATTGGATTCCAGATAGTGGGTGTCATATTCGTGGTGCTGGTAGTGGTCCGCGTTGATCAGGTAACCCTCAGTATAGAGGGAATTGATGGTGGAGTCACCGTGGTTGAACTCATGCAAGAACTCGGGAAGGGGGAAGCCGAGGAACCACTCGATCATCTTCATGGTTAGGAACAAGATTGCGAGGAACCAGGTTGTTCCTAGGTAGCGGGTAATCTTCCTCCTCCTAACATCCTCGTCGATGTCTCTCATCTTTGCGTAGCGTAGTGCCTGCACGATCGTGAACGAGGAGATGATGAGCGCGAATGTGTTGATAGCTCCAGGGGCGATGTGGAACCAACTCGAGGCAATCAGGTGGCTAGCTGGCTCGAAGCAGATGACTGCCGCCCCCTCTACCCATTCTCCGGATTCGAAGACAGTCTGGCAGGAAGCGATTCCAAACCTGTACCTCATGTATGTGCTGAAAAGCGATGTGAACACCATCATTTCGGACATCAGGAACACCCACATTGCTACCTTCCTGATGTCTATGTTCTGGAAAGGTGCTCCAGCGGCTTTGGGCTCGAATACCTCTCCGTTTACACCGAAGCTTATGTCCTGCCTCCACCAGATCAATAGGCCGAATCCAACCACTCCAAGACCAACGAAAATCAGTGGAACTTTGCCCCAGCCTTGGAATTCTCCCCACTTGAAAGCACCGGCTAGGGTGAAGAGGAATATGGCCACCCCCATGCTTAGGATGAACGGTGCCCAGGAGTTGTGTGGGGAGCCATGCTTCCAGTCGTGCGGGCCCCATGGACTGGGATGATGGGGATCGTCATAGCTCAATGCGACTCCTCCTCTGTGTCTTCATCGGTGACCAACAACCGCTGGAACCAACTGGATAACCAACCAGGCTCGTTCGCGATGTGCTCGTTAGCATCCTTCAGAGTGGGGATGCCCCAGCTTCCGTCATTGAGCTTGTATAGTGTGTGAGCAGGTGGTGGCGAACTGGTCATCCACTCAAAGGACCACCCTCCCCACGGGTCGTCTGGCGCATCTTCCCCTCTGATCGAGGACACTATTATGTTGAACACTAGGATGAAGTTGGAGAAGAAGAATAGGAAAGCGGAGACTGTGATGAACATGTTCCAGCCAGCTGCCTCCATCGGCAGGGAGCCGAGAGCTTCCTCGGTTGTCACGAAATAGGTGTGGTGTCTGCGTGTCATTCCCCAGACTCCCAACCTGTGCATCGGCCAGAAGAGGGCGTTGTAGGAGACGAAAGCCGTTAGGAAGTGAAGGACTCCGAGCTTCTCGCTGAGCATCTTTCCAGTGGCCTTAGGCCACCAGTAGTATATCCCTGCGAAGAATCCGAAGACAGTTCCTCCAACCAGTACGTAGTGGAAGTGAGCTACGACGAAGTAGGACTCATGTAGGTGTGTGTCCATTGCAATCGAGGGGAAGAACATCCCGGATATTCCTCCAAGGGTGAATGTGACGAGAAATCCAAGCGCCCACAGGGTATGAGTCCTGTATACAAGAGAGCCACCGTGCATGGTCATCAGCCAATTGAATACCTTGATTCCGGTTGGAACTGCGACCAACATGGTCGTCAGCATAGTGACGAACCTGAGAGTCGGGCTCATTCCACTGGTGAACATGTGGTGGCCGTATACGATGAAGGCAACTATTCCAATGCCAGCCATTGCATACACCATCGACCTGTATCCGAAAATCGATCTCCTGGAACTGGTTGCAATCACCTCTGAGATGATGCCGAACGAAGGTACCACGACCACGTAGACCTCTGGGTGGCCGAAGTACCAGAACAGGTGACTCCAGAGCAATGGGTCTCCCCCAGCCGCTATGTCGTAGAATGCAGTTCCCACAACCCTATCCAGGTACACTTGTATCAGCCCCACTCCGAAAGCAGGGATTGAAAGGAAAAGCATCACGTTGGCCACCAGAATCGACCAGCTGAAGAGTGGCATCTGCATCCAGCCCATACCCGGGGCCCTCATCACGGCCATGGTGGTTAGGAAGTTTATCCCAGTGAGCGTTGAGGATGCCACGAGCATGATCTGCCCGGCTGCCCACATGGTCGTCCCATAATGAGCCCCCTCGCTGACCACGTAGGGAGCATAACCAGTCCACCCCGTGTCCGCCCCGTGACCCGAGAAGATTCCGGTGAAGATCAGCAGGGCCGCGAATGGCTGTAACCAGAAGGACATCGCGTTGATTCTGGGGAGTGCCAAGTCCTCTGCTCCCAGCTGCAGGGGGACCATCCAGTTCGCGAAGCCGTTGATCATCGGCATCGCGGCCAGGAATATCATCGTCGTTCCATGGAGCGTGAAGAACTGGTTATACTGCTCCTGCGTGAGGAAGTCATTCCCGGGAACAGAAAGTTGGATTCGGATTATCATGGCCATTATACCACCCACTCCGAGGAAGAACAGGCCGGCGACGAAGTATAGGGTGCCTATCTTCTTGTGATCGGTGCTAGTCATCCAGCCAGCCAACCATGGTGCGAAGTTGTCCCAGTCGAAGGCATCGGGATCCTTCCTGTAGAAGACATATGCCAGCGTGATGGCAAGCAGTGAGGCAGAGACGATAATCAGGACTCCCAGTACGACAAATGGGTCGGTTGCCTCCAAGACCTCCACCGGACCACCTACGGAAATGGCGACTTTGCTCCACATGTCTCCAGAGGTTCCCCCTCCTACACCGTCCGCATTTCCGTTAACCGAGTTGACGTGGAGGACGAAGTCGACGTTCTTGTCCGTGGCAGGTGCAGTCCAGGTAACCGTCCAAGACAACTGGTCGTTCCCTGCACCCGTGTGTCCGGCCTCGTTCTGGTTGTACAACTGTGCAGTGGCATCGCTCACCGAGAGCGTACCCTCGCTCGCCCAGAGGTGGAAGCCACCCTGGTTCACATTCCCCTCCTGACTAGGGCCACCTTGGAAGGAGATTGTTAGTTCGTATGCCTCTGAGTAGTTGTAGCTCTCCGGAAGCCCATCTATCGAGGCCACTACAGAATCGGACGGCACGGCTCCATGGCAGTTGCAACCCGACTGCTGAACACCAGAGATTCCAGTTGGGAAGGACTGAGCGGATGGTAATGCTAGCATTGCTGCTATTACCACTAGAGCAACGATTGCCCCCTTCGATCTCTTACCTACCAAATTTCCTCACCTCAGTTGTGCGCCATCAGCTTTGCTGCCATTATCGAGTGGGCATCCCCACAATACTCTGCACAGAGGACCATCGACTCCTCGGTCATCGACTCGGATATTGGGAGCCACAGGGTGGTCTGCTGCCCGGGCAAGACATCTTCTTTGGTGCCTAGGTGCTGGAACCACGGCGCGTGGGTTACGTCAATCGACTCCATCACTGCTAGGTACGTCTCCCCTTTCATCAGGTGCAGGACCGGGACGCTGCCGTACACCTCCATGGTCTCCGTACTCGAGCCGCAGAGGCTGCCGTCCAACTCAAGACAGTCGAAACTCCAGAACCATTGCTGCCCTGTGATCTCTATCACGTGGTAGCAATCGGATGTTATTATTCCGTCCGAATCCATAACATTGTTCGAGACTTGCCCTTCTTCACACTCGTAACCGTGGACCCCTCCATCCTCTGACGTCCACATTGCATCCAATGGCTCCCATGAGTAGTAGGTTAGCCATATAATCAACAGGAACGGCAGAATCGTCCAAGCGACCTCGAGTCGCATATCGTCATTGTGCTTGGGAAAAACTCCAATCTCGATCTCATCCACATTGGGTATCTTCTCCCCGTCCTTTGATGTGAACCAGAATGAGTGGTGGTATAGCCATCCGAACGCTATCGCACTTACGATGACTGACCACAAAATGTAATGATCCCAGAGTCCTTCAAAGAGTGGAGTCATCACTGACATGGCTATCTCTAACTCAATCGGGGGAAATTCAATTCATAAGGGTCACGGATAAGTCTTCTGTAAGAAGCCCCAACATTCAGGAATAATTATTGAAGAGAAGAATGAAGAAAAACTCTCCAATGGGCTAGTTGAGGTTCTGAGATGTCCAATGGAATTCGACTACCCGATTGGGAATCAAAGAGAGATAGGGTCGATGGTCCCGCAGACAAAGTTGTGAGGTTCGAGAAGGCATCGAGAGCGATCGCACAAGCGATCATCAGAAACAGGCCAGCGGATCAAGGGGGATCTGGAATCCCTATCGTAGTGGAGGGCAATAAGGACGAGCAGACCCTTCGAGTCTTGGGATTCACCGGTCCGATTGAAAAGGTCAACAGGGGATGGGATCGATCCAGGCTAGTCGCCTACTTACACTCTGAGTACTGTCTGGGTCAAACATCCGACGGGGCCCCTTCCGTGATTCTGCTAATGGACTGGGATCGGACCGGCGGAAGAATCCAAACCTCCCTCCGGAATCGCCTCATGGCAATGGACTCTCCCGTTGACGAGGACCTCAGGAAAACACTCTTGAGATCAATGAAACCAGAGGGCAGAACCGTAGAGTCGCTCCTGCCACACGTGCCATCGCTAGAGCCATTGGTGCAGCGTCTGGTGTCAGAGGTCGGATGAGGCATCATTCCGGAATCGAAGGGGGCATCTCCTTGACCGAGTTCAGAACCAAGTGGGTGAAAGATCGCTCAATTCCCGACATACTCATCACGCTCTTTGTGAGGTCGTCCAAGTCACCCCTGTCTCTGGCCCTAGCGAGAACCATTGAGTCGTATTCTCCAGTGACGTCGTAAACTCCGTAGACCCTGTTGTCCTTGGCTATCTTCTCCTGGATCTCCATCAGTCTCCCCGTCTCTATCCTAAGTCCGACGACCACGCTCAATCCCCATCCTGCCTTGTCTGGGTCGAGCAGAACTGTGTAACCCCTTATGACTCCAAGGCTCTCCATCCTCCTGACTCGATTACTGACCGTTCCTAGCGCAACCCCGACCTCCTCAGCAATCTTCCTGAGCGAGGTCCTAGCATCAGCCTCCAGAACTCTGAGTATCCTCCTGTCTACGTCGTCCATACTGTCACCGGGGCACCACGTTCTGCTTGCGCGGCTCATGAACATATGCTAGCCAAATGCTTCTATTCATGCTCGATTGAGCAGATTTACCTCGCTCATTCTTCTTCCCACGAGTCGATTGACAAGCCTCTAACTGCCCTCATAACCGTCTTCTCCGACTCGCTTACCATGGGGGTGATTCTGCTGCCGACCCACACAGCGAGGCAGTATCCATCGCGTCCCACAAGAATTCGACTCCCGCGCTTTTCGTCATCAAATACCTCAATCGACTCCCGACGCGGCTCCCCTCCTCTGAGGATTTCATCGATCACACTCTCCTCGACCTCCACGAATGGTCCAGAGATCTCGTCACGTAGCCTGTGCGAAGCTCTGGAAACAAGCCTATCCAACTTGCCCTTCCTGAGCCTAGCTGCTATGAGTCCCAGGTGAATCACTTTCAGAGGTCGCCACCTTTCTCCAGGAACCAACTCCCTCCCGCTCTTGCGGGTTCTGTCAGAGTCCCAGATCCTCCTCACTTCGTCGGTGGACCAGAGCAAACTCTTCCCCCTAGACCACATGCTGCTGGGAACCGCGCCCCATTCCTTCTCGAGGTCATCTATCCACTCCTGATTAATCGGACGCGGAAATGAATCTGGATCAACATACGGTTTTGGGGATGGAATCGGGACTCGGTCAGGTCCGCCAACCCCTCTTGACTCGGGGAGCTTCTCCAGAACGGCTAGGAAGAAACCACCTCCTCCGATAGCGTCGTTCCATACTCGGAGGCAGCTCTCCAACTGGGACGCAATACCATCATCTTCCGGAGGCATCAGATTCTCATCGAGGGGGTTCCATTCGGCCAATTCACCTGCATCATCTAGGCATGGCCAGTCCCTCACCCCGCTCTCCGAGGGAACTCCCGGCAGAAGTTCTCTGGCGGGAATTGCACTCACCTTTCCATCGGCCAGTGCTCTAGCCACCACAGCTTCGTTCTCCACAGGGTCTAGTGAGCATGTGGAGTAGACAATCCTACCACCGTTCTTGGTAACTGCGATAGCGCGTCTGAGAATATCATATTGGAGCGAATGAAGGGAACGACCAGAGGAAGGCCGCCACTTCCCCCAGACATCGGGGTTCTTCCTGGTAGTGCCTGAGCCGGTGCATGGGACGTCTACCAGAACTCCTTCGAAACCCTCTCCCGGGACTTTTGGAATGTGCCTTCCATCGTGTTGCACCACAACCGCGGCCCTGGATGCATGACGCTGAACATTCGTAACGAGGGTGTTCACCCTGCCGCTGATCACCTCATTCGCAATTACCGCACCAGCGTCTCCCAGATGCTCGCAGATCTGGGTCGTTTTGGAACCAGGAGAGGCACAAAGATCCAGGATGCACTCTCCTGGGGTCGGATTAAGCCCCAGAACTGGTAGCATCGAAACCGCCTCTTGCCGAGTAATCCTCCCCGTGTCATGAAGGGCAGTCATGATTTCTTTGACTTTGCCGACTGCTGCACCCCTCTCGAATGGCATCTCCCATGCGCTACCAGGACCGGAGAACCATGGAATCCTCATTGCCCCAATTTCTTCCAGCCAAGACTCCACCCATGCTTTCTCGGGATTTAGTGGATTGACTCTCACAGTCTCAGGCAGTCTGTCATACGAACCTGCAAACCAGGACTCGGAATCAGCTCTCCAGTGAGAAACGGCCTTCAGAAGGACGCTGCCTTCTGCCTCTTCCCTCCAACTCCTCTCCCTGCTCTCCCTGCTCTCCACGACCATGCGTTCGAATTCTCCTCCATCAAGTGCACGTTCGAGTCTTGGAATCTCAAACCAACCTGAATATTGCGTTCCTACAGTCATTCAGTACCAACAACGGTTAAACCTCGCTCGACTCGCTCGAGTATTGCGGCATTTGCCGCAAGGGATGCACATGACACAATTCGGATATAGAAGGAGGATCTCAAACGAGTCCTCAGAACCAACAATAACAGATGAAATAGGCACCAAGGTGAAGCTGGGTGACCTGGTAAAGAGGGCTCGGGATTTCGGCAAGGCAAGAGGGCCACTGAAGCCAATAGAGGCCCTGATGACGGTCGACCAGAATGAGTGGACTTGGCAAGTCGTGGATCGGGATGTCCTGGACAAATTGAGCCATCGCTTGGTTTTCCAGTCTGATGCCGGAATGAGGAGAGAAATTCTGATGACAGAGGGTCTTGAAACGGCCATGGGGGCAGCCTCCATGATCGTGGAGTTGGATGGCGGTTGTGTCCTCATAGAGACTCTAGAACCGTAGATTTCAACCCTCGTGGACTTGAAATAGGGATTGCAGGTGCGGTGCTCAGATGGCTAAGGAGAAGAAGGGCAGTGGCATTCAACAGGCCGCAGGTCTGATTAGGTACTTCGACGAGGAGTCTGAGGACGCTATTCAGATCTCCAAGGGAACAATCTACTTCGTCTGCGTAGTTTTCAGCATTGTCGTTTTTCTGGCGAACGAGCCCAGTCCCGAAAACAACGTCTGGAAGTGGATGTGGGATACTCTGGGCTTCTAGTCTCCCAGAAGCTCCCTCTCCATGCTTCCAAAATCAGAATTTGGGTCAGCTCTGACGATTGCGCTAGAAGCCCTGCTCAGTGCCCTGTCAACGGCAGGTGTGTTTTTGTCGGCCAGAGCCTCTCTTGCCCGGTCCAGAGCCTCGTCGGCGGAGTCGAGGAGGACATCTCCCGCCTCATCCACCCCTCTCATTCCGTGAACCGAGTCCTGTAGTCTGGTGATATCGTCGCTCATGCTCTCCCTTGCAAGTGAGATTAAACCGTCCCAGCTGGAGGTGTGCACTGCCATCAAGCCTGAAGTGGCCCTCTCGAACGTCTTTACTCGAAACGGTTCCCACGGATTTCTGCCTAGGGAGGAAACGATATCCATAGCGCATCTCGCCCTAGTGGGGAGCGAACCCTCCATGACTATCTTGTTCAGGAAGCACTTAGCGAAAAGGCCGAATCCCCAGTAGTGGCTGCTGGAAATCCTCATCTTGATCTCATCGGTTTCGCAGGCTAGCTCCCAGTTCTGTTCATCAACTCTCGGCATCCGGATGAATATTGGCGGATCATGTGTCCCCAGTGATCGCAATGCGGCTCTGGCCACGTCACCAAGATACACCTTGCCGAACGATCCTTTGGTACCGAACTGATGCATCACCCCCCCTTCGTCGAAGGCCATCCTGGGATCTGAACTAGCCACCTGTGCGTATAGGACCGAAAGCTGCGGGTCTACTCCGATTGGCTCGGCTACGCCCCCCTCCTCCTCGTGCATGAAAGTCAGAAATAGCACGAATGGTTCAACGTTGCGTGTATAGCAATCGCTAAGTTCCTCCCATTCTAGAACAAAGCATGCCACGCAGGAAGTACGGGAAGCTGCAGAAGGTTGTCGAGAGGCCTCCCTCTGACAACTGCAGCAGGTGCAGGTCCGGGAAGCATTGTCCAATCGAAGGCCATCCCGGGTATCAGGAGGGGGCCAACAGAGAGTGGAGGGGGCCAGACTCGGTAGCAAAGAGGACCAACAAGAAGAATCCCGCCAGAAGGTGAGATTCAAGGCTCGCAGCCCCACCCCAGGCCGATGGATAAATCATCAGTGCCCGATGATTCGGGTAAGAATCTCGGTCGAATAAAATGCGTAGTTGATGTCGGGGAGAACTCAATTGAGATCGATTCATATGTGGCCGATTTCTTCTTTGAGCCGATTTTCCTCTCAGGGAGGTTCCCCGATATGACCTGTACCGCACAGGTGATGGGTCTGGATGAGAAAGAAACACCCCTGATCAACGTAGAAATCGTCTCCAAGAGGAGAGGCCAGAGGTACGATGCTTTGAGGATAACCAGTGAGGAGTTGTTCTCCAAGCCAAACAAGTTCTCTATAGTATTCGGATTTGATAGTGAGAGACTCAAGTCCCCTCTGCAATTGGAAGCAGAGATTGAGGTGCGAAACGCTGGAACTCCCATCATCGCTCGAATTCACTCAGGGCTCAAACCCTCTTTCGATGGCAGCGTAAGCTCAAACCTCTCTGAAGTAAGCTCGACGGTTCAACTGGAGAGGTCAATGACGTTCTGGGATTGGCCACTCGACAAGGCTAGGTTGGAGATCAAGGCAGACGAGGATTGGATGAGGCAGTTTGGGGAAATTGAGGTGCTCCACCATGGCGGGAAGGGTGGAATGCGAGAATACGTACGACTAACAGCTGACTTCCAAGAGGTAGACTTCAGTGCTGTTCGGTCTCTGATGCTGCCGAAGGATGGCTTCCCACGTGCACCCTATCACACATGCGCATACATTATCCTAAGGCTGGGAAGGGATGGTTCGGAACTACCTATTGTCAGCCACCTGGTCGATAGCAGGCCATCAAAGAGAGGCTCTTTCGGAAAGATATCAGATCTGGAGGACCCCGATGGCTGGCCATATTTCCTATGGAGGGGGATGCACTTCAAAGAGCAACCACCTCAAGAGAAGTTCCTCATTAAGAAGGGCAGGCTATGGGAGGGCTTCCGATATCTCGACTCGGAGATATCTGATACGATAAAACGAGTTCAGCATGAGCGCTATACCAGTGTAGTGCCAACTCGTGCGTGGTTCGACTACAAGGGTGATGAGTTCATCGTCAACTGGTTCCACTTGGACGAGTACGGTTGGAATGTGAACTTCTCAGACTAGCGTTCGGTACCGCGCTCTCTACTGATGCTCTCCCAATTCAGGAGTGACTTGCTGCCCACCATCCTTTGCTTGGCCTTCTGAAGGGTGGGGGCTTCTCTGAGCCCTGTGGTATATCTCTCTGAGAGTCTGGTCTCCTATCTCCAAGTAAACTCTGGTGGTAGCTATGCTGGAATGTCCCAGAAGCCTCTGAATGGTGACCAAATCTGCTCCCCTCTCTAACAGCCCTGTAGCGAATGTGTGTCTCAGTGTATGAGGGCTCAAGCGGCTCTTCGGAATGTCCGCAGCATCGGCAAGCCTGTCCATCATCTTCTGTATTGATCGGGGATTGATCCTCCTTCCCCTACTTGAGATGAACATGGCCCTAAGTCCGGCATCATCGATATTTCTGAGCCTTCTTTCCCTGATTGGCTCCCATGATTCTAAGACCTCTACTGAGTTTTGCGTGAACAGGACAGTGCGGTCCTTCTCTCCCTTCCCTTCAATCACCAGTGCAGACAGGTCATCCTTGTCAATGTCATCGATATCGAGTGCGCAAAGCTCCGAGACCCTCAGTCCAGTGTCCAGCATTAGGGTAGAGACTGGCATTGCCAAAGGATCTTCAGACTCACTCACTGCACGTCTGAGTCTAGCCAACTCTCTCCTGCCCAGAGTCTTTGGAAGGGAACGACTTCTCGATGGACGCTGGATCCAATCTGGTACGGTGTGCCCTAGCCATTTCAGCAGATGGGTAAGAGCTGCAATTTTCGCATTGATGGTAGAGGGCTTCAGTTCGCCTAGACCGTTCATCCACGCATCCATCCTCCCATTGTTGGGATCTACGAAAGGGTGGAATAATCTCACTGGGATTACGGACGCCGCCTCCCAATCCAACACATCTTCCCCGGGAAGAGGAGTGATGGAGAAAGATCTCACTGCAACATCGTAGGCTCTGATGGTGTGAAAACTCTTCTTCTCAGAGCGCAATTGCTGCATCCAGCAATCGTGCCAACGCAGGTCTGCTAGTCTGTTCAGTCTTGATGGAAGGGAGTCACTAAGGCCAATCTCGTCTGAATCGAATCTCCGACCAAATCTTCCGCCAATGGGGTTGTCAATCTCGTTTCGGTTCCCTTCTTCAGTCAACCCTTCTCGCCTCCCGCCGTAAGCGGCGTGTGCATCCCTGTCCCGTAGGACGAAGGCAACGAGGCGTATCGGAACTTGAATGCTTCTCTGTCCCTTTAGCGCTTGAAGCGGATTAGCAGGCAAGCCATTCTTAGCCGAGATGCTCAGAAGGCGTGTTCAAACCCGTTTTCGTTGTAATCAGGGACTCCTTCAATCTTTTCCGAATCTACGGAATCTCTCTCATACAGGTCGTTTAGTCGTTGTGCAACCTTCTCTGCTACATTGATTCTGGTTGCCCCCTCGATCCCTTCTAGTCCAGGACTCGAGTTCACTTCCAGGACCAGAGGCCCTCGATCAGATTCCAGCATGTCGACACCAGCCAACTCAAGTTCCAATGTTTGAGTGGAGCGGATTGCAATATTCCTTTGATCATCAGTCAATTCTACATTGCTGACCGAACCTCCGAGGTGGAAGTTGGAACGGAACTCGTTCCCATGGGCCTTCCTAAGCATAGAAGCAACAACCTTCCCTCCAACGACAAAGGCGCGAATGTCACTACCATGGGACTCTTTGATGTATTCCTGCACCAAGGGCCTCATCCCCCTCTCAAGCATTTGTAAGACGAGTTGCCTTGCCTGCTGTGACGAGTTAGCCAAGAAGACTCCAGAGCCATGAGTTCCCTCAGTGGACTTGACCACGCAAGGAGGGCCTCCGACCCTTCTCACTGCTCGGTCTGCGTCCTCCCAAGCCCCTACGTGAGCAGTAATGGGAACCGGTACACGAGCTCCTGCCATCAATTGGCAGGCCACAAGCTTGTCCCTGCTCCTCAGGATTCCCCGGCTGGAGTTGAGTACGATGACTCCGGACTGCTCGAATTGCCGTACTATAGCCACCCCCCTCCTAGTGATGGAGTATCCAATTCTTGGGAGCACAGCCTCGCACTCCACAGGCCAACCCTTGTGGAAAATTTTGCCCCCATCCCCGTCGACTACTATAGTTAGTGCCAGCGGGTCGATAATGTCGACCATCCAGCCTAGCTTCTCCGCCTCTGTTGCAAGCCTCCTTGTGCTATACAGTTCGGGACCCCTCGAAAGGAGGACTAGCCTAGGCTCCATGGTCTGCGCCGCTGAAGAGGCTGTCTTCAACCCTTTCCCTCGGGAATTCAAGACAACACGAGGAGTATGCCCCCGGAGGCCCACGTAGTCGGAGAGATTGAAAGCCTCAGGGTCGGACTGAGTCACAGAGCATGCCCGAAGACGATTCAATTGACAGAGAGTCACTCACCTCAAACACAGTAGCGAAGCTCAGGGAGATTTGCAAGGGTCGTGGACTTTTCGTGTCGGGTAAGAAATCTGTACTGGTTGATAGGATCCTAGAAGATGCCGGGATTGTCGAGGATTCCACCGAGACCCCCGAAGAGGGATCGTGGGAAGAGGACGACGCACTTGTCATTGACGACGAACCCCGCGATACACGCGAGAAGGTGGACGAGGTAATTTCGAGGATTGGAGAGATTGTAGATGCCGAGATTGTAGAGGCCGAGGTCATCACTCTCGAACCAGAGGAATCTCCGAAAGCTCTAGAACCCATGATCCTTGGTGAGGATGATCAACCATCTTTGGTCATTTCAATGCCATCGATTTCCTCGTTGGAAGACAGATGGAAGGCTGTGGTCGCTATTCTACTTGTGACAATCCTCGTCGGTGCTGTTGCTACGATTTTCCTACAGAGGAGCTCCGGATTCACTGTCTCAAAGCTGAGATTCGGAGAGAGCATGGACTTCCAAGTCATCGACTCTAGCCTCAGTATCAATGGTGAGGAGATGCTCAGTCTAGTTAGAGACTACAGTGGCGGCATCTTGGATCCGGCCTGCGGAGAATTCTCAATGGAAATGGATGGCACGGGCACGGTTCTGGTTTCAGATGGGCCTGATTCGGGTGCGGTAAGCACTACCGATAGCCTAGGGAGGACAGGCTTCCTTTCAGCTGAGAAGAGTATTAGCCTGGATCTTGACGTTGACTTCGAGGGCAGGACTTGGAGAGATGACGCACAAACTGACTGTGGAAACATACGATGGGTATCGTCAGGAAACGACCTGTTGATCGACTCGACTAGTTGGGTGGAGTTGGAGAAGACCGAAGTGAAGAGGACACACACATCGATTTCCTTCAGCGATGTAGATTCAGTGACTACCAATCTCAAAGCTGTGACTTATGATGCGGGAGGACTCGGAGGGTTGGCAGCACTTCTCCCTACCCTCTCTTTCCCCATGACTCCAATCGAGCTTCATGACTTCTTTGGAGATGTTGTAATCAAGGAGGGGGCAAGGTCCTCAGACCCTGATTTGAATTGGAACTCAGACTGGAATTGGGAGGTGAAGAAGGAGTTCAGAGATAATACTCATGGCCTCGTTTATCCAGTTTTCCTCGAACACGAAGATATCGGAAGGTGTTATGGACACGCAACTATCCAAATCTATGTGCAGAGCGATAGCGCATGGCCAGTGAAGCAGATGTCTGATATCCTTCTCGACAAGGATTTGCAGACTAAGGATTGCGATTTCCTTGTTAGTTCTCTGTCCGATGAGCTTCTGCCTCAGGGAACACTGTCCATTACCACGGCATTCTCACGTACAGGTTCGTCTTCTGGTAGTAGCGCCATCGACTGGGAAAGAAACTACGTTGGAAGTCCCACTGATGGTGAAGATAGACCCGGGACCTCTACCAAGAGAAACTGGGTCGATTCCATGTGGGACGAATCGGAGATTAGACAGTTTGACCTCGAAGAGGCAGTCGCCTGTCTGAAGTTCAATCATCCAAACACACAGGCAACCCAGGCCCTCGATTCGGGAGGCTACATTTGGAGCGCATCTTGGTCCAGGCCTACTGGGGAGGGAGAGTGGAACATGTCTTGGGTGGATGAAGACGATGACTCTGGTTGGTTGGTTCTAAAGAGGTCTTCCGAGGGGTGCGAGGTAATCTCCACAGGCTCGAACGATAGAGGCGATGTTTCATGGAATCGTGACTCAATACCAAGCACTCAGACGATGTCACTATTGGAACAGAGAATCCTAAGCCCCGGCAGATACCCGGACCTCTCTCAGTTCATACAATCTGGGGATTCTTGGAACTTGGAAGCAGAGGTGGGCTACAGGCTTTCTGTAACTGAGGATAACGAATTACTGAGTTTTCTTCCAGGAGACCTTGGAAATGGGAAGGTGACCATGACTGCAGCAAGGGAATGGGAAGACAATGGGAGAGATAAGTCACTAGATTTGGCAATGGATGCAGAGATTGGTGTGATGATGTTCTGGTACCTCATCGACCGTCCCACTAGCTAAAGCAAAACCGTCTTTTCACCGTCTGGAAAAGCGTCATGTTCAACACGGCTCCGAGAGCCGTTGCCTCGGATGACCTCCACTGATGGCGACGAAGAACTGCCGGAAGTAGGTGAGGCGCCACTGATAATCGATGTAGAATTCTTGGAGGAGGAAGACGAAAACCTTGCACAACATCTCGATCCACCCGGGGAGATTAGTGCAACAAGGTCACGGGGCCCGATGGAGCTTCCGCTTTCACTACCAACTCCCCAAGGACGGGCAAGGGTCGTTACCGTAATCAACCAGAAGGGTGGTGTCGGGAAGACTACTACCGTCATCAACATCGCATCCCAACTTGCCTTGAGGGGGTTTAGGGTGCTTGTTATCGACTCAGATTCCCAGGGGAACTGTGCCACCGGACTCGGAGTGGATAAGAGCAGGGTCCGGACGACTACAAGAGATCTGATTCTAAGTCCGGAGACCGCTGTCGACTCTCGACACGCGACAGCAGTGGATAATCTGCACATTATAGTCGGAGACAAGAGTCTGATTGGATTGGAGCAGGAGATGATGAGGCAACTTGGAAGGGAGAAGAGGATGAAGGAAGCACTCGACCCTCTGCTTGCTCATTACGACCTTGTACTGATCGACACTCCCCCTTCCCTAGGTTTGGTGACGATCAACGCATTGGTGGCCTCCGACGGGATACTAGTTCCGGTTCAGACCGAATACTTCGCATTGGAGGGATTGGCCCTTCTGGCTGGAACAATTAGGGAAGTCAGGAGTCTGCTCAATGATAGACTGGGAGTTGATGGGGTCCTTCTAACCATGCACTCACAGACACTACTGAACAAGCAGGTTGCAGGAGAGGTTCTGGAAAACTTCCCTGACCTAGTTGTCAGACCAGCGATTAGGAGAAATGTCAGGTTAGCCGAGGCACCAAGCCACGGGATTCCAATACACCTCCATGATCCCTCCAGTGCCGGTGGCAAGGACTACCAGGCAGTAACCACAGAATTGCAACATCGTTGGGGTTTGTCGTAATATGTCAAGGAGAGGACTGGGCAGAGGCCTAGAGGAAATCTACTCCAGCACCGAGGGTCCCGACCTATCCTCATTCGTAACTGAGGAAGAGATGCCAGACTCTCCTAGGGCCGCGGTTATTTGGATGATATTAGGCAGCTTCTGTTTTGGAACAATGAATGCGCTGGTCAAGTGGACGAGCGATCATGCTGATGTGTGGATGATAATCATGATTAGATCAGCAGTGATTGCATTTGGTGTGGCTGCGTTCGCAGCAACCCGGGGTATCAGCCTGAAAATCAATGACAAGAAGATAATGCTTCTCAGATGCTCTCTCGGATTTCTAGCAATGATCCTCTACTTCACCGCCCTCGGGAGGATCCCGATAGGGCAGGCGGTGACTCTTCAGTTTACGGGACCTATATTCGTAGCACTGCTTTCGGGAAGGATTCTGGCGGAACGGGTCTCATCCGGAGTTGCCGTTCTTGTCATGACTGCATTTGTTGGAATTGTCCTGATTATCTCCCCGGAACTGGGTAGCATCGAACCAGACGCCCTTTTGGCACTCGGATCCGGATTCTTCGCTGCTCTGGCATACATGTACGTCAGGGAACTCAGAAAGACGGATTCCCCTGCTACTGTAGTGTTCTGGTTCGCCGCCTTCTCTGTATGTGGGAGCACTATCCAAGCCGCTCCCGATATCTCCTCTCTAGATTCCACAACTATTGCTTCTCTAGTGGGAGTAGGAATTGGAGCAGGAGGGGGGCAGATTGGAATCACAATGGCGTACCACAAGGCGAATGCTGCTTGGATCAGTGCCTTCTCTTACCTCACTGTAATCGTAGCCACGTTCTACGGCTTCGCAATTTTCGGTGAGACCCTCACTCCTGCAGACTGGGTCGGTGGCCTGCTCATCGTTGGCTCAGGAGTAGCATTGGTGTTTGCAGTCCCTCCGGAGGACGCTCCACAACAGAGCTAGCCCTCACGAGACGCTTCCTAGGGATTGGATGGAAATCTCTCCCCCCATGTTAGCATGGCTCTGGCAGTAGTAGTACAGAGTGTCGGGAGCATCCAAAGGAACCGTGAATGTCAGCAAACCGTTCGAGCCTTGACTTCCCGTGTATGTCACGCCACTTGTGTACTGGGTGCCTCCTCCGTGCGTCCCATCATTAGTGGAGGATAGCCTCAGTGGGTGAGGAGAGTTGCTAGAAGCAGACTGATCGAAGGTATAAGTGAAGCCTCTGTACAGGGTAACATCCGCCTGCAGAATGGAATCGATGTAGAACTTCATGCTTGAGATTGTAACGTCCATCTCCATCACTATGGGCATCGAACCATCGTCTCCGTCTTCTCCGTCTTCTCCGTCTTCTCCAGCAGGGCCCTCTGGTCCTACCGACCCCATCTGCCCATCAGAACCCGTCTCGCCTTCAGCACCATCCGATCCGGGAGAACCCTGTGTCCCAGGGGGGCCCTCTGGGCCTGAGATATTCCCTAGATCGATCCACTCAGAGCCACTCCAGACATGGATGTGTACAGTTGAGTTTACCATGAATGCGTCTCCAGAATTTCCGATGTATATTTCTCCGAGATCAGAAGTCTCTTCAACGGAGCCAATAACCGAGAATGAGGTTCCATCTTCCCCAGCCTGACCCGCTGGTCCCTGTGCTCCGTCTTCCCCAGCCTGACCCGCTGGGCCCTGTGCTCCGTCTTCCCCAGCCTGACCCGCTGGGCCCTGTGCTCCGTCCGATCCCGTTAGTTCAATCAATTCCCACGAACCACCGGAGCAGACTTGGAATCCGGACTCATAGGAAACATAGTACAACCTGCCATCTGTCGAGGAATCACAGGCAGGTAGGTCGGACGAACTCTGCACTAGGAAAACGTTCCAATCCTCAAGAGCCTCGGGCTTCTCCTCCAAATCGTCATCCGTCCCTGAGCAACCCGACAGGGCAGAGGCAGTCATCAGTAGGGCTAGTAGAATCGCCAAGGCGTTCTTTCTGG
This sequence comes from Methanobacteriota archaeon, assembly GCA_004195615.1. Taxonomy (GTDB): domain Archaea; phylum Thermoplasmatota; class Poseidoniia; order Poseidoniales; family Thalassarchaeaceae; genus UBA36. Next base: position 203,726 of record PSPW01000002.1, on the reverse strand, counting down.
TACTCTTCATGGATTCTCGGGAACCTACTCGATACTTAATCAATCTCGGAAATCCGAGACCTCTTCTAGTCCTTTTCTCCTCAAGTCTGGTACTCTGGCTCCCTCTGCAGGATAACCGACCGGGAGAAGGAGCATGGCGTGCTCGTGCTTCGGCCTCTGGAGTATGTCCCTCAGGAACCCCATGGGAGAGGGTGTGTGAGGGAGTGTAGCCAGACCCATGTTGTGAACCGCAGAGATGAACAAACCTGCTGCTATCCCGCAAGACTCCTGTGAGTAGTATGTGGGCGCCAAATCACCCTCCCTTTCCCTCTTTGAATGCCTGAAAAGAACGACCACCCATGGCGCATCAGTGATGTGCTCCTTCACATAGTCAGTCCCTAGGGGCGCCAGTACCTCTCCCCACTCCTTGGGTATCCTATCCTCGTAGAATCTAGTTTCCTCGATCTCGGCCTCCTCGCGAATCCTTGCCTTCAATTCCTTGTTCGAGATTGCCACGAATGTCCATGGCTGTAGATGGGCTCCTGAAGGGGCAGTGCTTGCTGTCCTGATTGCGAGTTCAATCAACTCACGTGGTACTTCACGGCCAGAGAAGTGCCGAGTGGTTCGCCGCCTGTCCATCTGCTCGTAGAAAGAACGTGCCTTGGAAAGCATCGCTTCCTTGTCGATCTCTACAAACTCCAGGTCAATGAAGCCAGGCTCCTTTCCGTCTCTAGTCATGTTTCTGCTCACTCACGCCAAATCATCAAAGCTGCCATCGAGATGGAAATCATTGCCAGAGGGGTTGCGAAGCCCGGAATGAAACCCGCATCCTCTTCCTGGCATTCGGTCGAGTCGCCCCCCCAAGTCTTGTTGTCGTACCAGCAGTCGGACCATACCTTCCATCCGAAGCCAGTTTCCGGGACGCTGGTGGTGTTCCCATCCTCCCATTGAATCTCGATCTTCCAGTTGATGTAGGTCACTGTGTCATCTGGGACAATAGTGCCCTTCCACTCGCTGCTAGAATACTCGATCATTGAATGGGTCTCAGGTGGGTAGCAGACACCTGAGTTTATGCATACTTGAGTGACCCAGCTCACTGCTGTCACATTTTCTGCCGATTCCTCAATTAGGCCTACGGTAACTTCGAAAACCTCCCCTGCAGATGACTCACTGGGATGCAAAACAATCTCGACACCAGTCCCCTCGACTGATGTCTCTTCATTGACTCCTCCCTGAGATGCGTTTGCCACAGATCCCATCGAAACAAGCAGAACTAGTGACAGGACGACCGTTCGCACGTATAGTCGTGAGTAACCATTACTCATCAAGGGTGAGGCACTATGTCTCAAGATTCCAAAGGTCATCCCCTATCCAGTGAATAGTGGATATCGCCTTCCCCTTGGTCATCGACATCATCTCCTCACCATCGTGCAATGCTGTCCCCAAGGCAATGGGCTCACCGGTCTCTTGGTTCCTGATCCAGACGAAATCACCTTTCTGCAGCGATGGGTCTGCGATGTGAATTCCAGCACCCATGCAATCAGCTCCATTTTCAAGGAAGGGTATCGCCCCTCCGTCAACAGCAACCCACGAACTCTCTACATTCCATTCAGCAATGCCTTTGAGCGTAGGATACCAACCCATTTCGCCACCAATCTCAATCCTCATCGCCAAAGGGACCCTGTTCACTAGGATTAGATCAGTTTCCTGGTAATGGGCTTGCTCAAGAAAACCATCGAGACTAACCTCATGCCCTATGCATGAGGACAACTCATCCGCTACCCCTCTGATCTGCTTGATCCGCACCGGGGTCCTCCTCCTGAGCCTCTTGTCCACCACGATTACCCACACGCAGGGAGGCGCAAGAACATGCCGAAAGCGCACACTTGAAGCGCAGGGTCAGCAGCGATGCGCCATGCTTGCGGTCTGCCTCGACCTCGAGGGGGTGCTCATCCCCGAAATATGGATTAATGTCGCAGAGAGAACGGGCATAGAGGCACTTAGGAGAACTACCAGAGATGAGTCAGACTACGACCGCCTGATGAGTTACAGGATCGGAATCCTCGATCAGAATGACATCAAGATCGAAGATATCACTTCCACCATCGGTTCCATGGAGCCTATGGATGGAGCACTAGAGTTCCTCCAATCACTAGAGTCGAGGTGGCCTACGCTGATCCTCTCAGACACCTTCTCCCAGTTCGCCAAGCCGATGATGGCCAAACTGGGACATCCAACGCTATTGTGTCACACACTGGTTATCGATGATAGCGGGCGGATAGCGGACTGGGAGATTAGGTATGAGGACCATAAGCGCAAGACGGTGGAGTCCCTACTCGAGATGAACTACCACGTTATCACCGTGGGGGATTCTTACAACGATACCACCATGCTATCAACTGCCAGTGCTGGAATCTTATTCAGACCTCCAGATAATGTGGTCGAGGAATTCCCCCAATTCCCCGTCACCAGAGACTACGAAGAGCTCACAGCGGCAATAGAGTCAGCCGCTTCCGACCTAGGTGAGCATTGGAACTAGTTCAATTCGACTCCAATCGTTTGAAATAAGGCAGGCAGGTCGGCTGGACGCATGGCGAAGTGGCACGGGATTTCCCGCAGGAAGCCCACGGGCGGTCGCCTGAAGCGCCCGAGCCGATATAGAGGCAAGCGCAGGACTGAGGTCTCAAGCGAGGAACAACTCGCTTTCGTGGGCGAGACGGACTCCCGCAAGAGCTACCGAAAGAGGGCTGGTTCGCAGACCGTCCGAATCCTCTCCGTAAATCAGGTGAACGTCAACACAAAGGATGGGAAGACCGTAAGAGCCACCGTCAAGAACGTGGTCGGGAACGACGCTGACCCTAACTACGTGAGGAGGAATATCGTGACTAAGGGAGCAGTTCTAGAAACGGACAAAGGACTAGTTAGGGTGACAAGCAGGCCGGGCATGCATGGCGTGGTCAGCGGCGTACTCGTGGAAGAATGAGGCACGAAGCCCTCAAGTCACACATCACTCAGGGATAGGGCGATAGCATGGCGGCAAAGCGGGAAGAGATGACTCTATGGACCGGATACTTCGACTCGAGGCTTAGCCGTTCTGACGGACGCAGGGTCCCGAAGGAAGCTAGTATTCCCAAACCCACCCTCGAGTCTGTTGTATGGGCCGCACGCAGCGCTGGAATCAGAAAGATGAGACAGGAGTCCGAGGCCAGCCACCCTTCCAGACCCCATGCCAATGAAGGCAGACTTGTAATGCCCCCGAGTCATGTCTTCGAAGTGACTGGGACTAGCAGCAAAGAAGGTGTAATGCAGGCAATCGGAACCGTCCTCCGGAAGAGATCTAAGGAGGCAAAGGAGCAGGGCAAGGATGCAACGAGAGGTCCTGCCAAGGGGGACCGGAGGGGACGCGCCCAGCGCAAGTCGTTCAAGCACCGCAAGAGCGGACAGAGGAAGAAGAAGTTCGGTCGGAAGTGAGGCCTTGTTCAAGATTGAAGAGGGACGATTTTCGTAATCTGTGATATGCTGGTAATCGAGCAATTCCAGAGTAAGGGAGGTGGTACGATGATCATGAACGCACTGATGGATTACTTGCTTCGAGAGGCACCACCTCAGTCATACATCAACCTCATGGCAGACGTAGATGGCTTCTACGAGAGGTGGGGGTTCGAGTCATCTCTACCTAACTCCAGAGGCATGGTTCTGAAGACCTAAACTCGAGTTACTCAACCGCGACCGTCCATCCGAATTCGTCTGGGGTGCGTCGTTGCTGGATCGAAGTCAGAGAATCGTACATCTCCATGGCAACGGGTCCGACATCTCCTCCGCAGTACTCGACCACCCTATCTCCGTGCTCTATCCTCCCAATTGCGGAAATTACGGCTGCGGTTCCGACGCAGAAGCACTCGTCCGCGTCAAGTGCGTACTCGACGTCAATCTTCTCCTCCCTGACATCGTAACCTTTGGATTCCGCGAGCTCTATGACCGATGCCCTCGTTACGCCTGGAAGGATCGTCCCCGTCAACTCTGGAGTGGAGATGACCCCATCCTTGACGCAGAAGAAGTTGGCAGCCCCGACTTCCTCGATGTACTTGTGATTGACCGCATCGAGGTAAATTATCTCCGAGTAGCCCTGCTCCTTCGCCATCTTCGAGGGGACCATCCCCGGTGCGTAGTTTCCAATCGCCTTGACCCCTCCCGAACCTCCTGGAGCCGCCCTGTGAAACTCATCGGACACCCTTAGGGAAGTAGGCGTGAGTCCTCCCTTGAAGTACGGGCCGACCGGGGAGACGTATACTAGGAACGTGAACTCAGGAGCAGGAGAAACACCTAGGATAGCCCCGCTCCCGAAGAGAAGTGGTCTCACGTACAGCGCGCCCTTGCCCATCGGTGGAACCCATCTGATATTCTCACTCACAGTCTTCTTCACCGCATCCAGGAACATCTCCTCGGGAACCGGTGGCATACCCAGCCTTCGAGCACCATCTTGCGATCTCCTAGCGTTGTCATTTGGGCGGAACAGGACTACGTTGCCGTCTTCCGCATACTGTGCTTTCATTCCCTCGAACAGGCCCTGTCCGTAGTTGATCACGCCCGCTGCTGGGGACAGGCTCAGGTTCTGGAAGTCCTGCATAACTCCAGCATGCCACTCTTTCCCCTGCTTACAGGTGGCGATGTACATGCGATCAGTTTGCGTGAAACTGAAAGTGAGTGAGTCCCAGTCTATCTCTGGTCCTGTGTCTTCACTCAATCCCCGCACCCCAATTATTGCAGAGGGAAACGCCTCGGCTTTCAACGGTTCCGCTGGGGACTCCCCCGGCATGGTTATGGCCCCTCACGATGACGTAGGGTAAAGCAATGGCCTTGGTACGGTAGATGGGTGAACTAATGCAATGGAATGAGGATGTCTGCATAGTCTCCGGGGACAATCGTGCGTGGCAAGACGGCGGCGAGCCGAAGACAGTGATAGAGCTCTGGTGCAGATCCAGGGATGGGCATTCGACGTTGCTCCTGGTGAACGGACTCAAGCCCTACATCGAGATATCCGATCCCTCAACAGACGAGGACAGATCCGAGTCGAAACTATCCCTGGAAAAAGTTTCTGCGACCAAGGACGTGCGTGGAGATCCTGTTTCCAATGGGATGAAACTATCCACTATGGATGGGAAAGTGAGGCCACACTACAGAGTATTCGTGAGGGACACCACCAAGGTTCGCGGGGTTAGGAAGGCCCTGTCAGGTATTGGATGGACAGTTACCAGCGCGGATATATTGTTCGTACAGAGACTCCTGCTCGATCTGGACCTAGGACCACACGTCAGAATGAGCGGCGAGATTCTCTGGGCAGGTGACCGGGCTCCCGAGGAGGCGAAGACCCCAGAGACAACTGACAGAGAGATGGCACAGAGTAGAATAATCAAGGTCGGAGGCTCCGGACTCTACCCTCTCGACATGGTGGTGTCCTGCGACATCAGTGGTCTCGAGAGAGCTGACCCATTTCCCGCTCCGTTCGTTACCCTCTCGTTCGATCTCGAGACGAGCATAGCTGACAACACGATACTCTGCGCAGCAGCCATCGTAGATAGAGCCGGTAAGAGGACTGAGTACCCGATCAAGGGAGCCGAGACAGATATACTAGAGAAGCTGACTGAGGTTGTCCGCTCAGAGGATCCCGATTTCATCACCGGTTACAACATCGACAACTTCGACTTACCTAGGATGGAGGAGAGGTCAGAGGGCATTTCCCCGAATTCCGAAAGCGATCGTGCACCCCTTCTCGGATGGGGCAGGGTTCCTATGTCGGAGAGCGAGATAAAGAAGGGCTGGAGAAGGCCGGGCAGAATATTTCCCAACAGGGAACAGAATAGGACTTGGACAATCAAGGGCCGAATCCCTCTCGATGCTTGGTGGCAAGCCAGACAGACCCTGAGGCCGCAGCGCGAGTCACTCAAGTACGTCTCCAAGCTTCTGTGGCCTGATGACGAAGAGATGCACAAGATGGACATTGATGCGAGCAAGATGGATGAGGAGTGGGCTGCGAGGCCGGACGAGGTCCTGGAGTACTGTGTCAGAGACGCCGTTCTCCCTCTGGACATACTGGACAATCTGAAGTCAATCGCAAGGAAGGAAGCTCTAGCATCCGTATCCCTGACCACCGTCGACATAGCGGCGACCAGTACAACCAGCCGCTGGATCGACTCACTCGTGATACGTCTTGCAGATAGGGAGGGAGTCGCTGTACCTAATACAAACCAAGGCCCAAGGAAGCAGGGTAAGATAGCCGGTGGATACGTGCATGAGGTAGATCCTGGCGTCGAACCATGGGTCGTAGTACTCGACTTCAAGTCGATGTACCCGTCGATAATGATCTCGAACAACATCTGCTCAACGACCCTAGTCAGAGACGATAGTGAGGATAAATCACACAGTGTTTCTCCCACGACGAGCACTCGATACATCTCCAAGGAGGAGCGCTTGGGTTTGGTTCCGCAGCTTCTTGAGGGACTAATGGATAGTAGAGACATCCACAAGTCCGCGCTCGCGAAGGCCAATGAGGAGGGAGACAAGGACGAGGCATTCCTGCAGGACCAGTTGCAGTATGCTGTCAAGATTCTCATGAACTCGTTCTACGGTGTGTTCGCTTCGAACTTCTACCGTTTCACACATCCAAGCCTCGGTGCTAGCATCACCGAATGGGCTCGTTACAACATCAAATCGATAATCTCCAAGGTTGAGGATGAGGGGCACAAAGTGGTCTACTCAGACACTGACTCGATTTTTGTTCGAGCTCCGGTCGACAAGGCTTCTCCTAAGAACAGACCTTCCGGTACAGATGATCTCGAGAAATGGGACAAGGCGAAGAGCATGTCCATGGAATTCGGGGAATCGCTGGCGGAGAGATTCACCAAGGAAGGCGCCGAACTCGAGTTCGAGACCGCCCTCTCATCATTCTTCAGCCATGGGGCCAAGAAGCGCTACGTGGGCCGGGTCGTCTGGCCCAGGGAAGAGATGCTGATCAGGGGATACGAGGTCAGAAGGACCGACTCCTTCCAGATACTCTCAGACATTATGACTCAGATGTTCGAGATGATTCTTGATGGCAATACCATAGGCGCGGTAGATATGACCAAGTCAGTGATAGACAGAATCCGAGAGGGGGATGTGGAACCTGCACAACTGGTGATTAGCAGATCATGCAAGGGGAGATGGGACTCCAAGAAGAACGAATGGGACTTCGACAGTGTGTATGCAAACCCGGATGGCCTCCCCTATGTGCGAGCAGCGAAGCAGAGGATAGCAGCAGGTCTACAGTTCACCCCCGGGATGAAGGTAGGATACATCGTCACCAAGCCAGACAAGGGGGACAAGAAGCTGGGCGTCAGGGCATGGCTGGTTGACGAGATAGGGGGGGAACCACCTGATTATGATAGGGAATATTACGCCGGGCGGCTCGCAAAGTCTCTAGGACGAGTCACAGATGCTTTTGGATGGGACGAAAAGAACCTACTGAAGGGAACTAGGCAGGATTCTCTCGACAAGTGGTTTTAGATTTCTCACACATGCAGAGAGCCGTAGGATTGATTTCACTACACTATTGCCCAGACACCAGATGACACGCCGAGGTGACTTAGCATGCTTGATAGTAATAGTGTTCCTAGCCCCAATGCTATCTGGGTGTACCGACCTCTTAGGAAGCAACAGCCCCCCTACAGTTACAATGTCTGTGGACCCTAGTGGGACTGTAAAGGCCGATGAGTCAGTAACCTTCAGTGCAGCCGGCTCATCAGACCCCGATGGCGACTCGCTAACATTCGAGTGGGACTTCGGCGATGGAAATATTGGAACAGGACTGACGACAAGCCACATCTACGCTCAACCTGGAGAATATACAGCTGAACTGGCCGTAGGCGATGGAACTCATGAGGCCACAGCAAGCAAATCAATCACAGTAGTAGACTCATCCGCGAGGCAGCCAAAGGCTAAGATTACGTCCAGCAAGGACGATGACTGTGAGGGAGATGAGTCCTCGGCAAACGGTGATATGGTTATTGTATGGGTCTGCGAGGACGACAATGAAATTGGGGAGCGAGAGATCGAGATTTCAGAATCAGTGAATCTAGATGGGTCAGACTCCTGGGCTGGATGTGATCCTGAAGACTCTAGTTGTTACTCTGAGGAGTACCTCGTAGAATGGAATTGGGACCTGGATACACATGTTGACTCAGACGACGACGGAGTCACCGACAACGACGTGGATGCTAAGGGAGAGACATACACTTGGAATTCTCGGTCTGCAGGTGCGTGGGAAGTCAAGCTGACGGTCGTCGATAACAATGGATTTGAGGACAGTACCGAGTCTATGATTTATGTCAATTATAGGGGCGTATGGAATAACTTCGAAATAGACAGGGCACCACCAAACAATGGGCAAGGACAAGGGCAGCCAGTAATCATGACATGGGATTACCCCGTTTCATACGATCAAGAGTCTAAGGACAGAATCAGATATTTGCGGGCAAAGCTCTCATATCCGAAGGTAGACGAAGAACCTCCTAGGCCAGACCTCGACAATAGGCTTGATTTGTTCATCCACAATAGCACTGAAGAACATGTAGCAAACACTACAGGAATAGGTGATGAAAATAGGGATGCTGGTGACTGTGAAGGAGATGAGTATTGTGTTTGGATGGTTATAGGGGGCTCAACTGTTAGGGGATTCCTACCCGGTGAATGGACTCTCGATTTACAAAACGCAGAAACACACAATACAGAGGTCAATCAACTAGTGATAGAGCTTCAGTACCGATAGCTACAGAACCCTCGGAAACATGACATTAGTAGCTATCTGGGACCAGTATTCCGAAAACAGCGGGGAACGGTTCATATACGCCTCTTCGGTGGGCGGGCCTACATTAAAGGTGTAAACAATGGGTTCACAATGGGAAGACAAGAGCAAGCCACATCTGAATATCGTTTTCATAGGTCACGTCGACCACGGAAAGTCGACTACTGTAGGGAGACTGTTACTAGACAGCGGTCATATAGAAGCACACGTGATTGAGAAGTTCGAACTGGAAGCATCAGAGAGAGGGAAGGCCGGTTTCGGTTTCGCCTACGTGATGGACAATCTGAAGGAGGAGAGGGATCGAGGAATCACCATCGACGTCGCTCACAAGGAATTCTTCACTCCCAAGTACTACTTCACAGTCATCGACGCACCAGGTCACCGTGACTTCGTCAAGAACATGATCACAGGAACCAGTCAGGCAGATGCTGCGGTCCTGAACGTTGCCGCCAACGATGGCGTAAACGAGCAGACCAAGGAGCACGCATTCCTTGCTAAGGTACTGGGCGTCAAGGAAATTATCGTCAACATCAACAAGATGGATATCAGCGGAGTTGACTGGTCCCAGGACAAGTACAACAGCGCAGTCGAGGAAGTATCCAATTTACTGAAGATGGCAGGTTTCAACCCTGCAGACACCCCCTTCATTCCGTGCAGCGCTATAAATGGCGACAACGTCTTCAACAAGAGCGATAACACACCTTGGTACAACGGACCTACTCTGTTCGAGGCTATCGATGCTGTCCAGATGCCAGACAAGCCAACAGACAGGCCCCTCCGGGTACCTATCCAGGATGTCTACAAGATTAGTGGAATCGGAACCGTCCCAGTGGGCAAGGTCGAGACTGGTATTCTAGAGAGAGGAAAGACTGTCATATTCAACCCCAGTCAGAAGTCTGCAGAGGTGAAGGATATCGAGATGCACCACACAAGTCACGCCAAGGCAGAGCCAGGCGACAACGTCGGGTTCAACGTTCGTGGACTGGCTCAAACAGACATCCGAAGAGGAGACGTTGCTGGATACCAGAACAACGAGCCTGCATTCGTAAGGCACGACGAGCATTTCGTTGGACAGGTCCAGATTATGGGAAGCGTGAAGGCGATTGGCGCTGGCTACACACCGGTTTTCCACGCCCACACTGCACAGGTCGCATGCAAATTCGTGGAACTGCTTGAGAAGACTTCGAAGGGACAGAAGGAGGCAAACCCCGCATTCCTGAGCACGGGAGATGCCGCTCTGGTAAGGTTTCAACCTACCAAGCCAATGGCAATCGAGCAGATGGATACTTTCCCAGAACTTTCCCGCTTCGCAATCAGAGACATGGGCAAGACCGTTGCCGCTGGCGTCTGCATGAAGATTGAGAAGAAGTAATCAGACACTGGTGAAGTAAATGCCGGTTGTCACGACTATCAAGTTGACCGGCGACAACCATGAGGATGTAGACTTGGTCTGCCTGCAGATCAAGGCAATTTCAGATGAGACTGGTGTCAAGCTCAGAGGCCCCATCCCTCTACCAACTCGCAGACTAGTAGTTCCTTGCAGGAAGAGCCCTGACGGAGAGGGAGCGGAGACATGGGATCACTGGGAGATGAGAATTCACAAGCGACTATTGGAGCTAGTGACCAATACCGCAAAGGATGAGAAGTCCTTGAGGAAGGTCCTCAGGATACCTATTCCAGACTCAGTCACAATCGAACTATCTCTTCGAAACCTGAACTGAGCTAGTTGAGTGCCTCATCTCTAGCTAGGGAACCCATCGGGTCCCATGCTGGAAGAACGATAGGTTCGCCTTCTAGCCCATCAGTCATCTTGTCAGTCAGATAGTCTCTGGGTGCTGCAATCTCGAACATATGCTCGTCAAACCAGTTATCATTCATCGTGTAGAATCCCTTGACTCCACTCTCGTCCGATCCCCAAGAGTTCTCCACCCTCCATCTTCTCGGTTTGCCATCTACTACATCCACTCCTGTGAACAACATAGCATGAGTCATCATTGTCTGTCCGAATCTCAAACGATCTGCCTTTTCCATACCGAACTCTATCCCATACAAACCCTTGAGATCGTAAAGTTCAGCATCCCAGAGGCCCTTCTTTCGTGCCATATGCTTGCCAACATCGCAACCCATCCACACAGGAGTGCCATCCTCGAGAAGTCGCTGAGTTACTCCCTTCATCTCATCCGAGGGGACATTTAGGTATACGACGGGAGGACCACCAGCAACATTCTGTAGGAAATCAACGGTATATGTCTGATAGTATTCGTTTCTCGGGTCATTGACTATGCATACGTAGTTCTCCCAATCGACATCCACGTACTCATCGACGAATTCCAGCGGAGTCATCTCTCCTTTTCTGTGGAACTCGTTGTCCTTGTCTCGCCACTGCCAGTCGAACTTCTCAGGAGGTGTCCCTAAGTGGATGCACAGAACCTTCCATATTCCCTTCATCCTTGATTCCTTATGCTCCCTAGCCTCCTTCTCTGAGCCACCATTGTCCAATATTCCTCTTATCTCACTAGCAGTGGATCTCAAGATGTCCTTCAAAACCGTGTTCATCGATCTGGTGCTACTGCTACTGTGCGACTCTGGATATGCTGACATTGGAACTAGACCATGCTTCCTGATCAGATTCATTGCCATGTTCCATTGACCGCCATCCCCTATGGGATCGCTAAGTATGAAGTGAATGGTTCGATCGTCTACCGGTCGATCAGATGTCTCGAGAATCGCCTCTAGAAAGTGATTCGCCCTTTCCAACTTGTCCCAGAAGTGGATATGTGCTTGGCTAAACTCGAAATCCTTCACATTCATCTTCTTCATTGCACCCACTCTGAATAGATTCAATGTGGCGAATAGCCAACACCGACCACTCCTCTTCTGATTGGTGACGCTCCACTCATCCAATTTGGTGCTAAATGAGAAATCCATGTTCTGCACTAGGTCTCTCCGCAGTGTTAGTGTGGACAAGTCAGCGTTGCTGACAGCATTCTGAGCAACCTTTGCGGACGCATCAGCATCGAAAGCCTTCCTTAATTTCTTAATCTGTGTGTCAGTTACTCCCTTGGCCATCGTTCAATCCTCCATCCATGTGCGACGCTGGAGAGAGTTAGTAATTGCCCTGCTATATTGGAGCAGCCTCGGCGAGGCCAGCCGCGATGAGAATGTCAGCAACCAGGGAGGGGCAGGTCTCAATATCCCCCTCGGTGAGAACTACTTCGGTTCCATCTGCCATCAGAATTGGATCCTCGACATCCTTGAGGATCCGTATTCTGAGAAGTTCAGATACTTCCTCACTCGTCTGCTCATCGAGAGTTCTCGACTCGGAGGGTGATGCCGCGTGTTCTGGGAACTCATCCATCTTTCTGATTCGATCCTCCTCGTCGAAGTCAGGCTCTTCCCACTCCATCTCCTGCCTCTGTGGAGAAATCAGAGCAGGAACATCTTCAACCTCTTCACCAGAGAAATCCCTGAGAGTCTCACTAACCTCGTTCACCGCTGCCTTGGAGTCAGGCTCAGAAGAACCAAGCATGGAAGACCATGATGTGGAAATCTTGTACTTCTCAGCAAGATCCTTCACTCCATTGTAGAACACTCTCTCAGATGGATCGTGCCTGCTCCAATCGAGTCTCTGGAAACCAACTGATCCTCCATTAACTGTGTTTAGCAGATTCGATGCCACCGCGTGCCTTGTGAAAGAAGTAAGCCGAATCCTCGTCAGATCTCTGACGCAAGTTCGGGCAACCCCCAGCCTCCTGGAGAGCAATTGGGCCTTAGCTGTCATTCCCTCATCTCTGACGATCTCTGACAGCTCAGTTTCCATGCTTTGCAATAACTGGCCAACTGCATCCCAGAAGACCACCCCTTCGGCCATAGCAGTATCAATCGGAGTGTCGCTGCTCTTCTGCTTCCGAGTGATCTCGATTAGTGACTTATGAACTGCCTCTAACTCGTTTTTGGAAAGTCTACGAGAATCAGATTCGACTGCCATGAACACGACCTATCCAGCATCACACAGTGGAGATACATCAACAATTCCTTGCAATTTAACAAGACAAACCATCCGCGATAATAAAATCCAAGTCTTCTTTCGGTAAGGTGCAGGTGTACCCGAGTGGTCAAAGGGGGAGGGCTCAAGATCCTCTGCATAGCGCTTCGCAGGTTCGAATCCTGCCGCCTGCACCAACCGGCAACTATCCCAGTAGTGCCTTGAGAAGCTCTATTGAACCGCTTTTCCCCTTTTCTTCAGTAATGCAGTCGGCAGAGGATACAACATCTGGGAAGCGATCGCTCACTGCAACCGAGAAACCTACTAGGTCGAACATCGGAAGGTCATTGGGGGCATCTCCACATGCAATCACCCTAGTTGGGTCAACCCCCCTCTGCTGCAAAGCCATTCTCAGACCGAGAGACTTGTCCAATCCCGGACTGGCGATATGAACCGCAAATCCGGTTGAAACCACTTCGAGATCAGACCACTCACTCTCTGCAATGAGTTCCTTCATCAAATCAAATGATTCAGTCTCACTCAGACACCACTCAGTCTCCCTCCATCTGTTCGACTCTATTCCTCGAGGGTCCAAACCTTCGATTTTAGTTGCTAACCACTCCGCTGCATCCTTCGCTCTGGAACCATCAGAAAGTGACTGAATAGCATGGCCCTCTATGCTATCCCAGACCATCCCACCATTCTCTGCGACAATGAAACCAGAAGCACCGATTGCTTGCATTATTGGAGTAACGTTAGGCAGAGTCCTCCCGGAAGCCAGAGAAACAGTCATCACCTCTCTGTCAACTCTTCTTGTTAGACTTACCAGCTCGTCATGAAAACCATCTCTATCAAGCAGAGTTCCATCAACATCGAAAACAATCATGTCCCAATCTCCAGGATTGGGTACCTCGACCATGCTTGTCGGAATTGTCAAACGTTCATGATTCCACCGACAGGACAACATCATGTTCAAGCGATACCGAATTCTGGAACAATCGTGTCAGAGGACTCGGAAGATTTCCTGATTCTCGATGAAGAGGAAAATGAGGGATCTTCGGTCGAGAAACCAAGGAGCAAGATTTCACTTCCCAAGATCTCAATTCCAAGACGATCTACTCTTAGAAAAACCCCAAAAGATGTAACAGAAAGACCAAATCAAACTGAGGAAAATGGATTTGCAATTTCCTTCGAGGGAACTTATCATTTTGATTGGGGGATCAGGGGCATGGACTGTCCAGACTGTGCAATGAAGGCAACTAGAGCAGTAAAACGCCTTCCCGGGGTAGAGTCATGCAGAATTTCTGTTTCCGATGGAACAGTAGAGATTTCTCAGGACATCTCAAGTGGATCAATTTCACGGGCTTCCTCAGTTCTTTCCAGCCTAGGGTATGAGCCTGACGTGGAATGGTTCAGAGCTGTTGGTAGTTCAACAGAGGCTCGCTGCTCAGAACTAGGAGTTGACGAAAACGGACTCAAAAACTGGATTCTAAATGTCCCTGGAGTTCTGGATACTAGGATGGATATGAACAGAATCGATGTTCAGAGAGTCCGCATCATCGATTCCGAACTCAGTCAAGTCTCAGAGCAGAAATTGTCAGAGATTCTTGGCCAAGGGCATAGGCTTGAGCCAACCCGCGAGTCTGGTTTCAGGAAGGATCAACTCCAACTATTATCTTCGATATTATCGATACCCTTGATTTTCTTGGTCTCGTTTTCGGAGAAATCAGATTTTTTCCCAGAAGCAGTCCCTTGGATTCTTGCTTTAGGTGGAATATTTTTCGCAGGACAACATCTCTTCTTAGAGGCAATAGCCAGCCTCAAGAACCGAGTCGTAGGTTTTCAGGTTTTGATTTCACTAGCTATCTTCGGTGCATTAGCACTGGGTGAGTTGGTTGAGGCACTTATGGTCGTGGCATTGGTTGCATTTGCTTCCCATCTTGAAAACAGAGCACTGATCAAGGCCAGGGAGTCAATGCAGGGAGGTCTGGATAGACTCCCCAGAAGGGCACGAATAGTCTCCAATGATGTTCTGAAGAAGAAAAGTGGTGAGAGGACCCTGATGGTAATCCAACCCTCTACTCAAGATTCTGCAAATATCCATTGTGCCGATGACGACTTAGTTCCTGTGGAGGCTTTGGAAGTGGGAGAATTAGTAGAGGTGAGATCAGGCGAGACGATCCCAGTTGATGGACTGATAGTCGAAGGTGAGGGGGCGATTGACAGGGCCCCGCTAACTGGAGAACCAATCCCAATCCCTGTGAAGAAGGGAGACAGGGTTGAGGCAGGGCTGCTCCTAGTAAGAGGACCCCTAGTAATTGAGTCGGAGGCCGTTGGCCAGGGAACCCGTCTTTCCAGTCTCATTGATCTTGTTAGGCACTACAAGGACCAGCCTACTAGGACTCAGAGCACAATAGAGAGATTTACCCTTATCTGGACCCCACTAGTGATCTTCGCAGCTCCAGTAGTTGGATTCCTGAGCTATCCCGGATCGACTGAACAGGCCATACTCACCACACTCTTGCTGTGGGTCGTTTCTTGCCCTTGCTCTCTTCTACTAGCATCCCCGGTGCCTCATGCAGCAGCCCTTACGACGGCTTCCTCATTCGGATTAATTGCCAGGGGTGGGGACGTCTTGGAATCTGCAGCAGATGTTCAGTTGGCACTCTTGGATAAGACTGGGACCTTAACAACCGGAAATCCAACAATCTCCAATCTATTTGTTGTAGACGGAGAAGATGAGGAGAAGGCACTGAGAATAGCCGCCGGCCTAGAGTCCCGATCAAACCACCCTTATGCAAGAACAATTCTAGAAGAGACCGCTAAGCGTTCTCTGGAACCCATCAGAGTCAGTGGGATAAAAGATGGGGCAGCCGGGGTATCGGGGCAGTTAGATGGAAAAAAGGCCATTCTAGGAAGAGCCGATTGGCTTGCTTCAGAGGGAGTCAGCATTCCCACCTCAATAGAAAAGGCACTAGCAGAATCAAGAGAAGCAGGAAGGGGAGCTAGCCTGTTGTCAGTAGCCAATTCGGCAATAGCACTCATCGGTTTCGCTCACGATGATGCTAGATACGGAGTTATTGAAGCGATTAGCGAACTTAACACTCACGGTGTCAAGGTAGAGATTCTGAGCGGAGATGAGCAATCCAGTGTCGAGGCCTTTGCTAGGTCGATTGGCATCGACCCAACGATGTGTAAGGGAGGAGTCGATCCAGAGGAGAAGGCAGCATACGTCACTAAGAAATCATCTGAGGGGAGGACAATGATGGCAGGAGACGGTTTCAACGATGCCGGAGCTCTAGCTGCTGCTGACATCGGCGTCGCCGTGGGAAGCGGGGATCAGGTGAACCTGGATGCCGCAGATGTATTAATTCCAGGCGAAGATCCCCGTGCACTTTCTCGAATGATAGGCCTTGCCAAGCAAACTAGGAGGGTTGTATACGTAAATATTGCAATCTCAGTAGTGGTTACCACACTATTGGTTTTTGCAGTATTGATGGGTTTCAAGATTAATCTTGCTGCAGGAATAGCTCTTCATGAGGCCAGTGTCCTGATTATCATTCTGAATGGCATGTGGGTTTCAGGAACAGGTACCCAGAGACTTTCAACTATTGTTGATTTAGGACGTGATCTCATTCAAGATGTCAAGGATATCTGGTCCATTCTGACGAACAATAACTCTGAGGACAAATCGGCGACCGCTTGATTAAGTGGTCGTATTTCCCAATAACATGGCACCTCCCGATGTCGAGTCCAAGGTCGCACCCCCTTTGGTCAACTGCGCACAGTGCGACGGGATGCTCCCCCAGGGTCTGGGAGAAATCGAGTGCTCACTTTGTGGAGCTTTGTGCCGGGTGTCTCATCAACCAACTGTGACTGCTCTCAAGGAGGAGAAGGTCCAGTGTCCACATTGTATGACAGCAGTTGAATCCGGTACGGAAAAGAGACCAGTAGACCTGTCCTGTGGAGCCTGCTCGGGAATCTTCACACTAACTAGAAAGATAGTCAAGGTGGAAGTTCAATGCCCATCATGCGAGGCAAATCTGAGGATTAGACCTAGACCCGGGAAGAGAGAACTGTCGTGCCCTGGGTGCCAGAATGCGTTCTTCGTCACATTCTAATCCTGAGAATACATTAGGCACAAGAAACAGGCTTTAGTCATCAGTTTCAACCCTCTTGTCTCAAATACCCCGAAAAGGACCCAGAATCGGGGATGGGTACGTGAGTGAGAGCAAGCCGGCAGACTCGAGTGAGTCAGAGGGGTTGGACGAACTAGATGCTTTGAGGGCAGAACACGCATTATCTTCCACGACAATGGGGGCTGCAGCAAGAGCCCGAGAAAGACTCGACGAAGAGTCAACACTACGTTCCGGAATTAGGAGAGAGCGCAGAATGCGTATTTCTGAAATGACTGAGAGAGTATCAGGTATGCAAGGTGCAATGAGGAAGGCCAACGAGATACTCTTTGAAGAGCAACTTCAGCAGATAGAGGCTGACCTCAGAGACGAGCTTGAAGATGAACTTGAGAGATTGGAGAAGGAGGCATTAGAGAGGGAGGAAAGGCTTCTCCGCGAGGAAATGCTACATCGACTTAGAAGAGAGGAGAACAGACTTCGAGATCAACTAGAATTGGAGAGAGATCGAAGGATTGAGGCGCACACATCCAGAATTAGAGACCGTCTCAGAGAGGAAATGGAAGTCGAGTTCTCACGGAGAAAAGCATTCCTCGGGGAGAGACTAGAGCTAGAGGCGAACCAAGGAATGGAGAGAATGGAACGCAGGGTTGAGATGGATCTACGAGAAGCAATGGAGTCTGAGGTTCATCGGAAGGCAGAGGCATTTCGACTAGAACAGGAAATAAAAATGAGAGACAGCATTGCGAAGAAGAGGCGGAAGCATGAGTCTAAGATGGAGAAGCAGCTTGAGAGCGAGAGAGAATCACTTGAGAAAGAAATGAAGTCCGATATCAATATCAGGACCAAGGCACTACAGGAAGAGTCCGAAAGAGCTGCCCTTGGAGAGTTAGATCGGAGGTTTAGGACAGAGAAGGAGAGCATGGAGGCAGCTCTCGGCCTTAGAAGACAAGAACTGGCACTAGAGAGTGAGGTTGAGATGGAGCAGAGGGTAGCAGATTTCGTCAAGGAGAGGGAATCAGAGATGATGTCAAATCTCGAGAAGCAGCTTTCAAAGAGAGGAAACCTATCAAAGAAGGACATCAAGGAGATGCTCAAGACACTAGAATCTGAAATCCGCGTTAAGATGGAAACCGCTCTTCTTTATGCAAGACATAGTGTGATGGAACAGTTTAACTCTTAGTGAACCTATGAGTCAGTTATCGCCTTTATTCTCTCATCTGCTTCCTTGGCAAACTTCCAGTATGACTGGCTAGCCGGATTTGATTTGGTTGGTTTTTGTGCAATAACAATCGGGGCACCTTCCAGGGGTGACTCTGCGATTGCTACGGATCTGGGAATCTGCGATTCAAACACTCTGTCACCGAAGTGCTTCCGGGCATGCGCCGTAACTGTTTCGCATAACTTGCTCCTAGTCTGAACCATGGTCATCAGAATGCCCAAAAGCCCCAGTCTAGGATTTACTGATTTCTGCACCTCTCTGATTGCAGAGATTAGTTGACTCATCCCTTCCAGGGCATAGAACTCGGCTTGTATTGGAATTAGGATACAATCTGCTGCACATAGAGAATTCACAGTAAGAAGACCAAGAGATGCGGGTGTGTCAATAATGATTACATCGAAGTGATCCATTGCCTCATTGAGGGTAAGTTTGAGCCTATTCTCTCTGCCAACTCTTGTCGCTAGGTCCACTTCAATCCCCGACAGATCCAGATCCGCTGGAAGAATCCATAGATTTCGAATCCCAATGTGCTTGGGAGGTCCGCGAGTCTTCTCAGGATTATTTTTCTTCCATGCAGCCCTCATTGATTTTGAGAGAATATCCGGCCCAAGCGTGCAGTCCTCTAGTTTGAGAGAGTCATCACCCACCTCTCGGGCGAATAACTCGTTCATTGTAGGGCCAACACTCCTCTTGTCAACACCAAATGTCGTTGCTACGTTTCCCTTGGGATCCATATCAACTAGCAGGACCTTTCTGCTACGAATTTTGTAATCTTCACTCCCCAATGCTAGAGAAGAGGCCAGATTGACTGCAGTAGTTGTTCTCGAACATCCGCCTTTGTGATTCACACATGCTATCACTACGGCCATGTAGGTGAGTAAGGCATCCGGTTAATTGGGATTCCCGATTACTGTATTACTGGGACGTTAACTTCACCAAGGATCTTATTCACGATCCTCCTTCCAGTTACTCCTCTAATCTTGGACTCCGGCTTGAGGACAATTCTGTGACTAACCACATCCAGAGCGACTCCCTTAACGTCGTCAGGAATAACGTAGTTTCTTCCATCAATTGCAGCAGATGCTCTTGATGCCTTGAACAGGCCTTGACTTGCCCTTGGAGAGGCACCTGCTTCTATTCTTGGATCTGCCCGGGTCCTCTGGACAACTTGAACGATATATCCCAGAATGGCTGGATCGATGTGAACAGTCTCGAGAGCCTTCTGCATCGCCACAACCTTTCGAGGTTCCACAACCTGCTCCACGTCGTAGCTGTCCTTTCCACGCAGTTTCCTTCGTTGCAATATCGCCTTCTCTTCGTCCATCGAAGGATATCCCATACTCATCTTCATGAGGAATCTATCCATCTGAGCCTCAGGAAGGGGATAGGTTCCTTCCTGCTCAATTGGGTTCTGTGTAGCCATTGTGACGAATGGGGCTGGAAGTTTGTGAGTGATCCCCTCAATCGTCACTTGCTTCTCTTCCATAGCTTCGAGAAGAGCAGCTTGAGTCTTTGGTGGAGCTCTGTTAATCTCGTCAGCTAGGAGGATGTTGGTAAAAAGAGGCCCGAATCTTGGCTTGAAATCTCCTGTTTTCTGGTCGTACATGTAAGTCCCTATGATATCCGCGGGAAGGAGATCGGGAGTGAACTGGACTCTCTTGAACTTGCATCCTAGTGCTTGGGCGAAAGTATTCGCCATCAGAGTCTTAGCTAGACCGGGGTTGTCTTCAATCAGAATGTTCCCATTCGATAGGACTCCTATGGTAACCTTGCGTATGTTTTCCGGTTTCCCGATAATGACCTTGGCAACCTCGCTCATAAGGTTGTTAGCATGCCCAGAGACTGATCTAATGAGATCCATTGAACTAGATCCACCACCTTGAGCAATCGTCACACTGAACACCCTTGCTCCTAGGTCGATTCCATGACTACTTGAGTGTTAGGTGCCTTTGAACATCCCATGCTCTAGTCTCATCTACCCCAGAAGTGATCATCCTTCCTGTGTAGAGCCAGAAGCTCCTCGTAGACTTCTTTTTCCACAGAGGTCATTTCCATCTTCCTAAGTTTCCTAGCATGTGATTCTGGAATATCCACCAGGAGGACGTCGCCCTCGTCCATTTGCCTTCCCACTGTAACCCCCTCAACTGATATCGCTACCTCAGCACCCTGCTTTGCCTCCTTGAGGCTCTCTTGTCCCGATTTGATGGACTTAATTCGACCTACTTTCACTCCATCTTTGAGAAGACCTTGGCCGATGTGGATTCTACCTGCGAGAACTCTTACTCCAACAACAGCCGGTTTTGAGATTCTGAATGTATGATCTGGAAGGAGTATAATCCTTCCAGGATAGACCACCAATTCTCTCCTCTCCTCTTCAAGTTCTGATTTCCTGGCTTCCACCCATTCTTCACGTTCCTCCAGAATCCTGTAGATTATGTCGGAGCCAATGTGCTTGACTCCGGTTTCCGAAACTTCTACTTCTTCCTCAGCCTCTTCAAGAATTTCCGTGCTGAATGCCATTATCAATCGATTTAGAGGGTCTGAAGACGATTCAGCACTACGAACGTCTCTGCGACTCACCTTTCCTATCGAAGCCTCTCTGATTGACACCCCTATCTCCTTGAGCTCCTTTGCCAGAGCCTCGAGGCCACCAACTGTATCGGATTTGATGCAGACACCTTCTTCGCCGAGTTCTATCGAGAGGTTTGCCTCTTCCTTTGCTGCTGCCATTGCTATTTCTTTCTCTTCATCGGAGCAGACTACTCGAAGCGTCGTCCCCACTAGCACACCCTCCAGAGATGGTGCGCTAATCTTGACTCCAGCAGCTGCATAGGCAGTTTCGGTGTTATCCCACCTGTCGCCGGCATCTCTCATCTCACTCATTCCTCTTGGGGAGAAGAGCCCCTTCACATGGGTGCTAACTCCTCCCTTATCACTGACCAGTACAATCTCGTCTCCCTTTCGAATGGAACCCCTATGCAGAATCAGGTCTAGGGTTTTCCCAAGCCCCCTCTCCTCCTTCATCTCCAGAACCGTCGCTTCTCCAGAACCGTCAACATCTGTCAAGCGGTCCGATAGATATCGTTCTGCAAGACCTATTACAACTGCTAGTAGATCTTGGATCCCTTCTCCCTTCCTTGCAGATACTGGAACCATTGCAATCTCCTTGGTGAAATCCTTTATTCGTTCATACCTCTCGAGATTGAAGCCCTCTTCGGCAAACTGCCCTACAAGTTTCCAATAGCGCTGATCGAACAGATCAAGTGACTCCTTGGACTGATCTCGCATAGAGATGGTCATTGATCTGCCTTCTTGACACTGCCATCCATGAATCCTGTCTACCTTGTTTGCAGCAACGACGAATGGAGTCTTCGATTGCTTCAGGATTCTCAGTGACTCCCTTGTTTGAGGTCTGCAACCCTCCATTACATCCACAATTAGGATTGCAATATCAGCCAGCGAGCCTCCTCGAGCACGAAGAGAGGAGAATGAGTGATGTCCCGGAGTATCTATGAAAAGGAGACCGGGGGAGTCGAATGTTTTACCTCCCAATAGTGAGGCACACAAATCATTCAGGATTTCCGATGGAACCTCAGTAGCTCCGATATGCTGAGTGATGCCGCCTGCTTCTCTATCCATCACCGAGGAACGACTCTGTTCACCTAGAGATCTTACGTGATCCAGGAGAGAGGTCTTGCCATGATCGACATGACCCAAGACAGCGACAATGGGTTGCCTGCGTCCTGACATTCCACCCACCTCATGCTCCTTCCCCTGCTTAATTGATTTCTCACTCGTAGATGTGCGGCTCCACGTCACGGGTCCAATCGACCAACCCCTCAGGGAACCATAACCCCAGCTCAAAGGAGGCTGTATCCTCGCCATCAGAGCCGTGGATCACATTGTGTCCGATGTCCATTGCGAAGTCCCCTCTGATAGTTCCGGGGGAGGCTGTGCGACCGTCGGTCGGCCCGATAAGGTTGCGAGCAACGCTAATTGCATCGATTCCGGTCCATGCCATTGCGACGACTGGTCCGGATGTGATGAACTCGATGAGTCCTTCGTAGAAGGGGCGTTCGTTGTGAACCTCATAGTGAGCCTCTGCTAGTTCTAGAGGCGGAGTCAGCTGCCTTAGACCAACAAGTCGTAGACCCTTGGTCTCGAATCTACCGATTATGCTAGCCACTAGTCCTCTCTGTACACCGTCAGGTTTGATCATCACGAATGTCGTCTGCATGTCTCCCATGTCCCGGCCGAAACACACTCCCTATTTCAACGAAGTCACCGGAGCAAATCCTTGATGAGCCTAGTACCATTACGATAGAACATGAAAAAGATCACTCCATTGCTATTGTCGGTTTGTTTGCTACTTCCAGGCTGTTTGGATAGTGTAAGCGATACAGTCAACCCCGAGAGGGAACTATTTGATGACAATACATTCGTAAATGAGGATCAGCATATCAAGCTGACATGGTCTGTTGATTCTGTAGCGACTATTCGAATGGAGTTTGACAAGCAAGAAGGCCCAAACCTAGATTTCTACACTATGACCGAGATAAATTACGAGAAGTACGAGCAATGTGCCGAAGGGGAGGACGAGAGCTTCGTTTATTTCGCTGATTTGAGCGATCCAAACTCCGGTGGGGCCAGCCTGCAGGCAGATGTCGATGCTGGAACCTATGTGACGGTAATTGACAACACCGACTGTGGGGAGGCCCAGCCTCCTGATCAGAGCGGGTTGCTATCAAATGACGACAACGATAGGGCTAGGGTAGATTACAGGATTACAGCCCAGTAATTACTCACTTGATTCCGCCCTTCTCATAGCGACGAGTCCACTTCAGCCGCCTAGCGTTCCTCTTCAGCTTGAGCATATTCTTGCGGGACTTGCTGTCCTTGAACCAGTAGACAGAACCGTCCCTCTTGATGAACATCATACCTGTTCCGGGCTCAATCTCCTCATTTGTGAAACTGCAAATCCTCTGCTCTGGCATCATAATCACCTGGAACCTATCTTTCTGGCCTCTCTACCCGTGTCTCTGAGCATTAGGATGTCTCCACTCTCTCCAGACACCGGATCAGGGCCCCTTACCGGCCCTAGTACGTTCCTTGTGATGATGCGTCCAACGTCTCGCGGGTTGTTTGAGTCTAGAACTCTGACCTTGACCTGCATTGCCTCGCCAGTAAGACCAGTTCTGCCGACTATCTCGACGACCTCAGCAGGCCATGCTTCGGTTGCCATATCTCAAACCTCCAAATCATGACGAAAGGGTCTCGAAGTGCGACTTGACCTCGTTGAATCGATCCATTCCCTCTTTCTCGACCTGCATTACCGCAATGGCGGCAGTCCTAGTTCCAGTGCTCATTCCAGCAGCCTCGGCAAGGTAAGCCTGATCCTCAACGTAGATGAATGGGATTTCCTTCTCCTTGCAAATCATCGGTATATGTGCCAGAAGCTCACCCGGATTTACGTTCTCAGCCATCACGACCATCTGCGCAGTACCCCTCTCTGCTGACTTGGTGACCTCATTGGCCCCCTTCTTTAGTCTGCCTTTGCCATCCTTGCCTAGGCTCTTGACCATCTCGTAAACTTGCTCTTGTACGTCTTGGGGTGTTTCGAAAACAATATGGACACTCATTGGAACAACTCTTCGTGTTAGTAAGCCGCCGCACGGCATGACCGATATAAACGCAGCGTATTACCTCCAGTCAGTCGTTATCTGTGCCTTGACCAATGAGTCTGCTCAACCCTCTAGCTAATGCTGGTGCTGCGGACACATTAGCCCTTGGATTTGGTAGGGAGTCAGTGGTATATACTCCATCCACGTGTTTTGCCAGTCGGGATAACGCTCCACCCGTAAATAGGCCATGCGTGCATGCTGCGTGGACTTCTTTCGCCCCCTGCCTTCTTAGTGCATCACTAGCCCTGCAGATCGTACCACCCGTGCTAATCATGTCATCAACAATTGCTACTACCTTACCAGAGACATTCAGATCTTTTGGGGTGTGCTCTATTGTATGCGCATCAATCCTAGTCTTTTCTAGATAAGAAAAGTCGCATCCAATCAGGCCTGCAACCTCGGTAGCTCTGGAAATTGCACCCTTGTCAGGACTAAGTATGAAGTCAGGAGAGACTGCAGAACGCAGTCTCTCCGCTATCTCCGGCATCGAGCTTACGTATTCAATTGGCACATCCATTCCCTCTAGTACTTCAGGAGCATGCAGGTCCAGTATTGCAATCCCATCACAATATTTCGATAAAACCTCTGCGACTAATTTTGCCGAAATAGATTCTCCTACTGAGAACCTTTTGTCCTGCCGAGCATAACCATAGTACGGTATCGCTAAGAAAACACCTGGACCAACATCCTCGGCATCTTTCCCCCATTCCCCCTTCAAGCTAGATAGATCACCCCTCCTGACGTCTCTTATTGCTCCAAGGAGTAGCAGAGTTTGCATAATCCCTGAATCTGGGAAGGTATTGGATACCAGAACTACTGCCTCCGATCTGACAGATTCTATTGATTCTGGAGGAATTCTGACGTAGACCTCTCCATCGGGAAATCTTCTATTTTCTAATCCAACGTGCTCCATGTTAAGGATGGGGGCTAGGTTCTCTGCTATCTCAGCGCCTGAGGCCCCGCTCAGAACAGGCATTTGAAGACAGGGAAAGGCGACCCCTTCATGATGCTTCTTATCGATTCAAAATTCAGAGAATCATGAATATTGGTGGGCACGACAGGATTTGAACCTGTGACCTCCCGGTTATCAGCCGGGTGCTCCAGCCAAACTAAGCTACGCGCCCTTGAGCATCACCGGCACATGTGATTGTGATTTGAAGGCTACTCAAGGATTCACTCACTCTTCTTCGAAACTTTCGTCATTTAATTTCAAGAAACTGGGAAGGGTTACTAATCTGGAGAAGGTGCACTTCAGAATGACTTCATCAAGCCTGGAAGTTGTCTTGGCCAGTTGCCCACAGGGGACGACTATTGTCTCAGGTAGACTATGTCTGGCTCTGACCATGAAATGGGGTTTCACTAGAAGACCCTTGTACGTGCGCTTGATTTTGATGAGTTCTACAACATTGCCTATGTCCATGCCATCATTATCCAGTACCGCCCTGTCCAGCAACTCATCCGGTGCATAGAGATCTTCTTGGATTCGTACAGTGTTCCTCCACCTTCGTTGCAATTCCCTCATAGACTTCGAAAGTTTGATTCCACCATCGGGTCTAATGCTGTGAACTAGTTCTTTTGCCAAGGGAGCAAGATCTGCTGGTTTTCTCATGAATTCACTAGCTACTTCATCCTCCACCTTGATCCTCAGCGACTTCACGAATTCGTCTCGGGGGTGGAATCTCTCACCAACCACCACTCCTACGTGCTTTTCTCCAACGTAAACATCTCTATGTATCATTTCCTGTATTTCGTAGTCATCTACCATTTTTCTCCCTCAGGGAGGAGTGCATCCCCCATGCTTCTCCTGAGCTCCAGACACTGGAGTGGCACTTATATTCTTCGTTAATCAAGACTGATAATTCAATTGAAATTTTTTAGTAATAGTGAATTATTCAATTGGAAAATTGATTTTAGTTTAATTTTATTAATGATTATCAGAAATCCACGTTTTCACTATCCGATACTATCTTGAACATTCTACAAATCATTCCCGGAGAATGTTGATGTGTGCCCCCCGACTCCATTGTTTAATGGTCGACCACCTCGCTACTCTAACTGATATTCGCTCAAGAACTGGTCAAGCTCAGACTAACGGGCTCAATGACTCGATAATCTCCGATTTCCTTGAGACCGATCCATCTCTGAGCCGAGCCATAGAGGAGGCTTCAGGAAATTTCCAGAGCCTCATCAATGACATGGGGGATGAATTATTTTCTATGAAAGAGAGTGATTTAGGGGCTCATCTACAAACAGATTATGTCAATTTCTACTCTGCCGCTACAGTAAATCCGTACGTTGCAATCGCTGCTCGAGGACCCTGGATTATTACCTCTCATGGAGCAGTTCTGCATGATAACGGAGGATATGGGATGCTTGGAATGGGTCATGGCCCGGATGATGTCATTCTGTCAATGCAGCAGAACTGGGTTATGGCAAATGTCATGACGCCTTCTTTCAGTCAGAAGAGATTCTCGGACCGTCTCAGGAAAGAAGTAGGACATAAGAGAGGGAGTTGCCCATTCTTCAGATTTGTCTGTTTGAATAGTGGCTCAGAATCGGTAACAATCTCGATTCGTATTGCTGATGCTAATACTCTTAAAATTACTGGAAAGGGCGGAAAACATGAGGGGAAACCAACTAAGATGCTAGCCCTAGTAGATGCATTTCACGGAAGAACACACAGGCCAGCTCAGATTTCAGACTCATGCAGTGACAAGTACGAGGAGAATCTGGCATCATTCCGAGAAAGAGATAATGTTATCTTCGTCCCTAACAATGATCTAGAATCACTTAGCGCTGCCTTCGACCGTGCAGAGAGAGAAGGATTCTTCATCGAATTGATGGCAATGGAACCAGTGATGGGAGAAGGAAATCCTGGACTTTGTGTAACTAGGGGGTTCTATGACTTGGCCAGATCTCTTTGCTCCCAGCACGGAAGCATGCTAATCGTGGACTCAATCCAAGCCGGCCTAAGGGGGCAAGGATGCTTGAGTATCGTTGACTATGATGGATTTGAGGACTGTTTGGTTCCAGATATGGAGACTTGGTCAAAGGCTCTAAACGCCGGTCAATACCCTCTTTCAGTAGTAGGTCTCTCCGAGAGAGCTGCCGAACTATATGTTGTGGGCATATATGGTAATACTATGACAACAAATCCAAGAGCCTTGGAAACTGCAGTTGCAGTTCTTGATCGAGTTACTCCCGAATTGAGACAGAATATCAAGGACAGGGGTGTGGAATTCGTCTCTAAATTGAGAGATCTCGCCGATGAGATTCCTGACACGATTACTGAGGTTATAGGTACTGGGCTCCTTCTCAGTGCCGAATTAAATCCCGAGAAACTTCCAGTAGTGGGTTTTGGATGCGTTGAGGAATGGTGTAGGAATAACGGTCTTGGTGTCATCCACGGGGGACAGAATGCTCTGAGATTCACACCTCACTTTGCAATTACTACCGAGGAAATAGATATGATACTGGGAATTCTCAGGGAAGCATTCCTAACTTTCACCTCGAAGACTATCGAGGCCAACTAAACAGATGCGTTGCCATGCTCAAAAGTGTGCATGTTTCAGGACCTTTAGACGGTCTCAGAGAAGCTCTGGAGGAAAGGCTTCAACGAGCTGGAGCATCAATTGTAGACCAGGTAGAAAAAGCAGACGTAACGATTCAGATTGATGGCCAAGAGAACTGTGACATCGCAATCATCCCTCATGGTTCAAGATTCTCAAACTCAGGAATCGTAATCGAACTGTCTGATGTCATAATCCCAAATGGTGGTAGAAAATGGGGTAATGGAATAATGATTGATTGGATTGAGCAGATAATGAGTGGAAAGCAACCAGCTCAAGAATCCAATATTAGATTCTGGATCAACGTTAGGGATGTAGTTGACGCAATATCTACTATTTGTCTGAATGAGAAAGAAAACATACCCGACGGAAATTATAGAATGTGCGGCAGAAGATCATGGGAGATGGAGGATGTCGCAGACGAAATCAGAGTACTCTGGGAACGCTACAATAATGCAATCAATCATTCTCACACCGTTGAATCATTATCCGAAGTCCCTAGTCCAGTAAGGGGGATTCATTCTGAAATTGCAGAAAAACCCGACTTGAGTAATCTCCACGAGGTTTTGATCAAAATAAGGGGAGATGGATGGCACCCATTGGTTCCAATGCGAGTCTCTCTGATGGAAATGATTGCCAGCGCAAAATAACTCAACGAGAATTCTTATCGCTCTGTACCTTCACTCTAACGTCTTGAGCAAGACCTTTGCATGTTTGCATCACCTTTCGAATTCGGGTTCCTGCTGCATTATTCCCGGAGTCATGCTTCTCAGCATCACCGAGAACCTCCGCCAACTCATTAATCATGTCCTGAATCATTTCTCTTACTGACATAGCATTCTACGGAAAATACAGATTAATAGCCGTTTCTCCGGCACACTTCTCATTTATTTCCAAATAGATCCGAACCGAGAAGAGGCAGAATAAGACTTGCCTCACCCTCAACTACAATCTGGTCTGCCTCAGGTCTTATCTTGCCCCAAGAAATAGCCTCCTTGAGTCTAGCTCCCGATAGGGAACCATCAAACTCAGATGCAGTCGTAATCGAAACCGCCGAATCCATCCCCGACTCCTCTCTAAATTGATTCCACCAAATTACGTGATGCTTCGAGATTCCCCCTCCTATCATCAGTCCATGACTCTCGTTTGCCGTCCATATCATGTCGGATAGGATTTGTTCATCCGCCAGAACGTCTACCATGAAATCCGGGCTTCTTTGTCTGTGCATGAACAATTGTGATCCTATTGAACCGTCAGTCAGACCCGGGATGACCATGGGGATTCTGTTCTTTGCAACCCAGTGGAGTAAGGAACTCTCGTCATCGATCCTGTCCCCAATTGCCCAGCAAAGCTCCACTGAACCAAAACCTCTCCATGGATTGCTATTATTTTGGTTCTTCCTCTCGTCCTCAATCTCACTTAGCCAAGGTAGCAAGACCCTCTCCAATATCTCACCATAGCATTCGTTAGGGATTACAACATTGCCAAGTCTGTTCAGTCCTTCCTTTCCCAATGCGATGTCGTCTAGGCTGAAATCACCATGGAAATAGTCCCTGTACGTCCTTGCGATGTCATGGTCGAGTGTTCCACAGGTGGTAATTACAACATTGTATGCCTTTCTCTTCAAGGCCTCAACGAAAAATCCCCTAGTTCCAGTAGCACACAAGCAAGCGGGGAAGGAAAGCCAGTTGAGGAATCCTTCATCACCAGACTGAGAAATAGCATTCCTAAGGATATCTCTGGCACGAGCCAATTTCGTTGCGGTGAAACCACCAGCCATGCCCATCTGGTCAATCAGTGAGCGAACGTCTGAGACGCTCGAGAAGTCATAGTCTTCGACTGGGACGTCGAAATCGTCCCGCGAGTAGCCGTCCATGGGATTCGCACTGGACACTGGGCTTCAATTGGTCGCATTCTGAAGCCTGAAAATCCTGTCCCTAAGGCTAGCAGCTCTCTCGAAGTCAAGCCTATCCGCAGCTTGCCGCATCTCCATTTCGAGCCTAGAAATTAGGTCTGTAGATTCTCTATGCTCCTCTTGGCCTCCCCCCAGGTCTCCGACCCATTCCGGTTGACTGACATTATCAAGAACAGAATCGGATGTGTTCCACATGCCGGCGCCTAGACCGAACTTCTTCGCCAGACCTTCCAGCCCCTTCTTTCCCGGAGGCTTGGCTACCATCCTCCGTCCACCACCACTTCCTGTGCCAGCCACTCTTGAAAACAAATCTTCTATTTCGGTCCCCATCACAGGGAGTGCCTTCTGGATGGTCTTCGGGACGATTCCATTCTCTTCGTTGTGTTTTCCCTGCAGAACCCTTCTTTTGACAGTCTGGTTGATCGCTGCCTCCATGGCCGGAGAGATTGAGTCTGCATACAGGATGACCGAGCCGTTTTCGTTACGTGATGCCCTACCTATGGTCTGAAGCAGCGATCGCTCATTTCTGAGGAAACCTTGCTTGTCAGCATCGAAGATCGCAACCAACGAGACCTCTGGTATATCGAGACCCTCTCTCAACAAATTAATTCCTACAATTACGTCAATGATACCTAGTCTTAGGGCCTTGATAATCTCTGTACGATCTAGGGTGTCAATCTCGCTGTGTAGGTAGTGGGCTTTGACTCCCATCTTTTCCAAATACTCTGCAACCTCTTCTGCAAACTTGATAGTCATCACGGTAACGAGAACTCTCTGGTCACGACTTACCCTTTCGCCTATCTCACTTAGCAGATCCTGAACCTGTCCCCCCGTAGACCTCACCTCGATTATTGGGTCAAGAAGCCCAGTTGGTCTAATCTCCATCTTTGCTATGCCTTCAACTTTCTCAAGCAACTCTTCCATACTGTGCTTTGATTTGGGTTTCCCAGATTCGGACTTTCTCGCCCCTCCCCCTCCATCAACGTGCATCAGGCCCTTTGGGACTTCTTGCCCGGTAACTTCTGCCAGATGCCTTAGCTCCCTTTCGCCAGGTGTGGCACTGACATACATCATCTGGGGGATTAGATCTTGAAACTCATCCACTCGAAGTGGACGGTTGTCATATGCCGATGGTAGCCTAAATCCATGGTCAATCAGGTTCTTCTTTCTGGAGTAGTCACCACCATACATTCCTCCAACCTGAGGCAGAGTGACATGCGACTCATCCATGATGACCAGATATCTATCTGATCCACCATGGAACTGTTCTCCATTACTTGCAAAGAAGTCAAGCAGACAGTACGATCTCTCGCCCCTGGTTCGGCCGTCGAAGTGCATGGAATAGTTCTCTACTCCCTTGCACGATCCAACCTCGTTCAGCATTTCTAGGTCGAATCTTGTCCGCTGATCCAGTCTATGAGCCTCCAAACTCTCACCTTTAGACTCGAACCAGTCCAACCTGCCTTCCAATTCGTACTCGATGTCCTCTAGTGCTTGCTTGAACCTCTCCTCACTTGTCATGTAAAACTCTCTAGGATGAATCCAAGCCTCCTCGAACTCGTCGAGAGGTTCCCATGAGACCGCCTCGCAGACTTGGATCCTCTCAATCCCCTCCCAACCGAATCTGACTCTGATTGGATCGTCCCTGCTTGGCATCCACACGTCAAGAACCTCGCCTCTGAGGCGAACGTCGCCTCTGGTAATCTCTCCAGCAGTCCTACGGTACTGCAGTCCCACCAGCTCTCTGACGATTTCCTGCGGGTCAGCCTTCTGGCCAACGTGTAGCCTGAGGTGATTCTGCTGGAAGACCTCGGGCGGGTTCAGACCGTAGATCGTTGAAACGGACCCAATCGTGATGACATCCGGTCGAGAAACAAGGGAGGCAACAGTTGAGAATCGCTCCTGTTCGATGCGTTCATTCATCTGAAGCTCCTTGTCGATGTACATGTCGCGACCAGGGATGTACGCCTCGGGCTGGTAGTAGTCATAGTAGCTAACGAAGTATTCAACAGAGTTCTCTGGGAACAGACCGGACATCTCCTGCCAAATCTGACGTGCTAGTGTCTTGTTGTGCGAGAGTATCAGTGTTGGAAGTTGCAGCCTCTCAATGACCTTGGCCATAGCGAAGGTCTTTCCCGATCCGGTCACTCCAAGCAGAACACATCTTTCTTGTCCTCCTTCCAGCTGCCTCACTAACTGGTCAATAGCCTGCTGCTGATCACCCGCGGTCTCATAGTCTGCGTGAAGTCTGAACATCCCAACGCCTCAATCAAACAACCCGTCACTGAAGTAGTCTACGTACATGATGCTGGCTAGAAGAATCCACCCAGTGAGCATGGACGAACGGAATAGGATCTTCTGATACCTATCCATTTCTTCGACAGACTCTGATGCTGATTCAGCGGCTTTGGTCATCACAAAGATGTTGACTAGTGCCATGAATACAACAGAAAGGATCCAAAACGTGTTTCGAAATCTCCTGGATTCTGTGAACTCGTGCATCCCAGTAAGGAGAAAGCACACCATCCATCCGATGGTCAAAGCAACGCTAAGATTTCTAGTTGCTATATTGCCAAAACTAGCAGGGAACGATCGAATTCCCTGATCTCGGTCCACATCCTTGTCCATTAGGGCGTAGTTGATATCGAAAGCAGAGATCCAGAGAGCCACTCCCAATGAAATGAAAAATACTTCTGGGAACCAGAGGAACTCAGTCCGACCATCATGCATTCCGGTAATGGATGCCCAACCATGGGTATCTGCTGCAATTGCAACCCAGGCCCCTGCTGGAGCAAGTGCCAGGCAGAAACCTATCCAGAAGTGACAAATCCAGAAGAACCTCTTCGTATATGGGTAAATAACGAATGCTATCACAGGAAGCCAAGCCATCTTCAGAGCCACCTCGTTCAACATCCACGCAGCAAACAATAGCATCCCCAGGAATGCTGTTGAGAGAATCCATGCGGTCTGAATCGACATAGTCCCCGATGGCAGGTGCCTAGAGGAAGTTCGGGGATTTGAAGAATCGATTTCCCGATCGATAATCCTGTTCAGCGCCATTGCAAGGCCTCTGGCACCGACAGCTGCCACGATGATCCAGAAGACGTCCATTCTCTCGCTCCCGAACTCATGGTCCGCTAGTACGAAGCCGATTAGGACGAAGGGAAGTGAGAACAGCGTATGTTCAACCTTGACGAACTCCAGCATCTCCTTCAGACCCATATTACAACCTCTTTGAGAGCCATGAGTCAATCTTCTGAACGAGATCAGGGTCGTGCAGTGTGACTGCAGGCCATCTACGAACTGGCAATGGACCGGCTTCCGATGGGATCGGAGCAGTCGCATCCCAAGCAACCCTCGTCCCCGCCTCATCGAAGTGCAGGTCCCTTCCGACATCGAACCTGCAGAATAGCTGCCATAGCAGCCTCCTCCTCCAATCTTCGCTCTCCAAGTCCACATCCGAGTCGGTGATGAACAACCACTTCAGTCCCTTGGATGCCCCCAATCTCCAAATCGAATCCCTGATGGAAGCAAACCTCTCTCTCTGGAGGCTTGCCAAATGCTCGTTGGCATCCTCCATGCTCTCCTCCGGCTTCGGACCTCCTTCAATCTCAGTAGTGATCACCATCATCGAGGGGCGTAGCATTCTGGCTTGAGTGACCCCATCAATGGCCGATGCCGAAATGACCAGTGAATTGCTCACAGGACCCAAATCGGTATTTTCTATCGGGTCTCCCTCGACAGGTGTTGTCGCATCGATTATCAGTTTGTCGTGAATGTTCTCCCACGGGGAAGTGTGCGCCAATGAGTCAGCCACCATCCCCTTCAGAGTCACAAGATCATCGGGGATGCTGACTCTGTTCTCCAGAGCGTCAAGAAGTGAGTCGAGATCCTTTACAGTATGATTCTCGTCCACAACCACCACCACCTTGAGGAACATCATCTGGCCAGCACCCAGTAGACCCAAAGCAGTCTTCCTAGCCTGGCGAGGGAACCTCTGCTTGGAGGAAACAATCGCTAGGTTGTGAAAACCCGTCTCCAACGGTAGGAATGCATCAACAATATCCCGGTGCTGGAACTTCAGAACGGGCAACAAGGCATCCCCAATCGCCTCACCGAGAAAACCGTCTTCCATGGGTGGGACTCCTACGATAGTCATCGGTACTGTCGGGTCCTTTTTGTGGGTGATTGCAGTTACGTGCATTACAGGATACTCGTCTTCCAGCGAGTAGTGTCCGAAGTGATCACCGAATGGCCCCTCCATCCTAGTCTCACCTGGGATTGTGTACCCTTCGATTACGAAGTCGCAGTCCGCGGGTACCCACAGTTCATTCGTCTGACATTTCGTGATTCTCAACCTCCTTCCACTGAGAAGACCCGCAAATTCGTACTCTGAGAGATTATCTGGTAGTGGGGAGATTGAGCTGAATATTACCTGGGGAGGCCCTCCGAGACAAATCGCCACCGGCATCCTCCCTTCAGAGGAGTCTGCATGGTCTGCCCCATGCTTGTGCTTCTGCCAGTGAAGTCCAACTTCCTTGGGTCCGAAGACCTGACTCCTGTACATCCCCATGTTATGGGTTCCAGTCTCCGGATCGGCGGTTACAACTAGTGGTAGTGTCATGAACGGACCACCATCATGAGGCCAGGTGATGGGTATGGGCAGTTTGGTCACATCTGGATCATCGATACTGACTTGCTGGCACTTCCCTCTCGAGACCCTCTTGGGAGCCATTGAAATCCCTTGTCTGAGTAAGTGAATTCCCGTCCAGGGTCTCTTTAGGATGGCCCCTATGTCTGGCTTCATCAATCCGACCATCATTTCTCCAATATCACTTGGCTCATCCACCCCCAACGCGAGGTTCGTTCTCTCTCTTGTACCAAAGAGGTTCATCGCAAGGGGGAATCTGCTTATTCTCCCATCCTCGAGTCTTGGTTGATCGAAGACCACTGCAGGCCCCCCCTTCTTGACTAGTCGGTCTGCAATGCACCCAGCCTCAAACCTCACGTCAACTGGATGGCTAACCCTGAGTAACTCGCCCCTCACCTCTAGGGCTCTGATGAACTCCTCGAGACTCCTCCAACCCATGGCGATTCGTGATGCTCCTGACATGAGAAGGTTCGCTTCCTAGGAGGTACTGCAAACCGACGGATTCTTTGATGGGTGCTCTACCGATAATCCGTGGACGAGGTAGGAACTGTCTGTGACGTCCTTGTTGTGGGCGCTGGTCCGGGCGGTGGTAACGCTGCTCTCCAATGCTCTAGGCAGGGTCTCTCAACTATCCTGATAGAAGATCATCCGGAGATCGGAACCCCGGTTCACTGTGGGGAGTGTATCTCCGAGATAGCCTGCCAGAACCTCAACCTGACTCTCCCTGAGGAAGTGATTAGCAAGAGAGTCAAGGGGATACGGGTAATCTTCCCCGATGGCACTGATAAGTGCCTTACAGAGGAGGGGTACGTCCTAGAGAAGCATCTGTTCGAGAGGTGGATCGCCGATGAGGCAGTTGCCGCAGGAGCAAGCCTCCACCTTCGTCACAAACTGCTCTCGATGGAGAGGATGGAAGGCGACTCCTTCGGAGGTTGGATTTGTGATGGTAAGGGAGACCAGTTCCCCATCAGAGCCAAGATCGTGATCGATGCCTCAGGTGTGGCTGCTGTCTGCTCCCGTTTGGTGAAGCCCGATGGCGACTCCCCATTGAATTCAAAGGGCAAGGTCGTCGCAGGGATGCAGTACGAACTGCTGGATGTCCCTAATGATGGGTACTTGGACTTCTACATCTGGCCTAAATATGCCGAGAAGGGGTACCTCTGGATGATTCCCAAGTGCGACGGGAGGGCGAACGTAGGTCTAGTGACCGAGGACAAACCGAGGACCAAGAAGGCGTTGGACGAATTCATCACCGACACTCACTTCTCCGGCTTGGAGCAGGTCCTCCCCCCTTGGAAGGGGAAGGGTAGTCCGGCTTTCGGCGGGACCATACCCATCTCGGGCCCCTTCGATTGTACCCACCACGATGGACTCATGCTAGTCGGTGACGCTGCGGGATTCACTTCCCCTCTCTTCGAGGGCGGCTCACACCTCGCACTGAAATCAGCCGTTTTCGCAGCTCAGACTGCTGCCAAGGCTATCTCGGAGGGGAACCTCAGTTCGGAGAGATTGTCTGAGTACACCAGACTGTGGAAGGCGGAGTTCCCACCCTATGGCAAGATCCTGAGGGGGAAGACCGCGCTCTTCGAGCTGTCCGACGATGAGATGTCCGTGATGGCGACCTGCTTCCCAGACGAGATGTCCGACATGGGAGCAACGGGGAAGGCAATGGTCGGATTCAGGCTACTGCTGAGAAGGCCTGGACTATACTTCAAGAGGATCGTCCCAGCGATGCTGGCATTCGGGTACAGCCGGGCGAAATATTACGGATGGTGAACAATGCTCACCTTTCTCGGATACACCCTCATCTTCCTAGCCCTGCTCGTGAGCGCCTACCTCGTCTTTCGCCCCGAGGCTAGTGCCGAACCCTTCGTCAGTACAACGTCAATGGTAGCACAATCGGCCCCCTTCCTACTCCTGATCTCGGCATTCCTGATTGAGGCAACGACTCTCGACCTCGTGTCTCGATACGTGGGAGAAGGACTCCCACTCCTCTACCGGATTTCTGCCGTGTGGGGGAGCAGATCCGGGCCCCTGCTGATGTGGGCCTCGATAATGGGGATCATTACGTGGGTGATGTCAAGGGACGACAGGGTAGACACCACGACAATCAGAGTCATGCACTCATGGACCGCACTCCTCCTCCTGATCTCAGCGGCCCTCCGGCCTTTCTCTCCCGCTTATCCCGGCTCGGTCGGTGAGATCAGCCCACTTCTCCAGACAGACCTGATGGTGATCCATCCACCTGTTGTTTTCGTCTACTACTCGCTGTGCCTAGCAACTGCCAGCATCGCCCTGTCCGGGCTAATCAGGTCCAGTCCATCGGAGGAGACGCACGCCTCGATGGTCAGGTGGGCCCGGTACTCGTTCCTGGCAGGCACCGTGGGTATCGGCCTCGGGGGACTTTGGGCCTACACCGTTCTGGACTGGGGTGGCTACTGGGCATGGGACCCCGTCGAGACTGGCTCCCTGCTGCCGTGGCTAGCGCTCCTCGCTATTCTGCATGCCAGGGCTAGGAGCCATGCATCCAGACCATTCTCTTACACTCCCGCACTGGGTCTCTTGTGCGGGGCCCTGGTCATGCATGCGACCCTGGTTACCAGGGCCAATGGAGTATGGGCGTCGGTCCACGCCTTCGTTGGCGATGGGGAGAACGAACTCCCCCGAGACCCATACGTACGGGTCGTCGAGATCATCGACTTCAGCGCTGTTGGGCTAGAGGTCCTGATCTATCTCCTCTCAGTCGTTGGCCTCCTGTGCCTGTCAGTCGTCCACGTCCTCAGGGAACAGAGAACCGAGGTAGCTGAGAGGGGGGCGCAGTCACTGCTGGAATCCAACAGACCCCTAGCCGTTTCGCTTCTCGCCTACTTCGCTGCCGTGGGGCTGTGGATAGGCTCCTCGGCGATCATGTTCTTCGGGCTCGCCATACTCCTCCTCCTGGTCCTCGGGGACCGCGACGACCCCCCGGTCCACTGGGTCGCTATGGGAGTGCTGCTCATGCTCTTCTCAAGCTGGGGATGGGTCTCGGAGTGGTACCAGTCACTGGCTGGAATCGCCCCGTTCCTCCTAGTCTGGATACTCCCTGAGGACGAGAAGGATGACATATCCTGGATAACCGGTGCGATGTTCGACCCCAAGCAGAGGGCGAGCCGCGTCCGATCCTTCCCGTGGCACCTCTCAATGGCCTTCCTCATGCTCACATGGGTCCTCCTGACAGTCGAGATAGAAGGCACTAACATAGCCGCTCACGAGTACTACGGTGCCCCGCTGATCTCGTTGCTGGCAATCGGACTGGCCCTGTACGCGTGGGGAGATGGAATCAGCGGCAGAGTAGGGGCAATGGCCCTGTTGGCCACCGCAGCGCTATCAGTACTTCTTGCCGCGTACTCGGGCAACTTCGACCTCCCCGGCAACCAGGACCAACCGATCACCGATAGCATTTCCAGGGGCGACTTGTCCATGTTCGTCCTCACTTGGATCGCATTCGCGATCCCCCCAACCCTCCTGAAGCTCTGGAGGAGCTCGAGGGAGAACCTGCCGGAGCTGCTGAGGGGCGGCATGGGTCCCAATGCCGCTCGAGTCAGGGCCCTGGGCACCCACATGGCCCATGCAGGAATTCTTCTCCTCCTGGTAGGGCACGTCCT
The DNA here is from genome assembly GCA_004195615.1 of Methanobacteriota archaeon. Lineage (GTDB taxonomy): Archaea > Thermoplasmatota > Poseidoniia > Poseidoniales > Thalassarchaeaceae > UBA36. Next base: position 166,108 of record PSPW01000002.1, on the reverse strand, counting down.
CACGACCACTCTGGTAGACAGAACCGACCCGTCCCACTTCGTCACCCTGGAGAGGGACGTCCCCACTGAGCACCAGGGGATAGAGCTCGTGTTCACCGGGGTCGAGATTGTCTCCTCCGATGACGATGGGTACGGTTACGGCATAGGGGACGGCTACGTGGGAGTGGTGATAGAGGCAAGGGACGGGGGGGAGATGATGGGGACGATCACACCTGGTATGCTCCGTTTCGACTCGCCCTCCGGTGCGGTTTCCGCGAGGTCAGAGGTGGATAGACTGTCTGGGATGACCGGGGACACGATCATCATCCTAGACCTACTGCAGTCGAACGAGCTGCTGTCCTCGATGATTCTGGGTCAGACCGATCAGGTGAGCGAGGTCAGGGTGACTGTCCACCATCTCCCAGGTAGTCACTTGGTCTGGGCTGGGTGGCTGCTGGTCGTGCTTGGGATCGCCCTCGCATCCATTACAAGAAGCGCTAGTGATTTCTCGGAGGATGAGTAATCAAAATTTATCCATGAGTCATTTGAAATCAAATTGCCTCCATGGTCAATTGACTGCGTGTTAGCAGTAATTGGAATATTCGCAGTCGCTCTTGGGGCATCATGGACTCACTCTGAAATTTCTTCTCAAATTGGAAGATCGGAAGATGAATTCGGAGAATTCGACATTGATGATGATTGAGTCCTCCCCTCACCGTTTGAATGAAAAAGGGGGAGCCGGTCGCGATGCTCCTGAGGTGCTATGATGGATAATGGCTCAATCGTTCATATCGACTATGATTTGTACAATGCTAGCAATGACAAGCTAATCGAGACAACTAGGGAGGAGATTGCTAAGGAGCAAGATTTTCATGACGAGAACAGAGAGTACTCGCCGATGATTACCACTATTGGGGATGGACGTTTGATTCCCGGTTTCGAGGCACACTTAGCTGAAGCCGAGGCTGGAAAGGAGTACGAGTTCGACATTGAGCCTGAAGACGCTTATGGAGAGAGGGATCAGAACAAGATTGAGACAATATCACAGAACGTTCTCCTTCGCAGCGTTAGGGATCAGAACACACTTGCAATTGGTGCTCCAGTTGAGATCGGAGGTAGAAATGGAATCCTCCAGTTCATGAGTGCCGGTAGAGCGAGGATAGACTACAATCATCCACTTGCAGGCGTCACTCTGAGATATAGCTACCAGATTGTCAAGGTCGTGGAGGACAGGAACGAAAAGATCCAGACGCTAATGAAGATGAACACTGGCCGAGATGACTTCGAAATCGAGTTCGATGGAGACGACCTAACTATGACACTCCCTGAGGAGATGGCATATGATCAGAACTGGGCATTCACTAAGTTCTCGCTGGTCACTACCCTGAGGGAGAATGTCGGTGTGGCTCGAGTAGTCTTCCGAGAGGTACACGAGCCCAGGAAGATCGATGAAGAAGAGTGACTAGAGAATCCACGGAATTATTACCGGGATTAATAGCACTAGAAGAATGAAGATACTGCTAATGTTGCTAATTCTGTTAGACAATATCTCTATGCGCAGGGGGTGAGTCTTCTTGCTAACTCTCCTTAGGAAGGAGTGAATACCATCCCTAACTAGATGGCCACCATCGAAGGGGATCATCGGAATCAGATTGGCGAACCCTAGTAGGAAGTTAATCCAGACTAGCCAGAAGAGAAAGTCGAACAGCATCAACATCCCATCGGTTCCCAGAATGGATACAATTGGCCCATCTCCAGCCATTAGCATCTCTCTCTCCTCCAGAATCATAGTCTGGCCCTCGTTTGCAATCGGGACATTAAGCATCAGTAGAGGACGAATTGCAGTCACTAATGCTGTTCCGTATGCCGAATACTCTCCCTCAACAATATTTGCATAAGCATCTACCCCACCAGTTGAAGACATTAGGCCAGAGACTCCTAGAAATGCATCTCCAGGTTCAATTCCCCATAAATTTAGCAACACTTTTGTATCTTCGATGCACTCTTGGGCACCATCACACTCATCGAGGTAGTATTGGTATCGGTCACCCATAGTGACCGCTATCGTCCTTTCAGTCCATGAATCACCAGTATTGTACCTTGATAGAACAGTCAGAACGGCTTCATCTCCAGCAACAATTTCTCCCATTTCTCTGGAAAAATCGGAGTACTCACCAATCTGGTTCCCATCAATGTGTGTTATCGTCTCGAACGGAAGCAGGCCGGCTTCTTCGGCCCCCCCTCCAACCACAATCCCCCTGGCATGAACGCCATCGTTTTCTGCAACCATCCCACTGGCAACCGAAGAAAGAAGAATCAATACAACGTAAGTTGCGAAGATATTGATAGAAGGACCTGCAGCAAAGAGTCTCAACCTGTCCCTTCTAGGTGCCCTCTCCATCTCAGATTCCTCAGGTTCGGCGAACGCCCCAATCGGCAATGGCCCCAATTGCAGAACTCCAAAGCTTCGTAACCTCATTCCATGTGCTCTTGCCTGAATACCGTGGCTATACTCGTGAATAACAATTGCCAAGATTAGCGCTAAGGCTGGCCACCAGAATGGAACGAAACTAGTAACCCCCGGAATCAGAAGAAGATCACTTGCAGGCAGAGGGTCATCTGGGGGGTTAACTGCAACTGAGATAGCACTCAGTATCAGTAAGAGAACTACCATGAACATTACAACGAAGCAGAGCCAAATTGAGACCTCCCCGAATCCGCGCCAGAATCTCTTAGGCTTAGAAATGAACTCGAGCAAACGCATCCCTCTTCTGGTTCTAATCATCAGAATTACCCCCAGGGCCCGGGTCGCATCGAATCTGTCTAGAACTCCCGTAGACTCAGCATACACTAATCCAGAATACCAAAGTCCGAACAGAATCACCAACCAAATGGGAGTACCTAGGGAGTAGACAAGGAATAGGAGTAGAAGGGGGAAAAGAATGCCCCTGCCCCCTGCATCTTCGGCCATGAGAGGGCACGTCCATCCTTCACTCTTCAACCTGCTCTCAAACGTAAGAGAGAATACTATCTACCATTTCCGGCATCCATGGCTCCCAGAACCGACCAACCCTCAAGGAGTACCAATCGAAGAATAGATTCCCTATCCAGAGAGAGAGAAAGCATCAGGAGAATACTGACTCAAGCCGAACTAGATAGGGTCCAAGAAGATATCAAAATTCTAAAGAAAAACTTAGACTCTATTGAAGAGCGTCTTTCTGGTGGTTCTCACTAACTGAAGACCGACTCCTTTGTTTTAGCCCCAGGTTCCGATACAATCCCACTTGCTCCATTTGACTTGCAAACCAATGACAAGAAGCGGTGCACAGGCATTCCAGCATTCCAGTCTAGGTGGGGTGATCCCCTGCTCGTCAGAGGAAGAGGAGGGATGCTCCTTGAAAGATGCCTAAGCTTCCCACTCAATCCTTCAACCTCAACTCTCATTATTCTCCAACTGTCTCCCCTGACTCCCTTTAGTCTGAATGCGTATAGGGGAAGAAGTCCACACCTCTCTCCTGTGGACTTCAGCGCCTTGTACTGTTTCATCGTCCTTCCGGAGAGGTAAATTCTATCACTCTTTGAGGACTTCACTTCTATGGGAAAACACATGTCTCCCCTTAGAGCGAGTAAGTCACCAGTCCCTTCTGAACCGCTTCCAGCTGCCCGGACCACTAAGAAGGGTCTCTGGATTACCCTCATTGCCCTGGCTCGCGCTACCTCACTGCATGATCTAGTAACCGCACGAACACCCTTCAATTCACCAGCGAGCACTGATCGCAACTCTCGCTCATAGATGGTGCCCACAGCCCTATTCGATTCTCAGGGTTATTGAGGACACCGGTCCCAATCACTGAAACTTTCCCTTTCTGTAGTCTCTGGTCCTGTCTACTCCAGGAAACTGATCCTCACTCTCCCTGTAGATTGTCTTCATGTTATTCAGAAAATTATCTTCGTTAGTCACAATCAGCACCATATCCACTCCCGGGTCCTCTCCTCTATCCATCCACGGTAGGATGATTTCCATAGTCATCCTAGCTCCTTCTCTGTGCGGATATGCATAGACGTCCATTCCCAGAGGAGGAAGAACCAGAGTCTTCCTCGGCTTAAGTGTCTTCACTGCATCGAAAAGAGCGTTGTACGAATTCCTCATCAACTCCCTCCTGAAATTGTCCTGGGTGGGTCTCCTGCAATCTGGTCCAACTACGTGCACAAGGTTAGATGCCGGAAGGCCAAATGCAGGTGTAGTGACTGCTTCTCCCACGCTGCAGGGTTGTAGATTTGTTTTCCTCCTCTCCTTTGCAATGTTGGCACACGCCTCTCTAAGGTCTTCTCCAGCGGCCTGCTGCATTCTTTCATCCAGCCCCTCTCTCCCAGCGAGCCTACTGTTTGCAGGAATGACCATCACATCGCCCTCGACACCAATGATATCTCCATAGAGAACGCGCACCTGCCCATGCTTACATTCTCTTACGATTACTACTTCAGCCATAGGTATGCGAAGAGAGGCCATCTGATATGTATCCATCGTAGATAATTTCTGCATAATTAGGGAACTTTAATCGCCACCAACCCCTCCCCATGCACATGTCAACCGGATATGTGCTGCTTGATGTGGAACCGGGTACTGAGTATTCTGTTTTCGAGAAGGCCTCTTCTCTACCATTTGTCTCGGATGCCCAAGTTCTGTTTGGCGATCATGATATAATTCTGAAGATTGAAGCTGAGAGTATGGGGGAAATTGCGAAATTGGTTGTTGATTCTGTCCGTTCAATCCAAGGAGTTACCAACACAAAGACGCTTGCGTGTGCCGAAATATAAAATTCGGTCAGTCGATAAAATTTGCAAACTTTACCCCAGTATCCCTTATTTCGACTTAACTTTATTATCTATGCAGGACCTGAAACGGCCGGAGGAATCCAATAATGTCAGACAAGAAATATTTCGTGTTGATGCAAAACAGCAAGGACACTGCTCAAGTGTTCCACAGCAAGCAGCCCAGAGGAGCGGCTTTGAAGGCGGCTTCAAGAGGTGTTACAGACATCCACCTCAGGGAAAGAGGGACCAACAGAGTTCATGTGTTCTCTGGTTCTAAGAACAAGGTTCCAAAGGGCCCAAATGCACCCGATTGGCTACCTGACATGATCAATAAGGCCAACGTGAAGAAATTACGAATTGACCGAATCTGATTAGGTCCAGTTTTCTGGATCTGTGTCGGTCTTCGTTAACTTCAGCGGATGCTTTTTAACTACTTAGAACGATATCTCTTTCGGGCTCTTTCAGTCCTTTCGGCTTCTTCCTTCAGTGCCTCATTAGCCCTAATCCTCTCTTCCTCAATAGCATTCTCAGACTTCTTCTTATTCCCAGGATCGGCTGACTTTGAGAAGTCCTCAGTAAAGTAGCTTAACACCCCTGAAGTGAGATTCAATGCTGTATTCAACGGATTGATAATGGGGTCGAAGTACTCGGTCACTACTCTCTCTTTGAGTGGGATGATAGCATTGTCAGTAATCTGAATACCTGCCGGACAAACCTCAGTGCAGCACCTAGTAATATTGCAATAACCAATTCCGAAGTCATCTTTGATTTCTGGAATCCTGCTCTCATTGTCTAGTGGGTGCATTTCTAGGCTGGCAAGGCGAACGAAGAATCTCGGGCCAGCAAATTCTTCAAACATCTTATGCTCTCTAAGGACATGGCAAGTGTTTACACAAAGCATGCACTCAATGCACGATCTGAACTCTTGCAACCTGTCTGCTTCTTCTTGATGAAAAATCCAATCTGGTTCTTCCGGACCATTAATCGGCTTTATCTGCCGATCGGTACTGTAAGCCCACGAGGTGTCGGTAACTAGGTCCTTAGTGAGTGGAAATGCCTGCATTGGCTTAATCAAGACGGGCTCATTACTCGGTGATTCATCTAGAATATCCTCCATCCTAGTCATGCACATTAGTCTGGCCTTACCATTTACCTCTGCACTACAAGAACCACATTTTCCCGCTTTGCAATTCCAGCGGCATGCGAGGTCGGGGGCGTGTTCAGCTTGAATTCGGTGAATCACATCTAACACTACCATGCCTTCGTCGAGGTCAACTTTGTAATCCACCATTCTTCCAAATGGGATACCATCCGAGTCCGCCTCTCCTCTGAAAACTCTGAAAGTCACTATATCCTGCATCTCATTCCTCCTCCTGCAAATCCTCAGAATCTAGTAGCGATCTCAATTCTTTCGGAATCTTCGGATAGGAAACGAAGTCTATGTTCATGGAACCATCCGCTCCCATCAAAATAACGCTGTTTATTTTGCCCCAATGATTGTGATCGGTCTCGGGAAAATCATCTCTTGTATGAGCTCCTCGACTTTCCTCTCGCCTAAGTGCTGCGATTGCGCACATCTTGCTGACATCTATCATAGCACCTATCTCAAGTGCTTGATGCCATCCTGGATTGTACATTCTTTCACCTCCCGGAGAAGTTAAAGAAGATCTCTCTCTAAGTTCCTCAAGGTCTTTGAGTGCTCCTTCAAGGAGCTCACCCGTTCTTATGATTCCAGCCTTATTCTGCATCATTTCTCTAAGATCTCTCACTACTTTGGCAGGGTTCTCTCCACCTTTCCTATCTAGCGGTTCTAAGGTCTCTTCAATAACCTCATCAATCTCAGATTGATTAATCTTGGAGAACTCTTCCTGTTCTTTCGAGTATTTCACAGCATGCTCTCCAGCAATCTTGCCGAATACAATCAAGTCTGAAAGTGAGTTGCCACCTAGTCGATTTGCACCGTGTAGTCCGGTTGCCACCTCTCCAGCAGCGAATAGTCCCCTTACAGTAGTCTCTTGGCTGTACGGGTCAACTTTGACTCCACCCATTACGTAGTGAGCAGTAGGGCCCACCTCCATTGGCTGTTTGGTTATGTCCACTGCTGCCAGTTCCTTGAACTGATGATACATCCCTGGTAACTTTTTCTTAACTTCCTCTGAGTCTCTCCAAGAGATATCTAGGTATGCGCCTCCGTGCTCGGAGGCCCTTCCTGATTTCTTCTCGCTGTTTATTGCTTTGGCTACAACGTCTCTGGTTAGAAGCTCTGGGGGTCTCCTCTTAGTCGCTAATTTACCGTCAACAACCTCCTTGACCCACGCTTCGGCCTCTCCAATCGTATCGGCAAACTCATCTGCATACATCTCCGGAACGTAGTTGAACATGAATCGTTCATCCTTGTTATTCTTCAGCACACCACCCTCTCCACGCACTCCTTCGGTAACGAGGATACCTTTCACAGAAGGCGGCCAAATCATGCCAGTGGGATGAAACTGGACGAATTCCATGTCCCCCATTTCAGCTCCCGCCCAGTAGGCCAATGCATGACCTTCACCTGAATACTCCCATGATCCGGAGCATACTTCCCAGCAGCGTGTAATGCCACCTGTAGCCAGTACAATCGTCTTGGCTTTGAAAACATGCAGAGAACCATTATTTCTGTCATAAGCGAAGCAACCTGAAACTTTCCCATCAGTCTTGAAGATTCTTCTAACAGTGTATTCCATGAATACTTGCATACCTTCGTGGATGCCTTTCTGTTGTAGGGTTCGAATTAACTCTAGTCCAGTAGCATCTCCAATGTGGGCTAACCTTGGGTAAGTATGCCCGCCGAAGTTCCTCTGATTCGTTAGCCCATTGGGAGTTCTGTCGAAAACTGCACCCCACCGTTCCAGCTCCCTGATTCTATCAGGTGCCTGTTGGGCGTGAATCTGAGCCATCCTCCAGTCTCCAAGATACTTGCCTCCTTTCATGGTGTCTCGGAAGTGAGTCTGCCATGAATCTCGCGGGTCTTTGTTGGTCAGAGCAGCTGCCGCTCCTCCCTCTGCCATAACCGTATGAGCCTTGCCTAGCAATGATTTGCAAATCATGGCAACGCTTGCTCCTGACTTGCTGGCTTCGATCGCTGCTCTGAGTCCAGCCCCTCCAGCCCCAATTACAATGACATCAAACTTGTGATGTTCGACTTTCTCTTCCATCATATCCCTCCAAGGATGACATAGTCAGTTAGCCCGAAATCTTGACAAATCCAAATGTAGAAGTCGGCGAACATTACCCAAAATAGGCTGAGTAAAGCCCAGTCTTTGTGACGTTCGTTTAACTTAGTCGAGAGCTTCCACATCCTGTACTTGAAACGGTTAATCGACGAACCAGTCCAATCGTTTGATCCTCCACCAACTACATGTCTGAAAGCGTGACACCCAAATACGTACCCAGATAGTAGAATAACATTCAGCAGAAGAATCAGGGAACCAACTGAGACGCCAAAATAGTCCCCGGTAGCATCGTGGAAATTAATCGAGAGCCAGAAATCATAACTTAGGATTGGCAAGTATATTACTGCGATGTACATGAAAATTCTATGCAGATTTTGGAATACAAGAATGCCCCTCTCACCACTATATTCGTTCCATGGTTTTGAAACAGCACATCCAGTAGGCTGCTGGAAGAATGCACGATAGTATGCCTTACGATAGTAGTAGCAGGTTGCTCGAAATCCAGCAGGAAAAACTAGGATGAACATTGCCGGACTCATCCACCACAATTCTTTGGGAACCCACGAAGATTGAGGGAATATCAGGGGGCTGTAAAGCGGAGAGAGAACATGGCTGCCTTGTTCGATAGCCATTGTTTGGCATTCTGAGACATCCTTGAAAGATTTAGCAGAATCCCAATTTTCACAGGATGAAGCTCCAAAATCACTGAAAAATAAGAAGTCTGACTCCATGAATCCTCGCCAAGTAGCGTAGATAATCATGAATCCTAGATAAACTGCCATCGCAGTTGGCCCCTTCCACCAATCGTCCCTTCGATCAGTCTTCCCAAATCCCCGTTTCATTGGGAGCTTCACACTTCCCACAGTCCTCTGATATTCCCTCAATCTTTGTGGGTTCCCAATCCGCTTTTCTATCTGCACCAGCCCCCAATGTCATTGGGCATGGAGACGAGCAATAAGTAATTGCATTCCGAAATCAGTCGAAAACTTTCTAATTTTCTACCAGTTCGGTAAAGTGTGCTCGGAGACGATATAGAGACCTCCATCTGCCTGAATTGCGGTTACATGCCGGGAGCTTGGCTTCCAGGACTGCCATGCCCCAAATGTGGAGAGACACTTCTCTAGGCAAGTGAAGAGTAGTCAACATCTGCTTCTTCTATGTGTATCTCTTCCACGTCTATCTGAGCCAATTGTAGTTTTCCGGACAGCTCGTCATTAACAGCATGCCAGTAGGAGTAAGCTTCTAGGACCCAAATCCCCGATTCTCTGGTGCCGTTTCCACTGTCCTTGACCCCTCCAAAGGGTAGGTGTGCCTCGGCTCCAGTCGTCGAATTGTTGATTCCAGTCATGCCAGCCTTAATTCCCGTCTTGAAGCGATATGCCTCAAGTCTGTCATTAGTGTAGCATGCACTTGATAGTCCGTAGGGCGAAGCATTGGCCAAATGTAGAGCATTTTCGAAGTTGTTTGCCCTTACTACCGTGACCACCGGACCAAATATTTCCTCTTGAAAGCAGAGCATATCCTCTGTCACGTCTGCATACACGTGAGGCCACATGTAAACTCCTTCAGATGCATCTCCAAGGAAGTTTGCAGGTTTGTTATCATTGGTTATCATTCCCTCACCCCAGAGTTTTGTAGCCCCATCAGATTCGCACATCCCTAGATCTCTAAGGAAATCGTTTGCATACTTCTCCGAAATCATTGGCCCATACAGTACGTCTTCGTGCCTTAGAGAGTCGCCAATTTTCGTATCCTTGACTTTGGCCATGAACTTCGCCATAAATTCATCATAGACATCTTCGTGCACAATCAAATTTCCTAGGCTAGTGCAACGTTGTCCAGCAGTTCCGAAGGCGGCCCAGTAAGCCCCTTCGACAGCATTGTCAATATTTGCAGAAGGCATTACAACCAATGGGTTTTTCCCACCCAACTCTAGAGAACAAGAGACCAGATTCCGCCCACAGACCTCCCCAATCATCTTCCCAACTGAGGTTGAACCTGTGAAACTTATCTTGTTCAACAACCCTTCTTCTGCAGAATCAACTAGGAACTGTCCAGCGCCACTTCCTCGTCCATGAATCAAGTTGATTACTCCGTTTGGTAGGCCTGACTCATGCATGATTCTGGTGAGCATGAATGACAGTAGTGGTGAGTCCTGAGGGCTCTTCCAGACACATGTGTTTCCGCACATTATTGCGGGAATCATCTTCCAGAAAGGGACTGCTGCAGGGAAGTTGCTTGCATTGATTATTCCACATACTCCCAAAGGTCTCCTGTAGGTGAACAACTCCTTGTCCGGCAATTCGGAGTTTACCGTTTGACCGTATAACCTCCTCCCTTCGGACTGGAAGAATAGACATGTATCGATTGCCTCTTGAACTTCCCCTGCACTTTCTTTGAGAGTCTTGCCAATCTCTCTTGTCTCCACTCTGACAATGTCATCTTTGTACTCCATTAGTAACCTACCCATGTTGCCAATAATCTGACCCCTTGAAGGCGCTGGAGTCATTGACCATTCCGAGAATGCTTCTCTGGCAGATTTCAAAGCATCGTGGATATCTTGCTTGGTTGACAGAGGGAATACTCCAAGGCAATCTTCTTGCCATGCAGGATTCCTGCTTTCGAAATTCTCTCCATCACTAGAAGAGCGCAACTCTCCATTGATGATATTGTATCCTATCACCGTAGGACTACCATTGGGGTTGTCTCTTTGTAAAATCTCGAATCCAGTCTCTAGTACGTGTGCCATGTTGCTGGCGGCTACTACTTCCGAAATGAATTATGCGCATCGGCCCTCTTTGTTCCGATAACCATTTTACCTCTTGGAGAATCCGAGATTGCAGGGTTTAACAACCCCCGATGCACGAGAAGAAGTGGTAGGGAGCGTAAAATGGCAAACAACTCATCAGAATCACTTACCTTGAGGGTCGCCAAAGCAATACCCAGCGATGTAGGGCATGGTCGTGCCCGAGTCCCATTCGACAACGATCTAAATCTGAAGCCCGGGGATATTGTAGAGATTGAGGGCGAGAGGAAGACCGCAGCCATAGTTTGGAGGTGTAGGCCCGAAGATGCTAACCTCGGAGTAATTAGGATTGATGGAATCATTAGGAAAAATTCTGGAGTCAGCCTTGGAGACAGAGCCGAGATTCGCAAAGTCGAAGTCGAGCCGTGTATTAAGCTGATTCTGAGCCCAGTAATGGCAAAACAACAGAAGGTGCGTTTTGGTCCCGGAATAGAAGGATTTGCTAGAAGAGGCCTAAACAAGAGGCCAGTAGTAGCCGGAGATAGGATTTTCATTCCAGGAATGACTCTTTTCGCTGAGGCTCTACCCTTTGCTATCGTTCAGACGAGTCCTAAGGGGATTGTGCAGGTCTTGCCAGACACTGAGATTGTAATCAAGGAAGATGCTTTAGACCATGAAGAAGAGAATCAAATTCAGACTATCTCATACGAAGATATCGGGGGCTTAGGTAACCAGCTTCAGAAAGTAAGAGAAATGATTGAACTACCTCTAAAGCACCCTATTCTTTTTCGTCGTCTTGGCATTGATCCTCCTCGAGGTGTCCTTCTTCACGGACCTCCAGGAACAGGGAAGACACTTATTGCAAAGGCCGTAGCATCTGAGACCCAAGCTCACTTCACTTCTATCAACGGTCCAGAGATTATTTCGAAGTACTACGGTGAGAGTGAGAAACAACTCCGTGAGATCTTTGACGAGGCCGCAGCAAACGCCCCTGCCATCATCTTCATTGACGAGCTCGATAGTATCGCTCCAAAGAGGGAAGATGTCACAGGAGAAGTCGAGAGGCGAGTTGTCGCGCAACTTCTCACTCTTCTAGATGGAATGGGTGGGAGGGACAACGTCGTAGTGATAGGTGCGACTAATAGGAGAGACGCGATTGATCAAGCCCTCAGAAGACCAGGGCGATTCGATAGAGAATTAGAAATTGGAGTTCCAGACAAGATAGGGAGGGGAGAGATCCTTGAGATTCACACTAGGGACATGCCCATTAGTGATGATTACAGTCTAGACTGGCTTCTCGACAATACCCACGGTTTTGTGGGAGCAGACATCTCGGCTTTGATCAGAGAGGCGGCAATGAAAGCTTTGAGGCGATATTTGCCAGAGATTGACTTGGATGAGGACGAGGTTTCTCCAGAAGTAATCGAAAAGATGGAGGTTCGGATGTCGGACTTCCAGGAGGCAGTCAAGGAGGTTGAACCCAGTGCTCTAAGGGAGATTTACGTTGAGGTTCCAGAAGTGACATGGGAAGAGGTTGGTGGTCTAGAGGATATCAAGGAGAGACTCAAGGAGAGCATAGAATGGCCATTGAATATGCCGGAACAGTTTGTCCACTTTGGAATCAGCCCCCCCAGAGGGATTATGCTGTTCGGGGCCCCGGGAACCGGAAAGACGCTAATTGCCAAGGCTATTGCTAATGAGGCCAAGGCCAACTTCATCTCCATCAAAGGTCCCGAACTAATTTCTAAGTGGGTCGGGGAATCAGAGAAAGCAGTCAGAGAGGTCTTCAAGAAAGCCAAGCAAGCAAGCCCATCGATTGTTTTCCTAGACGAGTTTGAGAGTATAGCAGGAATGCGCCGAAGTCACTCAGGAGAGGGTTCCGACGTGATGAATAGAGTGGTAAACCAATTGCTAAGCAGCCTCGATGGCGTGGAAGGAATGGAAGGGGTTATCGTGATTGCAGCCACAAATCGTCCAGAGATGATTGATCCAGCTCTATTGCGCAGTGGACGATTCGAGAGGATACTCCATATTCCACCTCCAGACAGGGACTCCCGATCAGCAATCTTGAAGATTCACACAAAGGATATGCCAATTGGTAAGTTCAAGATTGGTGATTTGGCGGCAAAAATGGAGAATTACACAGGTGCCGATATCGAGGCGGTTTGCAGAGAAGCCGCCTTGATTGCAATGAGGAATGGAAAGAAGACAGTGACTAAGAGGAATTTCGAAACTGCTGTTGGGAGAGTGAGGCCAACTGTAACAGATGAGATGATGCAATATTACTCCAAGTTGGAGGAGACTCTAACCAGTGGTTTGGAAACAGTCCGCAGATCGTCTGGTTCATTCTCCGGAATTGAATTGATTTGAGGAATTGTATGAAGACTACATTCACCCAGGAGATTATGACACGGAAGGTCGTTGATGCGGCCGGCGATCTCTTAGGCCATCTCGCAGATTTTACTGTGGATGTAGACACCGGTAATATTGTTGCAATATTAGTCGCCACTGAACACGGTATCGATCCTAATGAACTTCCATGGCCGTCTACCGACGGCCTTCTTGCAGTCCCTGTAGAGGAAGTTGCGAACGTGGGAACGGTCGTGAAACTCTCAAAATAAGTCGATGCAGAACCGTTCAGGGTCACATAACGGTCATAAAACGAACTTCCGGCTCAATGGCTCGTAGTTGATGCGAGGTCGAGGGATGGTAGATTGGAACAAACTCTCGAAATTTCTTAAATCAAGGAGAAATAGGAGAGGCGCTCTGCAGGTTTCATTCTGGGCAGTTCTCCTCCTACTCGTTCTTTCTATTGCGGTCACTTATGTCATCCCCGGACAGACCCAGCAGTCTGCATATGGCGACGAATGGAACGATTTGGGCAAATTTAGAGAGGATTTGAATAGGAAGGGAGTAGAGACCACAGCCCTAGTTTCCAGTCCCCTCTTGCTTAGCGACATAGACCACCCAGAACAGACAATTTTCGTAATCTCTGGGGTAGAGAGGGACACCATTTCTCTCCCCCGATTCACGGGCGAAGATGACCTGATTCAGTTTTCCGAGGGAGATGGGTACACTTCATCGGAGATTGTTGCGATAAGAAATTTCGTTTCTAGAGGGGGCACTCTAATCTTAATGGATGATTTTGGCTATTCAAGCAATCTTGCAGCAGAGTTCGGCCTTGACTTCACAAACCACCGCCTCTATACTGACTATAGTTACGACAGCGATCTTGGTTCAGACTTCGTCTGGGTGAACACTACCTCAGCATTCAATTTCACTTCTTCACAGGGAGTTCAGACTAGTGTAAACCCATGCCTGAGGGATATTGACAAAGACGGTGTAGTTGACGTTCTTGACAAGGATCCTAGTAACCCAGAGATTGGCGCCCAATTTGTCACCATTCAGGATTCAGGACTATGCTCTCATAGATTCCAGGGCACGGACCCATCTACAAATCAACCTAAGTGGGACTGGTCTCAGGACTATAGTATACTCACTAACACCCCATCAGCATTCGAGAAGGCCACTTCCTACAATCCAGCCGAACGCAGGTACGTAATTGCCAAAACTACTCAGGATTCTTGGATAGATAATAATGACGATGGTAATTACTCAGTTGGATCATATGCTGCATTCGGCCTGGTTGGAGACGAACAGGGCCCTTTCCCAGTTTATGTGAGGTATTGCGAGGTAATTCTATGCCGAAGTTCCGAGTCGGGAAGGGTTCACTTCATCTCTGACGGTTCTGTACTGATTAACTCGATTTATGACCCAGAGTTCGATTCTAGTTACTTGGGAATGGTTCCTGAGAACGACAATAGAAAGTGGATTCTGGATGTGGTTGCTGAGGCCCTAATTCTGAATAACAACGGCACGTCTCCGGGCGAACATTCCTTGGTAATTTTCGATGAAAGTCGGCATCAACAGCCCACTATCTTCGGAGATACTTACAACCTTGTGTACTACCTACTGATCTACTTCACAAATGATTGGATGGCAATGCTAATACTATTCCTATTCCTATTCATTTTGCTTGAGGCAGTACTAATCAGAAAGGAGGACCCGGAAGACTGGCGACATATCTTCAGAGTTGTTTACTATGGTTTTGGAGATGCTGAGAGATACAAGTACTATCAAAGGCCTGAGAAAATCCGACAGGTCCTCCTCACTAGGATTCGGAATCTAAACGCACTGACTAGGGAAGAGTTCGATGCAATGCCAGCATCGGAACTCCAAGGAATGATCCGTGACCCCGTTCTGGTTCGTTTCTTATTCGAGGATAGAAACTACAGGCCGGATGAATTGGTTGGAATTGTTAGGAGAATAAAGCAATGGGGAGAAGCAGGGGGGGTGACTAGAATTGTGGACTAGGAAGGCTGCAATAATGCTGACAGGCGGAATTAGTCTGATATTAGTAGGAATGATGATTTCTAATTTCCAGATGATTATAATCGGATTGACATTCATTGCCTTCATCACGATTAACGGTTGGATTGTCGGCCAGTCAAACCTCGAGATTACTAGATTCGTACCTCACTCAAATGTGTATAAGGGGGATCTAATCGAGGTATCTCTTTCCATAACCAACAATTCATACAGAAGAACTCAGTTACTCGAGGTATTCGACAATGTCCCCCACGAGATGAAGATTAGGAGGGGGATTAACCAGATTCGGCTTAATCTGGGTCCGGGGCAGTCGACAAAACTAGATTACATGCTCCGCTGTCCACTCCGTGGTCACTATTCGATAGGCCCAATCTCCGTGAGGTATCGAAACTCATTCGGTTTGTTTGTCAACGAGTCGGTGATTGAAGACCTCTGTGATATCACAGTATTTCCCCAAGTCAGAGATGTAGAGGATGCAATGCTAAGGGCCGATGTCCCAAAGATGTATACTGGAGCTACAACACTTCGAACCCCTGGTCCAGGGATGGAATTCTACTCATTGAGAGAGTACCTTTCCACAGACCCCATTCGCTCAATAAACTGGAAGGCATTTGCTAAAACTGGCGAGCTGATGGTCAATCAGAAGACTAGGGATGCAGTTACCGACATTTTCATAATACTGGATACTAGGGAAGTAAGCAGAATTGGAACCGTCCTGAAGAACCCTCTTGAGATGGGGGCCTCGGCAGCAGCCTCACTGGCTAGCCACTTCTTGAAAAGGAAAGACTCAGTTGCTATGGTTACCTATGGTAGCAGAATGGATTACTTGCCACCTGACACTGGAGATAAACAGCAGTATAAGGTTCTGAGTAGGCTAGCCTCAATTTCTCCGTCTGGTTCTATGCCTCTTCAAGCTGTTACCAATGCCCTTTCACCAAGGATTAGCCGTGGTTCTCCAATATTCATAATCAGCAGTCTAGAAGGAGATGGAACAACATTGCCAGCAATACGAAACTTATCGGGCAAAGGCCACGAAGTCATCATCCTCTCACCCAGTAGCGTAGATCTCGAGAGGTTAGTCAGCAGAATCCCTAGGATGGCTTACGAGGTACTGAAGCTAGAGAGGCAGAATAGGTTAACTGCAGTCTCAGGCTATGGGGCAAAGGTAGTCGACTGGATGCCAGATGTTGAATTGTCGCAGGCCTTGTTACAGTCCAGGGGGTGAAAGATTGGAAATTGGTGAAAAGAAAGCTGAGATTACCGAGACTCTCCACATTCCTGTTTTGAGGAGAAAATGGCAAATCCTAGTTCTCCAGATTGCATCCACAGTCTCACTCATTCTCTTGTTGAAGAGGATGGGCGAGATTTATGGGCTATGCAGTGAACAGTTCATAATCGATAATAATGAAGAAACATGGTGTCCTTCCTATGAGCACACTAGGGGGCTAATGTGGCTTGACAACTTGAACGGCTTGATGATTCCCGACTTCATTCTCGGCGTCGGACAGACCGGCATATTGTCCTTGCTCGGACCTCTGGCACTGTGTGCCTTTGCGACATTTGCAATCGAGCGTTTTTGGGCATCTTCGCAGGAGTTACAAACTAGGATCAAGAAGGTCTCAGCAGCATTGCTAGGTGCTTGGGTGATTATCCCATTCTTGTTCGCATGGATAATTGCTACTTTCAAGCACGGACTGCACTTCCCTTGGAACAGCAATGACTCGATGAATCACATCGGGGATCTTTTCCATCCACTGGGCTTGGTGATGGAGCTGGTTTTCCTGGGGATAGTCTTCGCTCCAATCTTAATTGGCCTAATTGGAATATGGGGGTTATCTAAGAGATCTATTTCATGGGTCGTTGGCTACTACATCATTGTGATTGCATTCCATGCAGTTCTAACATTCGAGCCCATTGTTTCCGAGGTCGACGTAGGACTTAGGGCACTTCCGACACAGATTGGAGAAGGAACAATGTTCGGGAATCTAGTTTCTCCACTAGCCAGCTCACTACTGGGAATCGCCATTCTGATGATATTATTCATGGAATCGGGAATGGCTGCAATTGGTCACATGGAGTACGCTGCTTCCCTGCCCGAGGAGTCCAAGCGTGATCCAGAGTACATCAGGCAGTTCAACAATGTAGTGAACTCTCATCTCATCCAGCTGATTGTCGTTGTCTCACTTGTTGGCATTACCACTGCTCTGGCACTGGCCTTCGACGACCTCATGATTACAATCGTTGGAATTCTGGAGGGGACGCAGTGGACTGGACAGGTGAAGGAGTCACTGGAGTTGCAGATGACTTATGGCAAGGTAATCTCTGCAGGACTATTCATTGTATCAGTTGCTGGATTGCGATTCATCGTCCCATGGCAGACCGTATCTGGTTACGTTGAATCAGGGATTGCCAGACTACGCTCCGATTAGGCCCGGATACGGATATACAATTTCCCTATCGAACTCGCGATAAGTGGTATGGTAATAATTAGTCCACAGGCAACTGCCGAAAACGATTTCTCCCCCAGAAAAGGCTCTATTCCAGAAGCGATTTCTGGAGCGATAATAATCCCAGAAACAGAGAGTGCTATCAGTGAAAACCTGTCAACGAAAGGCGAGAAAATCTTGCTTCCCATCTCACTCCTCCCAGGCAAGCCCCCGGAGTCTTCCATGGCATTCCGGTCAGGAGAGTACGAATCAATTCACCGGAGGATGGGTTCAAGCCTATGCTATGCGACGACTTATCATGAGTGATGAAATCGAGGTCCAGTCATGTAGCAGATGTCACTCCGATGCAATTGTCTTCCAAGCATACAGTGGCCAACACCTCTGCGGCCACCACCTCTATTCTTCCATTCGCAAGAGAACGTCACGCGAACTTCGGCTTCAGTTGGATTTGCCAAAAAACGCAATTAGGGACGACGGATCACACTTCGTTGTTCTCATCGCTGTTTCTGGTGGCAAGGACTCAGCCGTCCTCCTCTCTATGATGGATGAGATCATCGGTCGTCGAAGGGACGTGGAATTGGTCGCAGGGTGCGTAGACGAGGGGATCGACGGATACCGCGCTCCATCTATGGAATTCGCAAGAAAACTCGCGGAGTCAATTGACGTCAGGTTCGAGACGCTGAGCTACGAAGAGATGGGATATGGCAGAATGGACGAGGTAGTACGGCTAATGCCGTCAATGGGAGAAATGCACGCAGAGGCGAAGGGACTCATGCCTTGCTCGTTCTGCGGCGTCTTCCGTCGTCAGGGCCTCAATGCCCTAGCAGAAAAGGTCGGGGCCAACGTAATGGCCCTAGGGCATAATCTGGATGACATGGCCCAGTCGATTCTGATGAACCTCCAGAAGGGCGAGATAGACAGATCGGTCAGGCTCGCACCTCACACAAATTCTCAGATAGAGGGTTTGACTCCCAGGATAGTCCCTCTCAGATGGATTCCCGAGCAGGAGATCCACGCCTACGCACTGCATGCTGACCTGCCAATTCACCACGGAGAGTGCCCTCATGCACCGGGAGCAATGCGCCAGCAGAGCAGGTCAGTAGTAGCCCGATTGGAGGAGTTGACCCCTGGTGCGAGACACGGCCTCCTGCACTCCCTGGATCAAATCAGAGAACTCCATTCCATGGCTAACCCAGATTTCAAGCACGAGGTCAACAACTGCACGGAGTGCGGGGAGATCACCAGCCGGGAGGTCTGTCAGTCCTGCACAATGAGGGATTGGCTGGCAAATGCTTCCTAGTCGCATAGATAGTTATTCGGGAATTTTCCTACGCCAACGTTTAGGGGCTCAAATTAGATGATGTTCTCGATCAGCTCATCTATTTCCTGCCCACATCCGCAGTAGTAACACCTGACTTCCAATGGGTCTCGAGAGATTACTCGCATTCTCTGAGGGAGAGGCTCGTGGTTGTTCTTCGTGATGCAGTTCGAGAAGGAGCATCTGGCGATGTTTAACAGGTCATCCCCCAGTTCCACTTTCATCTTCTCTGCAACTGCATGGTTCCTGATTATCGCTATGCTGGCAGCAGGAGCGATTAGTGCCAGCCTGTCCAGATCCTCTTGGTCAAGTTCCCTGTCTTCGATCTTGAGCACATCTTTCCTCCCAATCTTGTCGCTTGGAACGTTCATCACAAGGGAAACCGGAGTCGCTCTGTCAGTATCGATTCCCAGGATCCTGATTACCTGCATCGCGTATCCAGAGGGTATGTGGTCGATCACTGTCCCGTTTCGAATCGCGGTTACTCTTCTCATCTCAGTCATTACTTCACCTTCTTCGGGACTTTCACACCTAGGCTCCTGCACAGTAGGGACATCCTAGTAGGCACGCCATTGAACGCCTGCTGAAAGTACCTAGCAAATTTGGTGGAGTCGACGCTGGGGGCTATTTCATCCACCCTAGGTAGTGGGTGCATGACAATCATGCCCTCCTTAGCACCCACCAGATCTGTTGCCTCAATTTTGTATATCCCTGCTACCTTGGTATATTCTTCCTCGTCAGGGAATCTCTCCTTCTGGATTCTTGTCATGTAGATGACGTCAGCTCCGGTAATTTGTTCATTCAGGGACTCCGTCTCAGTGACATCCGCTCCATGGGATCTCAAGTCAGAGACTATCTCTACTGGCATCTTCAGTGAGGTTGGGGAGACTAGTGTAAGACTGGCACCGAACCTCACAAGTGCGTGAGATAGACTGTGAGCCGTCCTTCCGTATCTCAAATCACCCACTAGAACCACATTCAAACCATCCAGGGACTCATGAGCCTGTCGTATGGTGAATAGGTCTAGCATTGTCTGCGTAGGGTGGTTTCCAGCCCCGTCTCCAGCATTCAGTATCGGTATTCTGACGGCATCAGCGCTGTACTGCGCTGCACCCTGTCTAGGATGCCTGATTGCCGCTACGTCTGCATAACCGTCAATCATCTGCATCGTATCATACAGAGTCTCGCCCTTGGAGACAGATGTGCCAACCGAGCTGAAGTTCAGGACCGAGCCACCGAGCCTCTTCATGGCGGTTTCGAATGACATTCGAGTCCTAGTAGAGTTCTCGAAGAACATATTTGCCAGAACCTTGCCTTGTAGCAGAGGCAGGAGAATTTCCCCCCTGGCTACAGGAACTAGGCGCTCGGCATCGTCCAACACAGCAATGATATCGTCATTGCTTAGGTCGTCCATAGTTACTAGGTTGCCCATAGCCCTCTGTCTCTCGCGGATGCGCCTCTCTGATATGCCTTGTCATTGGCCGAATTCCTTGATTTCACCAAACCGGCGTCTTGATGAGTGATACTCCGCCCCCCAAGTTGCGATGATAATCAGTCGAACCCCGCTAAGAGTGTCCTTCTGTGGCGGTGGGACAGATATTGACGAGTTCTCTATGACCGAGCCATCGGGCGGCCTCGTAGTTTCTGCTGCAATAAACAAATATGTGTATGTCACGATCAACAGGAGATTCGATGACAGGATTAGAATCTCATATTCGTCCATGGAGGATGTCGATTCAGTATCCAATATTCAGCATGACTTAGTTAGGGAGGCTTTGCGACTAACTGGCATTGAATCAGGAGTTGAGATCACTACTATCGCAGACATACCTGGAAGAGGGTCTGGACTTGGATCTTCTTCATCGGTCACCGTTGGCCTTCTGAATGCAATGTATGCATTCCAAGGCAGAAAGCCACTGAAGGAACAACTTGCCGAAGAGGCATGCAAGATTGAGATAGAAATAATGGGAGCTCCCATCGGGCGTCAGGATCAGTACGCAGCCTCCTACGGTGGAGTCAACTCAATCAGATTTGGAGGCAAAGGAGTTTCTGTAGAACCAATGGAAATTGGAAATGATATGTTAGCCGAGATATCCAGAAATTTCACACTTGTTTTCACCGGAATGACCCGAAGTGCTAGTAAAGTTCTCGCCGAGGAATCGGAAGATGAGGAAGACAAGAGTAGCAGGATGCGCGAGATTAGAAATCACGCAGACCAGGCAGTATTGATGTTTCAAAATGGCGATCTCGATTCTCTCGGGGCGCTTCTGAATGATACTTGGACTGCCAAGAGAGGGATTTCATCGATGATTACGAATCCATCTATCGATGAATTATACGGGCGAGTCATGTCTTCTGGAGCAAAGGGTGCGAAGTTGTTAGGGGCTGGAAATGGTGGTTTTCTACTAGTCTACGGTGACAATGGACTTAGAGAAACTCTGCAAAGGGAACTTGGTCCTGATTTTCAGATGTTCCCTCTGGAAATAGATTTCTCAGGTTCCAGAATAATCCATGGAACCTCATAGTGGTGAATAGATGTCCTTCCAAATGAGAAATTTCAGGATCGCCAAAATCACCTTTGTATCGTTACTTGTTTTTCTATTGCCACTTCAAGAATCGATTAATCCATTAGAGAGACACCCCACAGTGACTCACAATTCTATTTCGGAAAGCAACGTTCCAATTCAGGGGCAATCATTCCTCAACTTTACTGGCACAATATCTCCAAACTCACAAGTTAATGCCACATGGTTCTCAGAGGTCACAGTCTCTGAGAGTTATGGCACTGACCTACTGGAAAACAGATCGATGGGTCTACTATGGCAAATAGACGAACATCTTGGTAACTCAGATGGTTGGCTAGACTCCGCTGAATCTCAGGAATTCTCAGAACTAGTGGTCTCCTCAAGAACATGGAGCGACTCATCTTCTGGGGGCTGTTGTAGTTTCGACTACAACCCAATGGACGTAATTGGACAGATGGAAATACACGTCACACCTCCGGAAACAGGACTCATTAATCGAACCCATGGAAACTGGAGTTGGACCGAGTCAGTAACCATCTCCGGAGCGTCTGATGGGAGGACTCTGAGGTTAATTGATATCCCAAGATCAGGTGCCCTAATTGAGGAAGTACCCCTATTAATTCAACTGCCCGATGATTGGGAATTCAGGTACAGCCCAATGTCAGAGGTAATCTCAGGTAACCCCGGATTATTCACAGTTAATCGTTCCCAGGCCCCGGTAGCTCACGACATCAGAATTACAATCACCCAGAATATGCCTCCAATTATCTCTGCTGCCAGAACCCCCTATTCATCTTCTACGATCTCCCTAGACAAAGCCTCAGCATTCTCGGCATCATGCACCGACAGCCCACTAGACACTCCGCAAATCCAATGGACAGTAAGTAAGGAGGGCCAGGAAATCAGCACTTATCATAATTCATGGTTCGAAGTCGTCCCAAAGGAGATAGGCTTCTCACATGGAGAAGTAATGAGCGTAAATGCCACTTGCATCGATTTTCACGGAGAATCTTCTCATTGGAACGATAATCCGACAGTTGACGGAGTGAAACCAACCTGGAACGGCACTATAGTAGTGGGTAATTCCACTAAATCACCTCTCGATCCAACAAATCTCAGTCCGATTCTGGCCCCAGCAGGAAGCACCCTTCGTTTCGAGGTAAATGGCTCCGATGACTCTTCGTTGCCAGTCCTTCTGGAATTGTACAGCAACATCTCAGAAGGTTGGAGGCAATCAGGTATCTCCAATCAAACATTCGAATTCACAGCGAATCAGGGAATGGGAATCAATGGAGCTTACATGGGTCTCCATCAGAGGCACTTAGAGAGAAATCCAACTTTGATCAACGTCGCTCTACTGGTTTCTGATGACGCTGGAAACACTGCTATCGGACAATGGGTTGTCAAGGTACTCGACTCAAATTCGCCAACTGTAATTCCCAGACTCTTCTCTAACGGAATTGAGGTGGAGGCAAGTGACAAGATCCATGAGAATGACGAATTACAACTCAATCTATCACACTCTTTCGATGACCTAGACTCTATCGACAATGTCACATGGTCTATCTGGATCGACGGTAACGAAATTATCTGGGAGGTACAGAACTGGTCGGTCTCGGAGGCAATTCTTATTCCGTCATTGACACAGGGTGCTCACGACATTGTCGTTAAGGCGACCGACTCCAAGGAGAACACCAGGGAGGAGACAGTTTCTATAACTGTACAGCCAAAGAGTGGGGCTCACATCAGGGTGGTAGAAGCAACTCTGTCTGAAGACTCCAAGGTCGGAGGTACTTCCATACTGACAGTAATAGTTCAGAACGATGGAGCAGATCCAGCATTCGCTCGTGTTTGCCTTTCCAACATATGTGGAAGATGGACTGAGCAGCCCTTCGCATCATCATTGCAAACTGGATCGGGGCAGGGAATCGTAGAATTCCAATTCGAAATGGAAAACAATAGCTTAGAAGACCTGTATCTGAATTGGGACAGTGCATCAGCCGGAACCAATGGGAAGATTCCGATAGAAGTAGAACTTGATTCTGAAGACGCAAACTATACGTTCTACATTCTTGTATTAGTCATGATCATATCTTCGATGTATATGTTTTATTCCATGACTCGGGCCGACGGCCCAGAATAATCAGACCCCATCTCTGCTCATTGAACCGCATACATATTGACCCCCTCTGCATCTTCGTAATTCATGGTGATGCTTCCTGACTACCCAGCCCGCGTCGTCGCAAAACATCGTAACAGGATCGATAGGGCAGCCCTAATCTGTCAATTCTTACTAATCTCTATTGGGGCATGGTGGATTTTTTCGTCATTTGGGAGCGAGTCCTCTTCCCTCGGAAGGTTCGGACCGGTAGCAATCCTATTCTCGTCGGCTCTCATGATACCTGATCTTGTCGAATTCGGACCAATACAAAGGACTCGAGTTTCTACTGCGTGCTGCATTTCATGGCCTCCACTGCTTGCATTTGCTGAGGTAAATAGGAACGAGGGAGGTAATGTTGAGGGAGTAATTCTCCTTGCTTTGGTATCTGCAGCACTCTATTCATCTTCGAGACACATTCTTGGTTCGGACGTCAATTCCAGGCGATGGAGGGGTTTGATGACAACTTTCGGCTTTGGTCTGGCAATCCCGGTCGTGTTAGCCAGCTCCAGCTCCGAGTCATTTCTCATCATCGGAACCTCAGCTCTGTTGACCACAATCCCACCCCTTCTCACGAAGGACGGTCTCGAGAGAGAAAGACGAGTTTTCTCCGAACGGTTGAAAACTGCTGAGAGTCGAATCTTGGAATTGCAGTCTGGAAACAGTCTTTTACAACAGCCAAATTCTCTCCTGAAGACTGCTAGAGAAGAGGGCTGGAAGGATCCTAATCAGGGAATAAAACTAGTTTCTGAGGCCGAGAGGGAGACCGAGAGGATTCTCTCTTTCCTATCTGATATAGAGGAGGTCAAGGAGCAATCGATTAGAGCCTTAGATCGTGCAGAGGCAATTACGGGTAATCCCGGTATAGCGAGGATGATTTTTGATACTGCGCAAACTGAGATGGAGAACGGATCCCTGAGGATTGCTGAGAATAAATTCAGAGAATCCAAATCCAAGGCCGAGACTCTAGAGTCCCATTGGCAAAACGCCAAAGACGCTATCGAGGAGGCGGAGACGGCAATTTCAACAGGCGACGGCCACTTGGTCCAAGGCCTCCTCTCCACGCTTGAGGATGCGAAGAAGGCTATGGTGGATGAGGATCCAGAGTACGCTTTGGCAATAGTCTCTGAGATTCCCTCTCAGATGGGCGACGCCGAAGGACTAATGGAACGAGCTAGAATTTCATTAGAGGATGCTGAAAACGAGATTTCTTCCTCTGACTCCGGCTCTATTGCTGAACTCCAACAGAGGTTCAAAGAGGCAAATGAAGCACTAGAAGTTGGAAACGCTTCTCTGACAATAGGATTGGCAGATGGAATAACTAGGGCACTTCGAAGGGAAGCCTCTGCCAAGACATCAGTTCAGAGGGCATTGAGGCAGAGGAAGAGCATCGAGGACGATATCCCACCTGGAGCGGCGGGCTCTGAATGGAGGGCGAGACTGGAAGCCATAGCATCGCTGGCGGATGCTGGCAATTGGGTGGAGGCAGATGATTCGATGCAGATTCTGGTTTCAGAGCTTGAGTCTCTCTCTTCCAGAGTAGGCGAGGCAAAGGAGATGCTAGACTTCCTTGAGGGTGACTGGAAAAAGCTCAGGAATAGGCTAGATTCCTCCGGTGTTTCTCCCGAAAATGAGATGAGAGTGGAAGCCGAGAGTGCTCTGACAGACTCGGAGAAAGCCCTATCGGAAGGCAGGGTAGAATCATGCCTGGACTACTTGGGTAAGGCCGATTCGGCCATGGAAGCACTCCGACGGCTCGTATAGGGCAAATCTCTGTTTAACCTCTACCGAGTCTCTCAATTACCACGACCTTCTCTCTGGAATCAGGCGGGCATGGTCTAGTGGTTATGACAGTAGGTTCCCAACCTGCTAACCCGGGTTCAACTCCCGGTGTCCGCACCACATTATTCTCGAGTAACCGAGTTACCCATGACTCATGCAGCCAATTCGTTTAAATTGCAGATGACGATGATTCAACCTTATGGACCAATCACTGGACATGCAGGTTGCCGCGCTGATTTTCCTAGCCGGCACAAAGAGCCTCGTCACCAGTACGGACACTGGTGACGTTGAAATGATGAGTGACAATGAGGAACCGGACGAGCCCGCGCCATTCCTTCCTCTTCGTAATCGAGCTCCACCATCTCCGTCCAAACCAGTCTGTGTTGGGGTTGTGGCCCACTGGGATCGTCAAATCTTCTAACCACTTCAATCAAAGGCGATAGCGGTCATCGGGGCATGATGAATGGCGTTTCCGCTGTGCGTGTGCTTACCCTATTCGCAATCGCCTCATTGGCTGCAGGAGGTTGGCTGTATCAGGACAATGAGGCTGATCACCTTTCCGGAGGAACAAACGAATTCGACTTGATAGAGACCTCCATGGCTGCTGATTCAGGGGATTCGGACGGTGTTGAGGAAGTGGCACGAGAACCAGAATCCAAAGACGATGTTTCTGCAAGCACACCCTCGGACCTGTCGTTCGGGTTGATTGCCGGGGGAGCAGGAACACTCGGTTCCCTCACAATCGCGGCAGTTGTTTCCGAGGCGTTTCGTGTGACGGTCCTTGTTGCACTATTGGCTCCTATGCTTGCAATGGGGGGAAACGGTGACGATCTGCTGACTAGGGGGCGCATCCTTGGATATCTCGAGGCCAACGCCGGCATTCACTTCTCAGCACTAAGGGATGCACTCGGACTAGCCAATGGAGTCACTGCGTACCACTTGCATCTGCTCGAATCCCAGGGGGGGGTCATCTCCTGGAGGGATGGAAAGCTCCGACGCTATGCCGTATCTTCCCTCTCCCGCGAAGAGGTCGGCAGAGTCCGGAATCCCATCATAGGAACACGCTTCGCCATACTGGAGGTCATCGCAAATTCTGGCAACGTTGGGATTTCTGGCAACGAAGTCAGGAAGAAACTGAAGATTTCACGGCAGCTCCTGAGTCACCACATCAGGGAATTACGCAACGCAGGAATGGTGGAGGCGGCCGCTGAATCGAGACGCCCACCTTGGAGGCTCTCCGATGCAGGTCAGTTGGCCCTGCTGTCTTCTCGCAGTCTTTCGGGTTCTGAGGCAGCAATTTGAGTCCGGACGATGAGACCTATTTGTCCAATCATCATACCAACTTCTTGATATGGGACGCGATTGCCCAATATTCCATGGACAACCGAACCACTAACGCAATGCTCATTCTTATCGTGCTTCTGAGCGCGGGATGCCTCCAAGCAGTGGACGATGTAATCGAGGATATCGACCAGACGATAGACGCCCTCGAGGGTGATTACCCGCAACTGGAGATGCCCGAGCGCACTCGCTCCTCCCCAGCTCTGCACAACTACGATGCCTGCGATGCTCTTCTCGAGGACCTAAAGAGAGCGGTATACGATGAGATGGTAGTGAATCTAGATCAGCAGAGCTACTGGCACTGGGTCTCCGAGCCTTGGATGATGAGGATGGATGACATTGACATCGCGTTCGCCGAAGCCGATATGGCAACTGTCGAGAACTCTGCAGATTCCGTGGACGGGGTCTCGTCCGGAACTAGTGCAGACTCCGACTCTCGCGAGGGAGAGTTCTCAGGCACAAACAACCAGGAGTCCGGGGTCGATGAGGCCGACTTCCTGAAGACCGATGGATACCACATCTACATGCTAAACGGGCAACTGCTGATTATCATGGGAGTCCCGGAGTTTGGTAACCTGACTATGGAGTCCAATTTGACAATAGAGGGGAATCCAACCCAGATGATGATTGAGGGCGATAGGCTGATTATCTCCTCCTCGATAAACTACTGGAACCTCCCTGCAGACAGCGATCTAAGGAAACTAATGACCAAGGAGGTTACAGTGGATGGAGATAGCAAACCCTACACGTACACGAAGGTCCAGAGTCTAGTCAAGTACACTGTTGTGGATATCACCAATCGATCCTCCCCATCCGTAGAGAAGGAGATGTACATTGAGGGCAACTATCATACAGCGAGGATGGTGGATGGGACAGTCCGATCAGTGACGCATCTGTGGACATACTTCGATGGAATAAGGAACTGGGTGGACCTCCCTGAGGATTACTGGTCAGAGGATGATTTGGACAAGAGGATGGATATCTGGAACGAGAGCGTAGAACAGACTGTCCTGCATAACGAGCAGATAATCTCGGTACTCACTCTCGATGACTTCGTCCCCCACATCTACGAGATGAAGGATGGAGAGATTTTCACTCATCCTCTTACTTACGAGAAGTGTACGGAGTTCTCAGCCAGTGCAGACAGCGCAGGGAGGGGCTTCACGACGATAATGACGATACAGATGCTCAACGACGAGATTTCACTGGAGGTGGATCACATCACATCCTCCTGGGCCCATGTCTACTCATCCAAGGACACCCTAGTCCTAGCTGAGCCAGCCAACGATATCTGGTGGTTCTGGAGGAACTCAGACTGGGAGGACGCTACTAACATCCACTCGTTCGATATCAGTGATGCGAATCACACAACTTACATTGCTTCTGGTAGAGTAGAGGGGACTGTCAACGACCAATTCTCGATTAGCGAGCACAACGGCGACATCAGGGTCGCATCAACCTCGGATAACTGGGGGATGTGGTGGAGAATAGCAGAGTTCGACGAGAATGGAGATTCGGTCTGGAGTGGCCCAACCAACCAAGTGACCATACTGACCCATGATGGAGAGGGAATTCTCGATCAAACGGGCTTCATCGGTGGAATTGCTGAGGGAGAGACGATCTGGAGCGCTAGATTCGTTGGAGACAGAGGCTATCTAGTGACTTTCATGAACATAGATCCACTATGGGTTCTCGACCTCTCAGACCCATCCAACCCAGTAATCTTGGGAGAGTTGGAGGTACCTGGAGTCTCAACCTATATCCACCCAGTGGATGAGAACACACTCCTGACAATAGGGATAGCACCAGGAGCAGATGGTCTAGGTCTGGACTGGTCGACGACCCAGGTTTCCCTCTTCGATGTCAGTGACACCAGCAAGCCCACACTTTCGGACTCACTTATGTTGACTCCAGGATACGCGGACGAAAACTGCGATGATATCAGGAACTGCGGCTGGTCATGGTCATACTCAGAGGCTACATACGAGCACAAGGCATTCACGTTCTGGGCTCCAGAGTCGCTATTGGCCGTGCCACTTTCCACTCACCGGTACGTCTACGACGAGATTGAGATCGAAGGCAGGGTATACTCCCACTATGGCTACGAGTACGTCTCTATGCTGAAATTGATCAATGTTGATGTCGACAACGGGACTCTGACCAATCACGGGCAAGTTGAGCACTCGGAATTCTATAACGAGGAGGGATTGTCAAATTGGTGGTCTGGAACAACTAGCATCCGTCGGTCGATATTTATGGGCGATTATGTCTACTCATTCTCATCGGGAGGTGCAACAGTCCACAGAACTGCTGATCTCCAACTGATGATGGAACTGGAGCTTCCCGGAAACGAACCTTATGCATCTTATGCAGGGGCTCCCGTTACAGTAGATTCTGACCCTGCCGAAACCTCAAGCTCTTCCCAGTAGAGCCCGGCTCTACCAGAAAAGCTCCTCTGTTAGGTCCCCCGACTTCTCGCTTGAACACCATCCTCCCGTCAACGAATGTGCTAACCGGCCACCCAGTGAGCTCCATCCCCTCGAAAGCGCTCCACCCGACTCTGGTCCACGTCTCTGAGTCGGATATATTCCTCTTGGATTTCATATCCACTAGAACCATGTCTGCATCGAATCCCTCTAGAAGCTCCCCCTTCCCCTCCATTCCGTAGACTTGGGCAGGACTCTCGCACATCCACCTAGCTACATCTGGGATCGAGCATCTCCCTTCTGATGCGTGAGTAAGCATCACTGGCAGTGATGTCTCGACACCTGGCATTCCCGAGTGAGCTTTAGGGAATCCCAATGCCTTGTTCTCTATGGTGTGAGGCGCATGATCTGTAGCAATGCAGTCAATGGTCCCGTCCTTCAGCCTCTTCCAGAGAGCCTCCTTATCTTCCGTGTATCTGATGGGAGGATTCATGATCAGTCGGGGCCCCCTCCCCTCTACATCGGTTTGGTCAAATGTAAGGTGTTGAGGGCAGACTTCCGTAGTCACGTGTTTGCTCTTGTTCTCAGCCAACCAGTCGGCTTCCAGCCTACTAGTCAGATGAAGCACATGGAGTCTATGGGAGTTTTCGTCTGCTAGTTTACAAGCCCTCTTCGTAGCGATTAGAGCTGTCTCGCTGTCTCGCCATTCTGCATGTGCAGCGACATCGCATCTCCCTTCGAATTGCGGCCTTCTCTCGTTCAGCCTATCTTCGTCCTCAGCATGAACAGCGATTACTCCTGCTGTACCCGAAAAAATTTGTTCAAGGGCATCCTGTTCATTGACCAGCAGGTCACCAGTGCTGCTTCCCATGAAGATCTTGATCCCACAGATTCCATCAACCGGAGTAGGGCTATACGGAGTCCCAACTGCTGCTTGGAGCTCTGGTAAGTTATCCAGAGTAGCACCGATGAAGAAACCGTGGTGGGTAACAGCATTTCTAGAAGCCGATTCTATCTTGGATTGCATAGCTCCCATACTAGTTGCGGAAGGTACGTTGTTCGGCATATCCAGGAACGAAGTCACACCCCCGGAAGCAGCAGCTTTGCTTCCGCTCCCAATATCCTCCTTCTCAGTTTGCCCAGGCTCTCTGAAGTGGACTTGAGGATCAATTGCCCCTGGCAGCAGTAGCAATCCTTCGGCCTCCACAACTACCTCACCATCCATGGGAGTAAGTCCACCCCCTGGGGCCACCGAATCGATCAATCCACCGAATGCACGGAGATCACCATGAACCAAACTACCTTGAAAAACCATCTCTGCGTTTCTAATCAGAAGCGACTGTTCCATAGTCCTCTAACAGAGCCGGTGACTGAACGTTGAATACTGTTCGCATCAATAAAGTTGAGAAACCACATCAGTATGTGTAAAATAGGCCAGCCTTCAGCGGATGAATAGCGGGTTGGAGTAGTCAGGTTATCTCGTCGGGCTCATAACCCGGAGACCGATGGTTCAAATCCATCACCCGCTACCAGAATATAGAGTGAAAGTAAAAATCGATAGACTGCTCTGATTCATCGTGCATGAATACTTTCATAGAACTCCTAGGGGTCCTTCGTTTGTTCATATACCACCGATTGAGAACAGGAGAATATTGGTGATTGGATGAGCGAAGAAACTGCGAGTGAGAAAGTGGCAGAAGAAAAGATAATGATAGAAGTGGACGAACCTGAGCCGACAATAGATGATTTGCCGGGCGTAGGTCCAGCAACAGCCGAGAAACTTCGAGAGGCAGGATTCGAGGATCTCTTAGCTATCGCTGTAATGAGTCCACCAGAACTATCCGAGCAGGCAGAGTTGGGAGAGGCAGTCTCATCAAAGATTATCGCTGGTGCCAAGAAGCTAGCGAACATTGGCGGATTCGTCAGTGGTGTTGCACTTCTTGAGAGGAGAAAGAGAGTCCAGAAGCTGACATCCGGGGCATCATCTTTGGATGAGCTCCTCGGCGGAGGGTTCGAGACTCAGGCAATAGTAGAGGTATTCGGTGAGTTTGGAAGCGGAAAGACCCAGATCGGGCATCAGCTGGCAGTAAACTGCATCCTAGGATTGGAGCAAGGTGGTCTTGACGGCGAGATTGTTTACATTGACACAGAGGACACATTCAGGCCAGAGAGGATATCACAGATGGCTGAGGGTGTGGGAATGGATCCTCAGGATGCACTCGATAGGATTCACGTCGCCAGAGCATACAACTCGGCTCATCAGATGCTTCTCGTAGATGAGATAAAGAGAATGGCAAAGAGTCTTGATGTCAAACTAATCATTGTCGACTCCCTAACCAGTCACTTCCGAGCTGAGTACATCGGAAGAGGAATGTTGGCTCCAAGACAACAGAAACTGAACCGGCACATGAAGGAGCTGAAGCAAGTTGCCGATGTGCATAACGCCGTCGTCTTAGTAACAAACCAAGTCATGTCTAAGCCAGATTCAATGTGGGGAGATCCCACCAGAGCAATTGGAGGTCACATTGTAGGTCACGCCAGCACATTCCGCCTTTACCTCAGGAAGTCAAAGGGGGGCCGTCGAATAGCTCGCCTGATTGACAGCCCAAACCTTCCTGAGGGCGAGGCAGTCTTTACCGTGACATCCGAGGGTCTGCGCGATTAGCGTAGGCCCCGGGGTCCGAAGTCTACGTTGGTAGCTCGGATAGTGCAGTCTCTACAGTCCTCATCAGGGACCTGAAATGACCTTCGTCGAAACCTAGTTTTAGATCGGCCGCTGAGAAGAGATCCGGCAAGGTTCTAGTATTGCCAAGAGACATAGCACTCGAATAGTCATCAAGCGCCTTTTGTGGGTCGCTCATCTGAGTCTTCCACAGTTGTAACGAACCAAGTTGTGCGATACCGTATTCAATGTAATAGAATGGGACTCCGAATAGATGCCCCTGTTGCTGCCATGATAACTCTCTGAAGTCCGTGTGACCAGTCCAGTCCATGTCTGAGCCGAACTTGTCTCTTATTGACAGCCATACCTCGGCCCTTTCCTCTCTAGAGTGTCCAGGGTTCGCATATACCCAATGCTGGAATGAATCAATGGTGGATATCCAAGGTAACAGGAAGATCACTCCTTCTAAATGCGTCCTCCTTGCCCTCGCAGTCTCTTCTGAGTCGTAGAACTTGTCCCACCATGGTTGTGTCAGCAGTTCCATGGACATGGATGCTACCTCTGCGAACTCAATTGGATAGTCCCTCTCGTCAATCAGTTCCAGATGCCCGCAGTAGAGAGAGTGGAAAGCATGTCCAGCTTCATGAATCATCGTCTCTAAGTCGCCTTGAAGGCCTGCTGCGTTCATAAAAATAAACGGTACCCTACTCTTCTCCAGATAATACTGGTATCCTCCAGGAGCCTTCCCTTTCCTAGTATCCAGATCTAGAGTGTCCATCTCCACCAGTTTGTCGAACTTTTCTCCAAGATCATTTGAGATTTCATGGAACATCTCAGATAACTTCTGAACCATCTCTTCTACTGTTTCGAATGGCTTTAGCGGCTCTCTTCCATGGATGTCTGGGCCCGATCCTCCTTTCTCGTCTACGTCCCATGGGCATAACTCACTTATCCCAAGACCAACGCCTCTATCCTTGTTTATCTGTTTGAGAATGGGCATGCAAACCGACTCTACAGATCCATGGAACTCTAGGCAATCCTCTATGGTGTAGTCGAATCTATGCATTGCCCTGAACATGTATTCTGTATAACTCTCGAAGCCTGCGTTGAGGGCCATTTGATGTCTGATAGAGATCAACTCATCGAAAATTTCAGACAATCTCTCATGATCTTCCATCCTCCTTGCAGCCATGGTCATCCATGCTGATTGTCGTTCGGATCTGTCATTTGACTCCAGATACTTACTCATCTGGGGGAAAGTCATTTCCTCGCCATCGAACTCAACAGTCATTGCCCCATTAATCGTCTGTGATTCGGTAACAAGCTCTGTTTGCCTCACTCCCAAGGGGATGTTTTCTTTTCGGAAGATTTCGACATCTGTCCTCATACCTCTAAGCATCAGGTCGTATCTACTAGGAAGGTCATCAACTGATGAGTGACTGACTATCCTTCTATTCAATGCATCCGAGAACTCAGATAACTTCGGTCTGACATTGCTCATGAATTCTAGAAAAGCCCCTTTCTTTTCCTCATTCTCGGTATCGCAAGTCATCCCAATGTACAGTAATGCCCCAGCCTCCGAAATGTGCTCCGCAAGTTCAGAGGAGTCAGATATTAGATTCTCCAGACAACTAGAGCAATTCAAGTCTCTTTCAAGAAGTTCGTTAGTGATGGGCTCAAGATTGTCCCATGATGTGGCCTCAAAGTCGTCTGGAACAAAGCCGCTTCCCAAGGTCATTCCTCACTTCTTTACGGGCATGGGACCTAGTGGAAGAGGACCTTGCTCTCGAGTCCACTTTGTACACTTCCATTCTTCTACGGCTGACACTACTTTCTCACGAATTTCTTTCAAGTCAGGATGTTCTGGGTTGTTCTTCTCTACCCAGCAAGCCGTGCAGTACCTTCTGCTCTCATGATTGAGGAAGTTCCCTGAAGTGCATGCAATGCCGCATTCAGCGCATGTTCCGAAGCCGTAGAACTTTGGCATGTTACGAATTCCTGTCATGCTCCTCGTCTATCAACATGACTGCTGAAAAAACTCATCTCAAATCGGAAAGGGCAATGTGACTCAGGAAGCAATCCTCGATTTCTGTGATACTTGACTCACTTGAATAGTCTGAACCAATCCTCTCGAGTCCACTCGTTGATGGAGTCGGACGGCTTGGCATCAGTGATCCTCCTAGGTGTTCGATTAGTCGAATCGCCTCTTCTGTAGCATCGTTGTAACTTTCCAAGGGGATAGAGAATTCTCCGAATCCATCACCTATCTCAGAGTCAGGAAGCATGACTATCCATGCACATTCGTCATCTACTGCAACACCAGCTCTCTCAAACGCCTTATTGATCTGACGAGTCCCTGAGATTAGTCTTAGAAACTCTGCATCTGGGGTCTTCGCGACCATTTCACCAGAATCCTCACTCTTCCTAAGTGCATACCATGCTGTCCATAGGTGGATTTCACTAGCCACCGCCTCATATGCCAAAATCATCCATCTATTGCTTGATCTCCATTCGTTAATGATGGATACTACAGAGAAGACATTCTCGATTGGTTCTGAGAACTTGATGCCCCAAGAAGGGAACCATGGCACAGGGTGGTGCGCGTCCATGCTGCCCGATGCTGTTCTGTTGAAGAATTTGATTAGCGTGACCTTCTAACTGATTTACTTGCTGAATCCACTAGTTTGTCCACCAATCTTGGACTCCACCCTCTTAGATCCGATAGTCTAGACCTGTCCCTCTCGGTTATCACAGAGACGTCAGATGCATTGGCTACACCGAGGGTGTCAGACATTTCTCTAGCCCTTACTCTCCCAACTCCTTTGATTGCCACTAGTCCTAGGATGTCTGCTTTGCATCCGTACCTAACTCTTCGATGGACCTCGTCGATGGATTCGAACAATGTCTTGTGTGCTCCTCGATCTATTCTTGCTAAATCTTCGTCCTCGGATAGAATCCTGCGCATTGCATAAAGGAGCCATTCGAGCAGCTCAACTCTGCTTCGCAAATCTCCGGCCTGGACTCCCCAATCATTCTCTATCGTCTCTAGTGAGTCTTCATCCATCCACGAATGAACTACTAGTGTGCCCTTCATTCTTCGCTCTTCTTCGAGATCAACGGGAATAGAAAGCAACTCTCTTTCGTGCCCATGTAGGGCTTCTTGAATCGCACTATAGTCGTTCTTCCTAGGCCACAGAGGGAGAAAATCGGGTGTACAAGAAGCTAGATGGAGAAGGCTCAGTGGAGAAACCTGTCCAACCTTGTCTTCTCCGGAAACAATACCCATCGCCTTTCTTAAGCCATCTTGAATGATTCTGCCAGAAATGGGGTTTAGGTAAAGCCTGGAAACTCTGGAACCCAAGGGTGTAGGGGAGTATGTCATCGCAGAAGGTTCTGGAAGAAAGGACTCGGACGGATTATACTTACTAGCCTTCTTGAAACCAAAAATTGCAGGCCCTCTTCTGGGAGCTAGCCTTCTTGTAAGCATCTCTTCCTTGGGAATCAGGTCCAATCCCGGAATTGCAGTTGCTGAGTTCGCCCATGAGGGCATCTCATCTTGCCAGTCTTCTTCCTCGACCTCTATGGTTTTCATCTCCTTAATCCTCTTCTTGACTTGCTTGGACTCTCCAGTTCTATCTATCATCCCATTCTCACAGAGCCACTGTAGAACATCATCTGTTCTCGCCTCAAGAGTCTCTGACTCCATCTGGCTTGCTAGGAATGTCTTCGATAGAAATCTTGAGATGGCGTCTCTATCATCAATTCCCGCAGTCGCAACTATGGATAGAATGTGAGTAAGGAGGGCGCCGTCCTCCTCCGCATTCTGAGCTCTCGGATTGGCCAGTTTAGAAGTGACCTTCTCCGGCTTTCCTTTGAGGTAGAAATCGATTAGAGAAGCCTCGTCTTGCTTGCTCTTTGATACCAGAAAAGACTCTCCAAACTCGTCGAAACCAGGCCTTCCGGCCCTACCCATCATCTGCCTCACCTCCATAACGGGAAGAGGCATACTTCTGGCAGCAACAGTGCTCCATCTTCTTGTGTCTCTGACCACAACCCTGCTGGCTGGCAGATTCACTCCTTGGGCAAGAGTAGGGGTGGCAACTATGCACAACAGATTTCCAGACTTGAAACCCCCTTCGATGACCTTTCTTTGCGAAGAAGTCAGACCTGCATGATGAAAACCAACTCCCCCTCTTACTGCATTTTCTAGGGCCTTCACGGTGACTGAACCGTTCTCTCTTGCAGAAAGTGCTCCCGCCATTGCATCCCATGACTCAGTAACTGACTTCGAAAATCCATGAATACCCGCAGCTACCTTAGATTTAACATGTTCAGAGAGCTCTCTTGCTTCCTTCTGCGCCGAGGATCTCGAAGCAACGAAAACTAGCATCTGCTTGTCCATATCAATTGTGTCGTCCAACACAGAATGGAGGTTCTTTTTCGCTCCTCCTCCAAGACGCTTTGACTCAGGCAAAGCGAAATCTCCTCCCGGGCTTTCAACGGAGTGGTATCTAAGGTCTAAACCGGTCAGAGTTCCAGAGTAGAGGGCAATTGGTCGCCAGTCAGATTTTATTAGATCCGCTTCCAACCATTCTGACAGTTCATCGGCATTCCCTACTGTGGCCGAGAGAGCCAGGATTTGCGCTCCTTCCGCCCTATGACGTATTCGAGACAGTAGTATCTCCAGTGTCGGACCTCTGTTTGGTTCTTGCAGTAGATGAAACTCGTCAGCAACCACTATTCCAATGTCATTCATCAGCGAAGGATTCGATCTTAGCATCGAGTCTAACTTCTCACTGGTGCATACCAGTACGTCAGAGCCTTCGACTAAATTATTCTCACTACTCCTGTCTCCAATTGCTAGTCCTACTTTCAGACCAACGCTGCTGCAGATCTCACTCAATTCGTCGAACTTCTCCGAAGCAAGAGCCTTGAGGGGAACGATGTATATCCCTCTCTTTCCCTTCAAATCGTTAGCTAGTCTGTGTGCCATTGTGATGTGAGCAACAAGAGACTTTCCACTAGCCGTCGGTATCGCTAGCATAAGATTCCTTCCTTCAAGAGAACTGGGGAGCGCCATTGCCTGTGGGGGGAATAACTGACTGATGCCCCAATTTTCCTGTAGCATCTTCTTTAGACGATTATCGAATTCGAACTCCTCGAGTCCTACCATCTCGCCCCCGTCGTCCATAGAGGAACTTTGATTCGACCGTTCTAAAGGATGTCGAGTGTCGATCAGTTCCAACGGTGGAAGGCAGGGTGACCTTTTTTCACTGCCACGAATAGCCCTTCTCCAGTAGCACAAACCTTGCCATCTGCCGAAAGCGACATCATTACGCTGACCCTGTCTTCTCCAATTTCGACTACTTCGCCTTTTACACTGAGGGTGCTTCCGAAAGGAGTAGGTCTTCTGAGCTTGATACTATAGGAAGCAGTGACTGTGCAGGGTGGCTCGGGATCTCCTGATCGATCCATCAGAGCAATTGCTGCAGTCCAGTTCCCATGACAGTCAAGGAGGGTACCGATGATGCCCCCATTGACCATTCCGGGGAATGCTTGATGCTCTTCAGTCGGGATGAACTCCATCTCAAGTCCATTTTCTCCCCTGAAAGATCTAATCTTCAGTCCATTACTGTTGGATGGTCCACA
This sequence comes from Methanobacteriota archaeon, assembly GCA_004195615.1. Taxonomy (GTDB): domain Archaea; phylum Thermoplasmatota; class Poseidoniia; order Poseidoniales; family Thalassarchaeaceae; genus UBA36. The sequence continues at coordinate 128,659 of PSPW01000002.1, read as the reverse complement.
ACCAAAACATATGCTGGATGGTGCATGAATCTCCTGAACTGACTTCACACCCTCCCTCTCCATGACTATCGAAAACCCTCTTTGAAATTGAATATTCCCAAAATTGCCTTGCGCATTGTATTAATTCACCAATCTCTCGGGCTAACCGTGAGCGAGGGCGATTCAGCCAAAGTTGGACCACTCGCCAGTAGCAACGAGACAAAGCTCCCGCCTCGTGCAAAGAAGAGAAGGTTCGCACCGATTATGATAGCCAATCAAATTCCAATGAGACGCCGCAAGGAGATAGAAAGGGCTCTCGGAGAGGTGGGAGGAAGCCCCACAAAGTGGTCTCGTAACAAAGGTACGAAGAATCATGTCTTCATGAGGAAGAGAATCAAACCTGGGACAATAAGGCACATGGAATATGAGCTCCTCGATGTTGAGATTGGCGAGTCATGGCCCGTTCCAATTAGTGTGATTCACGGATCCCGCCCGGGCCCAGTAGTGACTTTCTTGGGTGCCATCCATGGTGACGAACTAGTCGGTCCTCTGGCCCTAACTTACCTCTGTGGCCCTAACTTCATGGGCCCAGAGAGAGTGATTGATGCGAGCGTTCTAGCTGGGACAATACGTATTGTTCCAATCGTCAACCTTCCTGGTTACAGGAGAATGATACGTGACTTCCCTGATGGCAGAGATCTGAACAGATGCTTTCCAGGGAAACCTGATAGTAATACTACTTCTAGAGTGGCCCACAAACTTTGGAACAAGCTCATATCCAGTAGCGACTATGTTATCGATCTTCACTCAGCAGCGAAAGGGAGAACAAACATCCCACAGATTAGGGCTAATCTGGCACATGCAAGTAGCAACCGAATTGCTAGGTCCTTCGGGATTGAGACGATTTTGGATAGCAAAGGGCCACAGGGTTCGCTGCGACGGGTTGCCAATCAGGAGGGCATTGCCGCCATCACCTACGAAGGAGGCGGATCGGACGAGGCGGATCCCGAGTCTGTTCAGATTTCCATGTACGGGATAATCAATCTTCTCAGGAGCCTGAGGATGCTACCGGGATATCCAAGTAAACCTCGATTTAGGATTCTGGCTTCTGGCTCGGTCTGGATAAGATCCGATCAAGGCGGACTTTTAGATGTCCTTGCTCCTGCGGGGAGCTTCGTCGAGGAGGGGGAAATTGTTGCTACGATAACCGACCCGGAACTACCCGGGGTCCAACACGACGTCATTTCCCCTATCAGAGGCCTACTGATTAGCTCAGCTACACATCCATTCGTCAACTCTGGTTCTCCAATCGGCCATCTTCTTCCAGTAAAGAGGGGGGTTTCAACTCTAAAGAAGAGGCTGGATGATGAGGGTTGCTTGATAATCAGCGGTTCTGATGGTGAGCCACCTTGGAGAGAGGATGAGGAAATTGAGGATATCGCCGTTTTCGGAGAGTGGTCTGGAGGATCTCCAGATGCGGAGTGGGGTCCAGCTGGTTCCACTGACGAAGAGGAAGACAACTGAAGGCTAAAGACTGTCCAAGTTACTCAGGCATATCCATCTTGCAACCTCTCGGAGACATTTTTCTGACTCAGGTATTAAGAATCCAAATAGCCACCAGTCGTGAAACATTTTCGGCCAAATATCTAGTCGTACATCAACTCCATCTTTTGATGCCTTATCACACGCTTGTCTACTATCATCAAGTAAAATCTCCCTATTCCCAACTAGAATTAGCAATCTCGGCAAACCTCTGAAGCTCCCATTGACCGGAGAGATCTCCGGAATCGACTTATCGATTTTCTCAGGGACATAGTATCTAGCGTGATCTTCTGGGGCTACACGTGGAAACATCGGTTCAGAACTGGCCCTAGTGTTGTAAGAATCAAACGAACAGGTTAGATCGGTCCACGGTGAGAAAAGTACCGATGCATCAGGCATCTTTGCTCCATTGTCTCGAATCCTCATCATTAGTGCCAGACTTAGCCCCCCTCCAGCCGAATCTCCCGCTAGAATAATCTCTGATTCAGGAAATCTTCTGGTAATGTCATTCCAAGCCTTCTGCACATCTTCCAGTGCCGCTGGGTAGGGATGCTCTGGAGCTAATCTATACTCAATGCAGTATATCGATATTTTAGTAATTCTGGCAAAGTTCGACAATCCTATTCGATGAGTATTCTTCGATGAGCCCCAGCAGTACCCACCTCCGTGCAGGTAAACGATGACTCTTCGAAAGTCTCTGGTTTTTATGGGGTGATAAATAACTCCCGGAACTCCATCGAATTCATCTTTCTCAGAAGTCACCCTTTGAATGGGGGAAGTCAGAAAACTAGCAATCGATGAAAGAGGATGAATAATCGAGCGAATTGTTTTCGGAGTCGGGCGAAAAATTCGATATAGAAATTTGTTGGGCCGAAGAAATAGCTCAGATACAAGAATACTCCGAATGCTCATGTCGTCTCGCGATTGGCGCTCTCAGCCAGACACTTTGAATCCTTTATTCATAACTGATTGATATTATATCGAAATTCTATTTCGATGGCCATGATCGTTCGAATAATTGATCTGTTAGGTAAAACCATCAAAATGTGGAAGAAGTTTATTTTTCTTGAGATAATCTTCGGAGTGATTTTCATTCTCGGTATGTTATGGTACGTTAGAGACATTTATTGACTTCTTCAATGCATCAGTTTTCGTTATCCGACCATGCAAAATCAGGTGCTGCTGGTAGTTCCACGCCCTTTTTCTCTGGCCGGATAGCCAACCTCTCCGGACTCACGTCAAATTCCTCGAATGCTTCTTGTAACTCCTTTGCCCGAGAAATCCTGGCCCCAAGAAGAACACCACCGCCAGCGAGCCCGATTAGTAGAACTATTACTCCAATTATACCAGAAGGACTTGAAACTGCAGAGAAGAACCTGTTCTCAGACCGTGGCTCAATCCACGTTGACACCATTATCTCCCATTCAATTTCGGTGTAGTAACCATCCTCAAAAATCACTGCCCTAATCTTCTGGATAGAGGTTCCTTCGTCACAGACCTGTACTTGGAGATCGTTGTATGCATTCTTGCAATCGATTGGCATTAGCATCATCAACTTTCCATCTTGGCTCGTATTCTTTTCCAGAGAGTAACCACTCATCGACCAATTGATGTTTGGATCAATTGATGTTTGGATTCCAGACAGAGAGATACCGAAAGACTCGTTTGCAGAGTCCCACATTATTGGAGGCGAATCGTATGAATTGGGACCATCATAGACCTCGCCATTACTAAGAAATACCGTCCCACTGGATTTTTCACGGTTTGTAATGACTAGATCTAATCTGTTTACGAACTCGTCTTTTTCCTCATCGCAGTCGTCGTCAATGCCATTCCATTGCTCTGGGGCACCCGGGTAAATACTTCCTACTAGGTCGTCGCAGTCCTCATATTCATAGAATCCATCATTGTCTCTATCATAGTCTGCGAAAACTGGACTGGAGAGCCCCCGAGCAACTTCAGTCCCGTCATCTATGCCATCTTGGTCACTGTCTGCTGAGTCGAACATAGTGCTGTAGTTGTGATATTCTGAGTAGTCAGATAAGCCATCTCCATCGCTATCAATGTCGTAAAAGTCTTCGTCCACAACCCCGTCACAATCGTTGTCCTTCCCATCAAGCTCTTCCGGTCTTCCGGGAGCTCTATTGAAATCTTCGTCATCGCAGTCCTGGAAGTGGTACCAACCATCTAGATCAGAGTCAGGATCAGCAACTAGTGGGTCAGACATCATCACATTTATTTCAGTTCCATCTGAAAGACCATCACCATCGGTATCTCCATTTTCGGGATTAGTAGCGTAGTTGTGGAACTCGGAGTAGTCAGTAATCCCATCCATGTCTGAATCCATCCATAAGAAGTCCTCATCGGTTTCTTCATCACAGTCATTGTCCATTCCATCTAGAATCTCGGGAACCCCGGGTGCAAAACTAGAGTCATTGTCATCGCAATCGTTGAACCAATAAGCTCCGTCTCCATCAGCATCAGCATCAGCTTCCAGTGGGTCACTTCCAAATTCCACAATCTCTTGACCATCTGAGATTCCATCTCCATCTGAATCTGGATCTTCGTGGCTAGTTCCATGAACATGAAATTCTTCCCAGTCCGACAAGCCATCCCCATCTTGGTCAGTCTCATTGTAACCTTCATCCTCTAATCCGTCGCAATCATCGTCCTTCCCGTTTAGCAGTTCCTGCATCCCCGGATTCACACTAGAATCACCATCATCGCAATCTTGGAAATGGTAATATTCGTCTGAGTCATTATCTGGATCATACGTGAGAGGATCTGAAAACCAAGTTTCTATCTCGTCGTAGTCACTTATCCCATCTCCGTCCGAGTCTGGAGACAGAGGGTTAGTTCCGTAGACAACTATCTCTTGGTAGTCGTCCAGACCATCGTCATCTGTGTCCGGATCGAGTGCATTAGTCCCATAGATTACAATCTCTTGGTAATCGTCCAGACCGTCATCATCCGTGTCCGAATCCAATGGGTCTGTTTTGTGAAGTTCCGTCTCGTTGTAATCACTCAGCCCGTCACCATCGTCATCGTCATCGAGGTAGTCGCAGTCCCCGTCAGAGTCGGTGTCCGAAGGGGTGGAACCATTGTCCAGGGGGTCAGTTGCGCAAGACTGCTCTACGGAATCCTCGAAACCATCATCATCATCATCATCATCGAGGTAGTCGCAGTCCCCGTCAGAGTCGGTGTCCGAAGGAGTGGAACCGTTGTCCAGAGGGTCAGCTGCGCAAGATACCTCGTCAATATCTCCCCATCCATCTCCATCGTCATCATCATCGAGGTAGTCGCAGTCCCCGTCAGAGTCGGTGTCCGAAGGAGTGGAACCGTTGTCCAGAGGGTCAGTTGCGCAAGACACCTCGTCAATATCTCCCCATCCATCGTCATCGTCATCATTGTCGTTGTAGTCCGGCCATCCGTCCCCATCAGAGTCAGTCACATTTCCGACTCCGTGGAAGATTACTTCCCAGGAATTAATAGTCCCTGAGTTTGATCCAGTTACGGAATCTCTAACTTTCAATGTCCAGTTCCCTTGTGATGATTCGTCCCAATGCTGTACAGTTCCGAACCTCCAATTATTGTAGTCACTGTTGGGGTCAGTATGTTCCTCAGCAAGCCAAGACTCGTGTCCACTAGGTGCTTGGAGGACTATATCCAACTCCCCTCTAGCATCGTGAGTGATGTCTACAAAGACATCAATCGATTCTAAACGCAAATCAATGGGAACTGAGAGATTGAATTCGGTCCACGTACTAGGACCATTGTCAATATCGGTATTGGACATATAGGGTCCAAAACTCGCATTACTCTCTTCTCCGCTGCTGCTCCAGTTCTCCGCCAGCGAAACTGCTGCACCAGCGTCGACTGCTCCGAAGCCAAACTTGTGCGACACGTCGTGCCCAGCTCCGTTCAACATCCAGGACGAGTCATTCGCATCGTTCTTCCTAGAACTGTGGACTAGGATGTTCTGGACGTCCCTCCAAGTCAAATCAGGATTCGCTTCAAGAACTAGAGCTATTACTCCAGAAACTAGAGGTGTTGCACTAGAGGTTCCTCCGAAGTCGTGAGTCACATCTCCTCCGCTGTATCCGCCAGATCCAGTAATATCCGTAGTCGTGATTCCCTCATAGTTTGGAGATCCTCCGTTCGAGTGTGCTGTTACTAGGATATTTGCACCAGGTTCAGAGTACCAAGACTGGTCACCGTAATGAGTGATTGCTGCGACTGCAATGGAATATCGGCTGTTGGCGTATCCGTCATAGTTCGAATTGTCATCAACATCCAATCCATTTCCAGCAGCCCACGTGTAGATATTCCCGAGTCCTGATCTGCCATTGTATACCGAGTCTTCTATCGCGGCTATAGTAATCGGACCCGGACCTTCTAGAATGTTCCCAGAGTCAAATGGCCCCCAAGAGTTTGAGTAGATGTCTATGTCGTCGTTATCATAACTCAGGGCATCAGCCGAGGTCGAGTCTGAAAAGCCACAAGCAATTAGCCTGTGACCTGCAATCCAAGCTCCGAAAGCTGCTCCAGTCACGCCAATAGAATTGTTCCCCGCTCCTGCTGCCACTCCAGCAACTGCCGTTCCATGTCCATCGAATGAGTTTGGATTGGGATCGGGGTCATCGCCACACCAGTCGTAAGAGTGTTGTGAAAGATAATTGGGAGAGAGGTCAGGGTGTGAGTGCTCGACACCATCGTCAATCACACTGATGACGACACCAGAACCGTTGTAGGAGTTCCAGACGCCCATTACTCTAGCATCTTCGCCAGCCTCACCGCCGGTTTGCCCGGAGTTGTTGAGATGCCATTGGTCGTCGAAGTATGGGTCATTCGGCTCGAATCTAGTTGAGAAAGTTCTCTCTAGCAGTGGAGAGAATGACTCAATTTCCTCCAGTTCAAATGACTCAGTAAGAACTCCGAGTGATGATTTAGTATCTTCAAAGGTCCAAATGTAAGATCCTTTGAGAACCTCGACAGGTACGGTTTCATCAGGTTTCGCTACCGTTTTGTGGTGGTCTCCTATGTCTATTCCAGTGACTACTAGCCAGGAATCAACCCCAGCGAGGACTTCTTTGTCGTATGACTCGATGTCAGAAACTCTATCGAAGGCTATCTGAACTGTTCTGGAATAGGTTTGCATCATATCTTTTGACACAAGAGGCTCAGAATCAACAGTCTCAACCTCTGCTAAAACTTGGCCCAGTGGAGCAAAAAATAGAATTCCAAGAACCAATACGGCTACTCTCATATTTTGTCTCGTAAAACTGAAGAATATAGCCGTTCGGTTTCGTTGCTAATTGATTATCAAGATTCCACTACGTACCAAGAGGATATTTTTCCCTTACTTACGATATAGATAATAATTGCAATTCAAAACCCATTGAAAGACCGAATGAACATTCTAAGATCCTCTGAACTCGGATATTACAGAGTGGACTTCCTCATCTAACATCATTTTTCTCTGACTCTTCGCAACTTCGAACATATGTGCAACCAAATCATCCTCTGCTTCGTAGCCATTATTCTCTAGCCAGTGAATTATATTTGAGCGACCACTCATGTGACCTATTCTAATGACCTGTTGAAGGCCGAAGTCACCAGCAGGGACCCCAGAGTAAACTCGATCGGCAAGCCAGTTGTCACCCTTGTTCATTGCCTTGATCACTGCCGATGCGTGAACTCCTGTCCCGGTTTCGAAGGCATCCTCTCCGAATACTGGATAGTTGTGAGGTAGCGCAACTTCGACGTACTCGTGCACTTTCCTCGTGTATTCGTTGAGCGCCGTTAGATCATTCTTGATTACCCCCATTAGACTCAGATTAACCAGAGTCTGGTCTAGGGGGGCGTTCCCGGCCCTTTCCCCCACCCCCAGAGCCGTTCCATGGATGACATCGGCCCCTGCCTCGTAAGCGGCTAGGTTGTTTGCGACACCCAAACCCCTGTCTTGGTGGCCGTGCCAGTTTACCTCGATGTCCCTCCTATTGACTCCTGAGTCAGGAATAACTTCATCCTGTATGAATCCCAGAAGCTTTCTGACACCATTTGGAGTTACATGGCCACAGGTGTCACAAACGCAAATTCTGTCTGCTCCTAATTCGATGGCTCTAGAGTAGATCTCCTTAATTTCTTCTGGCTTACTCCTTGTCGTATCTTCTGTGACAAACATCACCGGGATGTCGTTGTCAACAGCGAAGGTGACTGCCTTTTCCGCAGTAGAGATAATCCTGTCCATAGTCCACCCCTCAGCAAACTGCCTAATCGGACTCGTTCCGAGAAAGGCGCTGGCCTGAATCTGCCTCTCATGTTTTGCTTGCAAGTCAACGAGTGGTTCAATGTCGGAGACCACAGTCCTGACCGCGCATCCAGGTCTCAGACTGTATCCACTATCTCCCATATGCTCAAGCATCGCATCTATGTGATCAACATGAAATGGGCCAGCCCCGGGAAGCCCTAGGTCTACCTTCTGAACCCCAAGTCTCTCCATGTAGTCGATCAGTTCTATCTTCTGTTCAATAGTGGGATTTCTTGCACTTGGACTCTGCAATCCGTCTCTGAGAGTTTCATCGTCAAACCACAACTCATGCGGATGATTCGACTCCTCTCTTTCGATGGAGTAGTCGATAGCATTCCAGTCATAAATTAGGTCATGCTCTTTCACTGTCTCATCCTTGTACTCCCATGGTCCGCTAGGTGTTTGAAGCCATCGGGAACTATGAACTCACTCTGAACTCAGTCCTACCAATGAAAGCGATAGCAATTATCGCCCCAATCGTAACCCCTATTTGTCCAAAACTACCGGTAACCAGAACAACGAATATTAGTGCAAGATATAGCATCGAAGCAAAGAACGAACTTGCTGCACTGGAAATTCTTCCAGTTTCGTCTGGCTCTTCCGAAATATCGATTCTCCATACGGTGGAAGCGTACCAAACACTTAGCCCCAGTATTGTCCAACTGAGAACACGGTAAACCCACTCGTCTACTTCAATTTCTCCAAATGATATCGGTGCGACGAATGAAAGTATGATTAACAGAATTGAGTACACCTTCATCTCGATAATTGTTCGTTCTGGACCTTTGACGTTGGGCAACATGGGGACACCAACTTTCGCGTATTCTTCAGACCTGTAAAGGGCAAGAGCCCAGAAGTGTGGAGGAGTCCAGAGGAAAATAAGAGTGAACATGAACCATGGCATCGGACTTCCAAGATCGATTACAGATTCTAATGACGCTTTCAAGGAATGATTGGATATGGAGAGGCCTTCTACGCTAGCCGCCCATCCGATTACTGGAGGGGTAGAACCCGCAATCCCACCAATAACAATGTTCTGAGGAGTGCTTCTCTTCAGCCACATGCTGTAAATTAGGACGTAGAATAGAATGCTGAATGCTGACCAGAAGGCTGCAACCTCATTGGTCATAACATAGAACCATATTACTCCCAAGATGGAAATTGAGATTCCGAAAACTAAAGCTGGTACAGGATCAATTCTTCCTGAGGGAATTGCTCTACCCGCTGTACGACTCATCTTTGGATCGATGTCCCTGTCGTACCACATATTGATCGCGTTAGCCCCGCCCGCAGTGAGATAACCTCCAATCAGCACCAATAGTATGGTTTCAATCGACTCTTCGAAAGTTGTCCCCTCGAGGGAGTCATGAACAATCACTGCACATATTGCAGTAATTTGGAGAAGAATTACCACTCTTGGCTTTGTCAATGAGAAGTAGTCTGCTATGAAAGATGGAATCATGCCACTTCCTCCGTAGAAATAACACATCCAATCCAGGCTGCCGCCATGGTTAGGAAAGTAAAGGAAGCGAGCACAAGATGAACCAATGAGAGGAATTCAAAGAACCCTTCTTCCATGTCCCAAGAGATGACGTAAATCGCTCCAATTGAAGCATTAATGGCAAAAATTCCAGTTGCAAACCATATCCAATTCCTCAGGGTGTGTTTGGAATTCTCTTTTCCTTCTTTCCAGATGAAGTAGGAGGCAGCACCCATGGAGATCAGCATTAGGCCAACTAACCATCTGTGGATAAATTGCGATTGTAACATTAGGTCTTCCACCGAACCCATTAGATCCCCTCCACACAGAGGCCATGAATCGGGTATGCCATCCACGCCGCATCCAAGATTGGCACCGGGAGTAGTGGACACAAACGTGCCAGAGAAGATTGAGACGAATGCTCCAATGGACAACCAAGTCACTCGTCCCCTCCATCTCCTCGAGATTCCGTGTTCAATCTTCATCCAACTAGGGATCCTCCCTTCCACCATAGTGATAGTTAACCATAGCCAAAACATGCTAATTGTGAATGCTAATGCAGAGCTTAGATGGAGTGCAACACTCCAGTGTAAGTTATCCATCTCAACTGTCAACCACCCAATTGCACCCTGCCAGATGATTAGAATTACTGTCAAAGTAGATGCGAATCTGACTTCCTTGCCAGGATCTTCTTTTTTTCTTAGCAAATACCAGTTCACAAGAACGAGTGGACCAAGAAATGCTCCAGCGAGGAATCGGTGGAACCATTCCGTAAATATCTGGAATGTTGAATATCTGTGCCCAGAACCACGCGAGTCAACTTCATCGGGATTCTCAGCCCACCAAGCCTCTTGCTCTTCCTCAGAGACATCGAAACCCAATGTTCCGAAACACAACGGCCAATCTGGACACGACTCCCCTGCGTCATAGATGCGAATCAGCCCTCCTAAAACAATCACGACAATTGTCAGTCCCAACAGCCACGCCGTCAGACTCTTCGAAACCTTCCATTCAGTCAAATACTATCGCTCCCTGTAAGGGGCTGTAACGCTTCACTCTTCCTTGAGGTGCGGGTCGATATCGATTGGAATCTTATTCTGCTCGTACTCCAGAGACGCTATCTTCATCGGATCAAGTACGACCTTCTCTTTTGCGTCTTCGACGCCATAGAGTTGAATTAACTCGCTGCTGTACTTATCGCGCAGTTCTTCCTCAGTAACGAAGAGCGGTGCTCCCATACTAATCTGAAGCGCTCTGGCACCGATTATTCTGGCCTTTTCGAAGCGTGTGTGGGCACGTGCTGGCTTAACCATCGGGGCGGTCGACCGGAGACCCCCAAATAAGGTCTATGACTCCGTCCCGATATTGATTGGATGGCTATGGGGACTCAACCATCATGGCTACAGCGTTCCCTCCACCCAGACAAACGGTAACAATACCCCTTTTCCTCTCAGTTCGATTCATTGCATTTACCAGAGTCATCAGACACCTAGTTCCTGTTGCTCCGAGGGGGTGGCCGATTGCTATGGCGCCACCATGGGGGTTGAAAGATTCCTCCGAAATTCCTAATGATCCCTTGATGGCACAAGACGCAGCGGCGAAGGCCTCATTGTGCTCCACAATGTCAACCTCATCAATTGTCCTTCCCGTAATCCTTAGGAGCTTTTTCACTGTTGGAATTGGCGCAGACATTACCCTGCTTGCCTCAACTCCAGAGGTTGTGTATCCCACAATCCTAGCTAATACTGGCAATCCAAACTCCTTAGCCGCCTCTTCTGAAGCGATCAGAACAGCAGAGGCCCCATCAGAAACTTGGCTGGAATTTCCTGCAGTGACTTTGCCTTCCTCCGAGAAGACGGTCCTGAGTCCAGAAAGAGTTTCTTCGTTTGTCTCTGGTCGAATTCCCTCGTCTCTCATTAGTGAGCCAACTGGAAAAACCTCTTTGTCAATCCAGCCTTCTTCCCAAGCGTTGTTCGCCAGTGTATGCGAGCGTACAGAGAACCTGTCTGAATCCTCTCTGCTAATTCCGTGCTCCTCTGCAACCGTATCACCAGTATTACCCATTGATTCTCCCGAGAAAGCATCCTTCAATCCGTCTTCCATCAATACTGACTCAAGAGACGTGAAAAGAACTTCTTCTCCTTTCTTGACATTCCTTGCTATGTGCGGAGCGTTACTCATCGATTCCATCCCCCCTGCTACCACAACTCTGGCGACTCCTGCCCTGATTTCTGTCGCAGCAATCATTGCCGCCTTTAGACTAGATCCGCATACTTTGTTGATGGTGGTGCAGGGAGTGGTTACTGGCATGCCGGCTCCAATCGCAACTTGTCGAGCTGGAGCCTGACCACAACCTGTTTGGAGGACTTGTCCCATGTACACTTGGTCAATCAGTCCCATTCCTGGGTCGATACCCACCCGTTCCAAGAGTTCCTTCACGGTAAGGATACCAAGATCAACCGCGCTGTAATCAGAAAGAGAACCTCTGAACTTGCCAACTGGAGTTCGAGCATAAGCACAGATGACTGGAACAGGCATGCTCGCTCGACTGGCGACCTAGCCTTCAATGACACGATGCCATCGCAAGTACACTATTCACGAATCTACGGTGTACCCGTAAAAATCCGCATTAAGCAAATCTGGCCTATTCTGCGGCTTTACTAGGATTGTCCTAACTTCCCACAGGTCCTTGAAAATCCGATATCTTGCAGTGGCATCTAGATAGTCCACGCCACTTGTTCCCCCCGTCCCAGTTCTCTTTCCAATTATCCTCTCGACCATCCGCGCATGATCATGCCTCCATTTCGCCATAGATTCCTCGAGCTCAACGAATGCATCAACCAGTTTCCTCGGCCATGTTAGAAGCGGTAAGTCACGGTATGATTCGATGAATAGGAGGCCGGCACGACCCCGACTAACCTCTCCATCGGGAACAAGGAATGAGATCGCAGAGTCTTGTGCAGAATCCAACCTTTCCTTCATCCGACTTGTGACTTCTTCAGCCACCTCAGACATTCTCTCCAGTGCTTCGTTACCCATTTGGAGATGTGCCTCTAAGTGTGAGTTCACATAATCCCTAACTACTGACTCGTCGCCCTCACTCTCGAAGCTTGAGCCCATTATTGGAGTTCTCTCTATCCATCTCATAAATGAGTCATAGAGAGACACATTCTCTTGCTGGGCCTCTAGCCTGGCTAAGACCTCACTGTCTTTCTCTCCTCTCTCGGCCAGCTTCCTGAATGTCTCGATCGGGTCCATTCCAAACATTCGATCTTCTGTCTTTAACCCGAGTAGAAACTCGAACTCACGCATTTGGAAAGATTCGAAGCCCGAGGCAGTACCCAAGCCATCCCTGAATGCAAGGAATCCTTGTGGAGTGAGCGTCTCTAGGACTGTCCACTGGTTTGCCATCAATCGGAATATCTCAGTCGTCCTTGCCAAATGATCTACAGCTCGAGGAATATCATCTTCGGGAACTGGTACCTGTGCAAGAATCTCTCTTGTTTCGGATAGCTCCCGAATGATCTGCTTGAACCACAACTCAAATGTCTGATGGACTATGATGAAGTGCATCTCGTCGGAAGAAACGCCCCTTTCATCACCTTGCAAATCCAATAATTCGTGGAGACTCAGATAATCTCCATAGGTCCAGTTGCCAGACTCCCCGCTTCTGCCCACAGCCTCGCATGAGGCAGCCCACTTGAAGCGTTGTCGCCGAACAATAACTACTATTGCTGGCCAATTAGTGGCTAATTCGATGCTCGACCCGACTCATCCCGAACCAGCAAAATCACTGCTAGTGGAGGAAGGATTGGAAATTGTAGAACCAGTGGAGAGAGATGCGGAGGAGCTGTTCATCATAGTCGATGAGAATAGAGCATATCTGAGGGAGTGGCTCCCTTGGTTGGATGACGTCAAATCAGTGGATGACGAACTCGCTCTCATCAGATCCCTCTCGGAGAAGAATGGTCCTGCCTTCGCCTTCTACATAATTAGACAATTCGGGAATCTGGTGGGAGTGGTAGGTTTGAACTGGGTGGATCAACACAACAGGAGCTTTGGATTGGGGTACTGGGTCTCACAGTCATCTACCGGTCAGGGGATAATCACCAAGGCTTGCTCCAGACTAATTGATCACTGCTTCGATGATCTGAAGCTCCACAGGGCAGTGATCGAGGCAGCAGTCGAGAACCACCCAAGCCGCGCCGTTGCAGAGAGGCTGGGGATGAGGATGGAGGGCATCTCAAGGGACAGGGAGTGGTTGTATGATCACTTCACCGACCATACTCTCTATGCAATCACTGCCCCGGAGTGGAAGTCACGAGATCAGGGCTGAATTAGTCCGTGATCATCTATTGAGCACCCACCTGGAGGGAGGCAGGAAAGCACGTCCTCCTGTGCGAGTCCCGTGGACTTCGAGATCCTGTTTGCGACGCTGTCCTTCTTCTCCCTGCCCGGGACCATCTTCGCCCATCTCTGGCACATCTCTGAGATTACCTTGGGGACTCCAGAGACGGGCAATGGCACACCATTGACCACCGCCAATCCGATTGCAATCTCCAGAGGAGTATCCCGATGCCAACTCCTCTCTCCTCTAACGACGAATGATCCTCTGGCTAGGGACTCCCCTGTCTCTGTGGTCTTGGAAACTTGGCTTGATCTGGCATGGAAAGCGGTTGCTGCAGCACCACCACTGCCCCAAGCCCTCGACCAGCATACAGACATCTGGGCTGCTTCAGAGATTACCGATTCGTCCAATTCACGGGCATCTTCCAACCCCTCTCCCAGGGTCTGGGAAATCTGTAGGGATGTCACACCTTCGGGGATTACTCCCTGCTGCGAATTACTGGGAACTAGGCCGTCTTTGAGTTTCAGAGAGCATGAGGGTGCACCGTGCAGGTCAGCATGGAAGTACAGGTCATTGGTCGAAAGGTGCTTCCTGACCAACACGTCGTTCCCTTTGGCGTCTTTTCCCCCAATTAGCAGATGACCTCCCGATAATATTGCCCAACGATACTTCTCGAACCAGAATCTCCTCGCTCTCTTCCTTCCTTTGAGCCTTCCCAATGCTGCCTCCTTGGCAGCCTTCTTCTCAGAGGTCTTCCTGGATCCCTCGGTCTTCTCCAGTGCCGCTTGCGCGCCCTTTGCCTTGTTCTTCTGGGTTCGAGCCTCTTCGAAGTACCTCTGGGCATTCTGATGCACTGTCTTGGAGACCTCCAGAGTGACACTTGCTCCCGGCTCCCCATCCTCATCTGGAAGAAATGCAACAACGGTATGCTTCGACGGATTCACACTGTCTACCCACATCACCTCATGAACAATGTCAGCAATATCTTGCCATCCTCTCTTTTCTACTGCCGCACTAAGCTGGGACAATATTGAATCAACATGCTCCCAATTGTCTTGAATAGACTTGCCAAGCTCCTGGGTGATTACCGCTCTCTGATTGAATCTCTCTATCGCTTTCTCCTGCTGGGATGCTCTCCTTGACAACTTCGAACTTTCGTCCTCCGCGCGTTCACCGGTCTCAATCAATTTCTCCTCTTCCCTTCGGATGAATGCTGCAGCATCGTGAGAACCGAAGATGAAATCGTAGGCATGAGAGAGGCTACCGACGCTCACTCTCATTTCTTCGTTCATCGATGGCAGGCTAATTGGAGAGAACTCGACGATTCCAGCCGCCGCCAAGTCTCTTTCCGATTCATTGTCGGAATCCACCCAAGAGGCCTTGGATTCTGCATCAGAAAGCCAGATGTTGCCCCCCTCTCCCCCATCGAGACTACCTAGCATCTCCGTCAGAGCACCCTCGAGGGAGTTCCTCTGCTCAACGGAAAGTGAATTGGCTTGCGTTTCCTCATCTATGCCGGAGATTGAGCATGCCGTACTGCCATAGACTCTACCAAGATTCGCCCTTGAGGCCAGGGTCCTGATTAGAGCGTGGTCACTCCCATTTAGGATCTCGTCCAGAGAGACTCTATTCAGATTCCTAGGATCCACTGCCTCTGGAGGAGGCGAGTATATCTCCCCATTCTTCAGTGAACGACTGGCGTACTTGGCATGTGTAAGCGGCCGGATGATAACTCCATCCTGATCCAGAAGAAGGACGTTACCATCTCGGAACAACTCGATCACAAGGCTTAGCCGACCCCTACCATGCTCGAATTCCAAACGAATCACCCTATCGAACCCGAATTGCTCGACTCCGATCAACCTGGAGTTGTTGAGGTGCTTTCTCAGTATCATTGCGAACTGTGAGGGCTGGGTCGGCATCGGTCTATCTCTGTTCGATGCGTATGCTCTCAGACCCCTCACGATCACTAGATCAGTCGATGGCTCCCCCTTCCTGTTCAGCCTCAGAACTATCTGTTCGTAGTGCGGTTGGTATGCCTTCCTGACTCTCGCACCGACCATGTCTGACATCTCTCGCACTATTCGTGCGATTTCGAAAGAGGATGACTGACTCCGCATGATTCTCATTATCTCCCGGAACGGCGCCCTTCATCAGGGAATCGATAGGAGAAATCTGAGTCTCATGGGAGGGAAGAGTGGAATTCATGGACTTCCTTCAGGACATCCGGCTCGTGAGCGTACTGGTTGGAAGGGACCTTGATCGTCTCGCAGTTTGGAATTGATTCTGCGATTCTCTGGACCTTGCCGAAGTCATGTAGGGTATCCGATGCGGCAGTCATTACTGCGCATGGAACTTTGATTGCAGATAGGTCTTCAGGAAGTCTGTATCCGAGATTCCATCTAGCAGAGAGGAGCATCCGTGGGACGTCTTGAGCAAGGAGTGCCCTGCGATAACGAGTCTTCTGCCCCTCCTCCTTCGTCCTCCTGTCCACAACCCATGCTACGAAACCCACCATCTTCCGAAAAACCACCATCGGGAGTGGCGAGTAGATGATGACTCTAGACCAAAGTGGGAACTTGAAGTCTGGGTTGGGTGCTAGGAGGACCGAGCTCCTCCCATCCAAATCCCCTCTCTGGAATGCATCGATTAGAAGTGTTGAACCCAGAGATGACGAGTACCAGTCTATTTTCGTTTGATCGACATTCAGGGTCTCGAGAACTGCAGTGATGTCCTTCGAGTGCCTATCGATGGAGAAATCATCCTTGGAAATACTCCTGTTGAACCTCGAACTGGCCTTCTCTCTGGTCTCGATGTAAATCAGATGTCTGCTCTTGACCCATTCCGTGACCAATGGACGCCATCCCTCGAATAGCGAACCCCATCCTGGGACCATTACCACAGTTCCGAAATCCTGACTAATCCCCTCTGTCTTCCAAACCAGAACTCTTATCGAGACTCCCGATTCTACTTCGATCCAATGCTCATCAGCGACATGTCCATCCAAATCTGGAGGACCGCTCCATAGACCTTCCACGAGAATCAGAACAACCCCTCTGATTTCAGAGTTCTCTTTCTGCTAGGTTCATCTTCTTCTGCCACCGGATGACCTTCTGCCGCCGGATGACCTTCTGCCGCCGGATGACCTTCTGCCGCCGGATGATCTCCCTCCTCTTCTCCTGGAAGTACGCACCCTCCTTGATGGTCTCCCGAAACGGATCCTCGGGCCCCAGCTAGGACCCCAGTATCTCCCTCCGTGACCCTGGGGTCCTCCATGATATCCTCCTCCAGAATTAAATTGAATACCGAAATCGGTTCCCCAGCCGGATTTGGGTCCGTTGCTGAATCTGGCGTTGACCAAAGTGACAATCAAGATCAGTAGGAAAATTGGCCCACAGCAGAAGAAGAGAATTCCACTTCCAAATGGTTCATCTAAGCTACTGTCTTCTGGATTGTCGACATTGTACCAAACCGTCACCGAACTCCCTATCGGTAGTTCGATGTCCTCCGCGAACTCTAGACAGTAATCCGACCACGTCCCTAAGAACAACGACCCTTGTGACCTAAACTCGGCACCGTCAACGTCGAAGAAGTACTTTACATCAGCCCCGCATTCATACTCGTACCAGTAATAGCAGTCATAGTAGACATCATTGTATTCGTCATATGCGCAATCCTCGTACTCGTACTCGTTTTCCCACCACTCGGTGCCTTCCAGCACGACTCCAGCAGTATATTCGTACACCGGCTCCCCGGCCATTACGACTGCTCCCATTCCGAAGAAGAAAATGGCAATCATTGCAGCAATCCCAATCGAAACTGCCTCTCCAGGTGAAAGCCACCAAAGGCCCAAAACCCCGTCTTCGACCCCCTTCTTGCCTTCTTGAACGTCCCTCTCGGATCCATTCTGACGGAGGGTCATCACGTCATCGTCAATATCCATCTCGACCTCATTCAGGAAAGACATTCCAAGGAGGACATAGTCATCATGCATCCCTTCGCCCGAGGCCCCCATTACGTTTCGAACTACGATCTCCCCCACTCTGACTTCATCGAGTGGCAATTCGAATGACCTAGCCCTGCCATTGGCTGTGCTAGACCAGTAACTCTTCCCCGGTTTCCCTCCAACGTACTCGGCAATCTTCGTACTCATTGCGCAATTAGTAGCACCCGTGTCTACCAAGAACGTGACATCTCTGCCGTTTATCGTTCCATTCGTGCGGTACATGCCATTAGACGTGGCTCTGATCTTGTGTTCCCCGGGCCCTCTCTGGGTACCAGTTTCTGGCATGAGTTCCTTTCTCTTCTTATCAAATTGGGCAACCTTGTAGTCATGCTCAGCCTTTGCCAGTTCCTCTTCACGCTTGATCCGGTTCTTCTCAGCCTCATTGAGGAGTCCTTCCACGTCCTGCTTCGAGTCTGTCGAGCCCGTGCTTTCAGAGGGGAGGTCTTCTTCTTTGTCCCACCAACGGTCCTTGTTAGCCATGCTGCTTCGCCCCCAGTATCGAGGACCGTGTTTTGAACATTCACACGAATCTAGGCAGTTTCGTATCGATCCTCGGCATTACTTACCCTACCGGAATTGACGAGGTCTTTCAGGTGCGAGAGAGTCTGGTCCTTCGCTAGCAAGGGGTGAGCATCGGGTGTGTCCGAGTATGCCCGTCCAGATATCTCAGAGAGGCTCCTCGCTCCGGACTCGATAGCCTCGAAGACCTTCTCGTGACGTGCTTTCCTGTGCTTGATGTACAGGCTCAGTATTCGTTCGGGATTCGGTATCAGGGGGCCGTGGCCCGGGAATAGCGTGTGAGCCCCCATTTCCTTGAGCCGCTCCAGACCTTGGATGTACGCTCCCATGTTCCCGTCACTGGAAGGCACTAGGATAGTCCCCACCATTGTGCAGTTGTCAGCAGACAGAATCCCTGGCTCACCGACTAGGCAAATCTGTCCCGGGCAGTGACCAGGCGTTTCCATGACCTCCCACACGGAACCTCCACTGGGACCCTGGATCTCGATGGCTTCACCGTCCCCCAGGGTCTTGCGCTGACCCCCCAGGGGAAGGGTCTCCAGAGTCTCCTTGCTCGCCCAGACGGGGGCATGGTAGATTTGCTCGATCATCTCGAGGTCACCTAGGTGGTCCTGATGTCGGTGGGTGAAGATTGTAGCAACTACGTTACTTCCGTCGGCACGGATCTCTTCGACCTTCAGACGCAGCAGATCGAAGCCGTTTTGATCCCTTATTGCAGGGTCGACAATCAGTCTCTCACCCCCTCTTTCTCCTAGGATGAAGCAGTTTGTGTGCGTGGATGGGGGGAGAGTATCTGTTGGGATTAGTATGCATTCCACTCCAGGACCATACTCGAATCTATGAGGGCCAGACGGCGGATCCTCGGACATGACCTGACAGGCGGACATCAGGTCCTCATCCCTCATCAGCTCGATCAAGTCCCTGAATATGGTTACAATTGGAGGAGGGATATGTAATTCGTTCCTCTCCCACGATGAGATGATGTCCTTGGGCCTCCACCAGCGGAATTCATCGAACTCACTCCGACTGGGTGGGAATGATGGCTCTGCACCGGAATCACCCAGTGCTACGTGAAAGAATAGGTTGTGGAATCTAGTTGGAGACTGAGGCGGTGTAATCCTCTCAGTGATGACATGGCAATCGAAACCAGAAGTGGAAATCCTACCTGATTCGGCAACTTCCAACCATCCTGATTTGTTCCTGCATACAATCCCTCTGACTTCGTCGTCCACTTCGGTGAAGCCCCCTTTACCATCCGGGGTGATTCCCACTTCCTCGATCATCTCCCTCAGCAGGGTGAATGCGGAGAGTCTGTCTGCACCCCTTTCTGCGAGCCACTCGGGATGGCTATCTGCAGTCCTCCTGTCTACTCTGCTAACACCGCCTCCCGGGAAAGACCAGAGATCAGGGAATGCCGGAAGCTCAGAAATCCTGTGCCCCATCAAAACCTCGTATCCGTCAACTGCCTCTCTGCTTAGCATTACGGAGGCAGAGGGAACGTAGGGACGGACCTCCAAGGGAGGTAAATCTAATCCTCCTGGCAATTCGTCCACGGGTACTCGAAGGGATTCGAGGCTTCAACCTCGCTACGATAACGATTGAATATGCCTGCTAGCCTTCGCAGTGCATGGAGACAGTTACCATATCCAACACGGACACAGCCACAGGTCGAAAAGTGCACGAGATCGAGATGCCCAATTTTGGCCTTGGAGTGTACTTGATGGGTGAACCAGGCGAATGTAAAGCAGCTGTTAAGCATGCTCTGGAGAATGGCTACCGCCTCATTGACACCGCAATGGCCTATGGCAACGAGGACGAGGTGGGCCAGGCGATAAGAGAGTCTGGGATCGAGAGGAAGGAGATATTTGTGGTCACGAAACTCAGGCAGCCCCATGCGAACAGTCACGAGGAGACGCTTGAGAGGTGCCAGCAGAGTCTAGAGAACTTAGGCCTCGATTACATGGACCTGTACCTAGTCCACGCGCCTCCGAAGGAACTAGCTGCAAGAGCCCCGGTCTGGACCGGAATGGAGGAATGTCTATCGAAAGGATGGACTCGTTCTATCGGAGTCAGCAACTATGGGGCTCATCACCTAGACGCTATGGTTTCATATGCATCTCTGATGCCATCAGTGAACCAGATCGAGATAAACCCATGGCTTCAGAGGTCAGCTCTCAGAGCAGCAATTTCCGGAATTGGGGCAGTCCCTATGGCATACTCTCCGTTAGCCAGGGGGCACAAGGTCGAGGACCCAGAGCTTGGAAAAATCGCCAAATTCCTAGGATGCACACCAGCACAGGCTGCGATAAAGTGGTGCATCGACTCCGGTTCAATTACAATTCCAAAGTCTAGCAATCCCAGTCGTATTGAGGAAAACCTAGGCTCTTTGGAGTTAGATCTGTCCGGAACAGAAGACGCCTTCGCATCACTCGAGGAGTCCTACGTATCAGGATGGGATCCGACCTCGGAGAAGTGAGGAGATGGGGACCCCTGAGACTATTGAGGAGGAGTTAGAGATCATTGCCCAGGCCTTGGATGCTGGAATAGACCCGTTTCCACCGAAGAAGAAACCCACGAAATTAGCAAAACTAGCCTTGGGATGGTTCATGATCGTCATGATGGTCAGTTGGGTCTCCCAACTTCTCTACCAGTATGTTTAGCGTGACTTTTCCTTTGGTAGTCCCTCCCGGATTCGAACCAGGGTCATGGCGCCCAGAACGCCATATGATGGACCACTACACCAAGGGACTGGTGTTACACGGACAAGGCCCGGATATTTCAAGAAAACCGAGTAATCAGAACTATTCACTCAAGACCTGAAACTAGCATTCACCCTCTCAAGGCTGTCCTCACTGGGTCGCAGCAGGTCTTCGGCCAGTTCAACAAGTGGCGTGTCGCTCAGTCCAAGTGCATCCGTGGCCGTGGGGACGTTCTCGTCGTAGTAGAGCAACCCAGTGACATGCCTTTCCGCCTTCTCGGATTCGTGAATGGCCCTCAATGCGGAAACGGCATCAGTGTAATCGTGTTCGGCTGCCACGGTCTCCAATCTCAAGGTCGAACCGTCGAACAGATTCACCTCTCTGAATTCACCATCTGGGACCTCAACCTCCTCTAGTGGCGAGAAGTGGGGGATGTAGTCGAGGATATGGAGGACCTCGTCATTTGCCTTCACATAGTTGTAGGATTTGTATGACTCGTCGTTGTTGGCGAAGGTAACGCACGGGGATATGACGTCAATGAATGCCATCCCTCTATGACTCATAGCGGCCCTAATCAGTGCACTCAACTGCTTCTTGCTCCCTGAGAAGGAGCGTGCTACGAAGCTGCATCCTAGGTTTATTGCCATTGCACAGAGATCTATTGGTGCTTGTTGATTAGGAACTCCTTTCTTCTTCTTCGAACCCTTCTCGACAGTTGCGCTGTACTGCCCCTTTGTAAGGCCGTAGACGCCGTTGTTTTCGACGATGTACACCATGTCCAGGTTTCTCCTGATGACGTGAATAAACTGTCCTATTCCTATGCTTGCGGTATCCCCGTCTCCCGATACCGCCAAGAAGCTCAGGTCCTTGTTCACCATGTTCGCTCCCGTAGTTACTGAGGGCATCCTTCCATGGACGGTGTTGAATCCGTGGCTCTTTCCGAGGAAGTAGGCAGGAGTCTTCGAAGAGCAACCAATGCCACTCATCTTTGCAATCTTCTCAGGTTGAATGCCGTTTTCCCAAGCGGCTTGGATTATGTTATTCGAAATCTGGTCGTGCCCGCATCCCGGGCACAACGAGGACTTCCCACCAGTGTACTCGGATTTTTCCAGTTCTATTACGTTCAACCTCACCATTAAGCCACCTCGTTCAGAACTTCGAGAATCTTATCGGAATACACTCTGGCCCTTGGTGGCATTCCATCGCTGTAGGCGACTCTGTGAATCTTTGGTATCAACTCAGTGGGGAACTCCTTCCGGATAATGCCGAATAGCTGCCCATCACGATTAATCTCGAGGACAATCGTCATATCGTGTCTTCTAACGAAATCCTCCACCTCCGGGTGCATGGGTAGGGCCCTAACCCTGCATGTGCTCACCGAAATACCCGCTTCTCCGAGCATGTCGTCGATTTCGACGATGGTGTTCTCCATGGATCCATAGAAGATTACCCCCAGTTCTTTGTCCTCTTCCTCTCTAATCACGGGTTCAGGTAGATTGGGTCTTGAACCATCAATTTTCCTCTTCAGCCTCTCCATCGTATCGTAATACACTTGTGGGTCTTCAGAGTATACTCCGTCTTCGTCATGGCCCGTTCCTCTGTTTAGGATGGGATCAAGGCCACTTCCAGGCAATGTCCTGAATGGTATTCCGTCACCATCGACATCCCGGTATCTACCATAATTTACTATGGTATCCATCTCTTCTTGGCTTCTGATTACCTTTCCTCTGTCCATGGGTCCATCGGGGTATTGGAAACCAGTCGTCTCCCAACGGTTCATTCCCAAGTCTAGGTCGCTGAATCCGAATACCATTGTCTGGAACCTCTCAGCGTAGTCGAAGGCCCTCCAACCGAACTCGAAACACTCGTCAACTGTTCCAGGAATTAGTACGATATGTTGGGTATCTCCATGGCTCGCTTCGTACAGCATCGAGAGATCGCCCTGTTGGGTCCTGGTCGGCAATCCAGTAGAAGGCCCTACTCTGTTCACGTCCCAAATTACGCCGGGGACCTCAGAGAAGTAGAACAAACCGATGATCTCAGACATTAGGGAGATTCCCGGGCCACTGGTGCATGTCATTCCTCTTCCTCCGGCCCATCCAGCACCAAGTACCATACCCACAGCAGCGAGTTCGTCTTCAGCCTGAATCACGGCGCAAGTACTCCCTCCGGCACCATCTTTACGAAGTTCCGGAAGCCATCCGATAACTGACTCTGCAAGAGAGGAAGACGGTGTTATCGGATACCATGAGAGCATGCTGATCCCTCCATAGATGGCGCCAAGCGCAACCGCCTCATTCCCCTCAATCAGGAAAGAGTCTGGATTCTTTTCTCTACTCTCAACGCAGAAATGGCTTTCGAATTCCCAGTTCTCCCTTGCAAATGAAATTCCCTCCGAAATTGCTTGCATGTTCAACTCGACTGCCTTCTCTTTGCCCTTGAATTGAACTTGTACGGCCTTCTCAATCGCACTTTCATCAATTCCAAGGAGGTGTGCGATAGCCCCGACATAGTACATGTTAGCTATCAGTCTGCCAAGTTTTGGGTTGATTTTTCGTGCCATCTTGGTCATAGGCATCCCCAGTAGGACGCAATCCTCCCTTTCTACTGGTAGTTTGATGTCCTCGTTGTAGACGACTATTGCCCCCGGCTCAAGACCCTCAAGATCCTTCAGCCATGTGTCCTTATTCATCAGAACTTGAATATTGGTTACATCTCCTGGAGCTTGGTACCCCAAATCACTTACTCTGATGATAAACCATGTCGGTAACCCCGATATGTTGCTCGGAAAGAGGTTCTTTCCACTCACAGGAAATCCCATCTCGAACATTGAGTGAAGGATGATTAGATTGGATGTCTGGGAACCCGTCCCGTTAGCAGTTGCGACATTGATTACGAAATCGTTGACGGTTTTTTCCATTGTTCTCTTAGTCCCCAGTGCTGTCACTAAACGGTCGCTCGCAAGATTCCGGCGATGACTAGGGGTTTTATGCGTTACCATCAGAAAATCAACTAAAACACACCTCGGTCCCTTCCGTTGCTGTTTTCAATGAGGGGGGTCTCGCCCGCTCGTGCCAATTCCAGTGGAACTACAGAAAGCTTGGGACGATGCTACTGAGTTCGTTGATGAAAAGAACGATCCAGAAGCAGCCCTATTGGCGTTAAGATCAGCTTGGAGCAGCATAGAAAATGAGGCTCAGAGGGCCAAGACACTCGCTCTGGCTGCAGATGCCGGAACTGAGTTGGGAATCGTTGACCAGAGGAATCAGAAGTCTCACTGGCAGAAGGCATACAGGAATTACACCAAGTCTCTGTCGATTGATCCAAAGAATAAGAAAACTCGCAGGAATATGAACAAGCTTGCCTCGATGATGGACGAGAAGTCAATTTCTCTGGGACTGGGAATTCAGATGTTTGACCAAGGAAATCCAACTCCCATTGGCCTACTTGTGATGGTCCTCTCCTTAGCAGCTTTCCTTGTTTCGATTAAGTTTGTTTCTGAGTTCCTAGATAATGGTAGTAACCCGGTGGTTGCACTCGAAGTCCAGTATGTTCTCAATGGCCAGACAATCACTGGTGAGATTCAGATTGAGTTGTACAAGGATGATGCGCCTATGCATGTGGAGAGCTTCCTGACTCATACAGAGAACTTCCAGTATGACGGGGTAGAGTTCCACAGGGTAATTAACAAATTCATGATTCAAGGCGGCGACATCGAAAATAAGCGTGGTTCTGGAGGATACGCCGCACACTACTACGGATTCTGCAATGGTGAGCAGGTTCCTGAAAGCCAATGCCAGCAGAAGGAGGATTACACCATCCCATACGAGCATGAGAACGGCCTAAAGCACACAGTTGGCGCCGTTGCTGCAGCCCATGGCGGTCTGAACACCGATGGAAGCCAATTCTACATTGTCCCGTCCGATGGTTCAGCAAGCCATCTAGATTGGGAGGTCGATAAGGACTGCTCAGCCAAGAGTTGCCACACCGTCTTCGGATACGTAATTTCGGGATTGGAGCACGTTGATGCAATTAGCAAACTAGACACCCAGAATGAGTCCCCTGTCGACCCCGTCCGAATTGTCGCTGTTCGAACCATTTGATGGGCATCGTTTTGTCCTAGGTGAACTTCATGTACCCCTTCCGAGGAGTATTAATCCGGTGAGATTATGAGAAATCAAAATCCATTCAATGCTCAGTCAGAGTTCCAGAGATCAGATGGATCAATTGCCCGCTTCATGGACTTGCATTCCTTGGAGAAGTCCGGGCTGTGCAACTTGTCGGAAATACCATTCTCAATCAGAATTCTCCTTGAGTCAGCATTGAGGAACTGCGATGGATTCTTGGTGAATGAGGATGATGTGAAACGAATCGCCGCATGGTCACCGGAAATGTCTCCGGAGGAAATCCCATTCAGCCCAAGTAGGGTTATTATGCAAGATTTCACTGGAGTTCCAGCAATTGTGGATATCGCTGCACTAAGGGATGCGATGAAGGAGCTTGGAGGAGATCCAGGCAAGGTGAATCCCCAAGTCCCTGTGGATTTAGTGATCGACCACTCTGTGCAGGTCGACGTCTCGGGTTTATTCCCCGACGCTCGCGAGCGCAATCTGGAAATCGAGTACGAACGGAACTCCGAGAGGTACAAGTTCCTGAAGTGGGGTCAGCTTAGCCTGGATAATTTTCGTGCAGTACCACCTGGGAGGGGGATTGTTCATCAGGTAAATCTCGAGTGGATTGCCAGTGTAGCAAGAGAAGAGGATGGATTGTGGATTCCCGACTCCCTCGTTGGAACAGACTCACACACCACTATGATCAACGGACTAGGGGTCCTTGGTTGGGGAGTGGGGGGAATCGAGGCTGAGGCTGTTATGCTCGGCCAACCCATCTATATGCTGCTCCCTGAGGTCGTGGGTTTCGAACTAATTGGTGCTCTACAGCCAGGGGTTACGGCTACCGATATGACTCTCCGGATAGTCGAGATGCTGAGGGAGCACGGATGCGTGAGTAAGTTCGTGGAGTTCCACGGGCAAGGTCTGTCAAATCTCAGCCTCCCAGACAGGGCGACAATTGCAAACATGGCCCCAGAGTATGGCGCCACTTGCGGATTCTTCCCCGTTGATCAGACAACTCTCGATTACATGCTACTTTCTGGCAGAGAACCTAGCCATGTGGAGGACGTTAAGAGATACATGGATTCTCAAGGTCTCCTATACCAAGATTCCACCCCAACTCCGAAATTCACTTCCAACCTCAAACTAGATCTAACAACTGTAGAACCCTCCTTATCTGGTCCAAAGAGGCCACAGGACCGTGTCTCACTTTCCGAGATGAAGTCTCACTGGAGATCTAGCCTCAATGCTCCAACAGGACATCAAGGACATGGCATAGACGCCAGCAGAAATGATGCCAAATCCACTATCGTGGGTCGCGACTACGAGTTGAAACACGGTGATGTTGTTATCGCAGCAATTACCAGTTGCACGAACACAAGTAATCCAAGTGTGATGATTGCTGCCGGTTTGGTGGCTAGGAATGCCCGGTCACTGGGGCTATCGATCAAACCATGGGTCAAACCGAGCCTGGCACCAGGTAGCAGAGTCGTCAAGGAGTACTACGATGCTTCAGGACTTTCAGAAGACCTCGACTCACTAGGCTTCAGCATCGTTGGATACGGATGCACAACCTGCATTGGGAACTCCGGGCCTCTCGACTCAAAGATAGAGGAGGCAATTGACAATTCGGAACTAGTTGTTGGCAGCGTCCTTTCTGGGAATCGTAATTTCGAGGGAAGGATACATCAGAAAATAAAGGCCAACTATCTTGCTAGCCCTCCTCTGGTTGTAGCTTACGCACTTGCGGGTTCATTGGACATAGATTTCTCTGAAGACCCACTAGGACATGACTTCTCTGGAAAACCCGTAATGCTAGCCGATATCTGGCCCAGCGACGAGGAGATTCGCAGTACAGTGGAGGCAGCAATTGGGCCTGAGATGTTCGTTAGCAGATATTCCGACGTCTTGAGCGAACCAAGATGGGATGCCATCCCCAGTGAAGCGAGCGAACTATTCCCATGGGATTCGAACTCCACTTACGTTCGACTCCCATCCTTCTTCCAGGGAATCCAGCCAGAACCTTCTCCAATTGAGCCAATAGTAGACGCTAGGGTGCTTGTCAAGGTAGGAGACTCGGTAACTACTGATCATATCAGCCCCGCAGGGGCATTCCCAAGCTCCGGACCGGCAGGGATGTATCTGATCAGCAATGGGGTCCAACCAAGAGACTTCAACTCATTCGGGAGCCGAAGAGGCAACCATGAGGTGATGGTGAGGGGGACATTCGCAAACATCAGAATGAGGAACCAGACTGCTCCAGGAACGGAAGGTGGTCTCACAACCCATTTCCCAACGGATGAGGTAATTTCCATTCACGAGGCTAGCGAGAGGTACATCGAAGACTCAACTCAGCTCGTGGTCCTTGCAGGTTCTCAGTATGGCAGTGGGAGCAGCAGGGATTGGGCAGCCAAAGGAACCCTCCTTCTGGGCGTGAGGGCAGTTATCGCAAAGTCCTACGAGAGGATACACAGATCCAACTTGGTTGGCATGGGGATCCTACCTCTAACATTCACACAGGGGGTTGACGCCGACTCATTGGGACTGGACGGTTCAGAGTTCTATAGCATCCCCGCATCCGGAGACTTGGAGCCTTTCTCTGAGATTCAAGTTTCAGCGAGGAATATTGACGGAACCGAGATAAATTTTCCCGCCATAGTCAGATTAGAGACTCCAGTCGAGACCGAATACTACAGAAATGGCGGGATTCTGCAGACGGTCCTCCGAAATCTGGTAAAAAATGAATTCAGACTAGAGAAATAAGAGGTATTAGAATGGAAGAAGATGAGCAAGAAGATGAGCAAGAAGATGAGCAAGAAGAAGGCCTTCCCGGACCACCGCCCGACCCATCTCGAATCCCCTCAGTAGTGAGGAAGGTAGGAGACTTGGACCTGCAATCCGCGGCCGATGAACATGGCATCTCGAAGAAGACCGATCCGGACATACGTGCAATTATGGCTTTCTTGGACGAAATTGAGGACCTCCAGCCTCTGAACAATAACCTATCTGGAGACCCAATGGCAGAGGCATGGTTGCAGATTCTACTAACTCTAATAGTAAGGGAGCACGGACACTCTTCGCTAGACGTCGGAACCATCGAAGTACTAGTGGGGGAGCGCATGAACAGAGAGCGAATCGACCTCGAGATTTTCTTAGATAGACTTTGGATTATGGGACGGCTAGAGAAGGTCTACGGCGGAGCGGAAGTAAGCTATTCACCCAACCCCAGTTGGCTTGAGATGAAGTAATCAAAGTAATAATCTCGCAATGCAACAAAAAATCACGTTTCGGTAATGCATAAGAGTGGTCCGAAAGTCCGAACAACCATGATGAACGAGAACATGTCTGGAAACCATGAGCACGGAAAGAGCAGGAGGGCATTAGGGCTAGTGTTCCTGATGCTAACATCGCTCTTCGTTTCGGCAGTCCCATATGCTTCTGCTTCTCACACCACTCAGTATGCTGTTCAGAGGGATCCACTATACATCTCAATCGGAGATCTTGATTGCGATGGTGACAATGACATCGCATCAGGTAGCGGCTTCGGGCACTTCATCAGCTTCCTGTACAATGATGGAAACGGAGGATTCGCAGACAGGCAGGACGTCCAGATTTCAAACAACGACTCGTTCAGAGCCGGTTTCCGAGACGTGGCCGATGGCAATCGGGTCGAGATTGCCGATGTCGATGGGGATGAAGTGAACGACGTCATCTACTATCAGCAGAATGTCAGGTTCGTCGGCGAGTCATTCATCAGGCCTGCGAATCTAACCGTCCTCAAGGGGGACTGCGACGAGAGGGTAAACGAATGGGAGGAGATGTTCGAGACAATCACGGTCATCAATCCATACCTTGCTGACTTCGATGTCGGGGACATCAACGACGACGGATACATCGACGTGGTTTTCTCCTCGACCGACGCTACGTTCGCCAACCAGTTCATCCAGATTTACAAGGGTCCCGACTACAGCATCCCTTCGAACCAGCATGCTCCGATTTCCGTCCCACTTACCAACGGGTACTACCAGTTTCTCAAGCTCGGAAATTGGAATGAGGACCTTTTGGAGAACCCACTGACAGGAGATCCCGTCCCTGGGGAGTGCGAGGATCTCGACATATGGCTACTCAGGACCCCACCTTACAATGCGGGAGTGGGATACTCTTCGGGGACCTACGACAACATGACAGTACTGGAGTACGACTGTGTAACAGGTCAGTACCCCAATCCAATGGATCCAACGGGTTCCGGGACCATTCACGAATTCACGCTCGATGCCGAGCACGACTATCCTTTGTACGGGCTAGACATCGCCGACTCAACCCCAAACGACGATGTCAATGAGATAGACATCATCGCAGCAGTTGACGGCATCACCGGCAACATTTCCTACGCAACCAAGACCACCTCGGGATGGGACACACAGAACTACGTTGATTTCGGAGACTTCCTGGGGGCCTCGGTCACCATAGCCGATGTCAACCAAGACGGTGAACTCGATTTCTTCGTACCCACTTCTCTGACCTTGCTAGACACCCAGCAGTCCACAGTCCAGAATCAGACATTCCTTCTGAGGCCAAACCTCCGTGCCCTAAACACGGTGCAGATACTACTCGCTGACCCAGATAGCAACGGGTACCTAGCACCCCTGTCTTTCGATGTCGGAAGGAGGCCAACCATGGCAATGCCAGGGCAACTCCAAGGCTCAGAGGGCAGCGCCCTAGAGGTCGTAATCGGGCAAGAGGACTACACCTACAGATTCTCGAATAACGCCATGTGGCTAGACACTCAGGGATACGCAGGACAGGGCGATTACCTCTCAGTCCTGGTTCTGGACAACTTCGATTTGGGGATTACTAGAGTAGAGATTGAACCGTCCGTAACCGATCCCGCTACCTTCCAGAGCATCGTCGGTGAGGGAAACCGCTGGGTTAACGTTACGGTCAAGAACACTGGCCTGATGCCCATCTCTGGCGGTAGCCTAGACGTCGATCTCGAAGTCAGGGAGGTTCTCGGGAGATCTGACACGGTGGTCTACTTCAACGATTTCGAGTCATCCTCACCGGACATCAACACCGGTGGAGCCTCCTTCAACAAGTACTCGTACACTGGCGAGTACGAATCCGGCAACTCGTCATGGCATATCGATGAGGACAGGTACTGGGTCAGTACCACAGACTACGACGAGTACGATGTCGCTCATTTCAACAACAGCGACTACCAGTGCATGCCGAACGGGACCGACAAGTGCTTCGCCTCAGATGGAAACCCAGAAGAGAACAACGAGTCTTGGGATGGCCCAGTCGCATACCCATATTGGGAAGCTGAGACAAACCCGACGAACTACTTCTGGTCCGGAGTCGAGCACACCTACGTGTTCGACGACGGCAACTCAACCGAGGACACTGGATACTACAACCACATGGACGAGGCATTGATTCTCGAGGGAATAGATCTCTCCGGAGCGGATGCCGCATTCTTGGACATGGATGCTATATGCAGCGCCGGTTTCTTTGAGCTTTTCTTGAACGAGCCGTATGATGTCATTGAGAGGTGGTTGTACGAGGATTCCTGTAGCGTAGAGGTATGGAGCGATGGAACTGGTTGGGAGACCGTTTGGAGATATGGAGGTTGGGACAACGAGAGAAAGTACCGAATCGAGGAGAGGGTCTCAAGTGTACCCGACCCAGAGTACAACGACTACAACGCCAACTTCTTCGGAGACTGGCACACAACAATGTGGAACAACTACACAGACTCAGGGGGAATCAGAGATTCCTGCTCCCTCAGTTACGATATTTGCTGGGAAGACGGGGGCTTAGACCAGAAGGCAGACTCGATCGACCTCACTCCTTATGCCGGGCAGACCATTGACATCAGATTCCGTTTCCGCAGTGGACTAGAGGGAACCACGGGCCCAGAGGGCTCTCTGGACTACTCTGGATTGGATGGATTCGCAATCGACAACATCACCGTCAGGACTAGCGACGTGAACTTCGGCGATTCTACGGTCGAGAGCCAGCAGCTGACAAACCTCGACCTAATTGCAGGCGAGTCATTGCAGGTCCAACTCACGGCAGACTTCGTAGACAACACAACCTACTACATCTCAACCGTACTGTCCAACTTCAACCTGGGTGGAGGTCAAGTGGACCAGGATAGCACTAACGACCAGACAAGGTTCCAGTTGACTGTAAGGAACCTGTACGACCCAGGACTGTTTGAAGAGCCATGGTTGGATCTTCTCCTGAACGGAGAACGCTATGCGTCAGGGGAGATGCCAATCACGGTCGGCGTGCAGAACTGGGGCAACACATTCGTCGACTTCGACATCGAAGCGAAGGTCAGCAACGCGCTCCCTGAGCTAATCGCAGCAGAGGACTTCTCAGGATTCCAACCGATTTGGGATGACGATGGAAACGAAAACGGAAGCAGATTGGACGATTCATTGGGATCGGCCGCGATGCTCCCTCAGAACCAAGGCGTGTTCAAGAACCAGGCTTACTGGCTGGGTAACCCCGATGATGGTTACGGGGACAGCTGGAACGAGACACTGACGTTGGAGCCTATCGAACTCACAGACAGCGGTGCAGACTTCACATTCCTCACCTTCGACTACTTCGCTGAGGGAGATCACATCTCCGACAGGAACGGAAACATCCAATCCGTCAGGGACTTCTCCTATCTTGAGGTGTCTTGGGTCAGGGATGGAGAGGTGTATCAGGGAATAATCTATGGAAGCTGGACGGACCTCAACGAGAACGGCCTGAGGTTAGCATTCAACCCATACACGGAGACGATTTACAACTACTGCGAGGACTTCGATCAGAACGGCCTCTACGAGGAAGTAGAGTACGTAGGAGACCACTCGGGCGGAATAGGGGAGGACGGCTTCGTATCTTGGTTCGACTCCGACAACCTAGTCAACACGGCGAGGATCGACCTGACGCACGTGCACCTGCTCAACCAGACTGCTGAGGACTCTTTCGCATGGACGGACGAGTGCACCTCACTAGCAGGGACTGACGTCACCTTCACGTGGAGGTTCTACTCCAATGACGATGGAGTCAATGGCAATGCCGGATACGCCGGCTTCGCGATCGACAACATCAGGGTGGACGACTACACCTTCACCGACGATGGCTCGTACACCGAGGCCGTGACTGGGATGGACGCTGGCCAGAGGCGAGTTGTCGAGATGGGTGTTCATGACTTTGAGAGCGGTCTATACAGGATCGACCTGATGACGCTGTACAATAACACCGACAATGCATCGAAGTGGTTCGACAAGCCTGAGATAAGCCAGGCTAACAACGTCTCAACGATTCTTTTCGAAATAGCCAATGCGGACATCACACTCCTCCAGGCCGATGTGCTGGACTGTGTAGCAGATGCCGTGTACTCATGCGTTTACGCTACGAACCCACAGGGTCAGAAGTCACACGACTTCGCTGTTCCGATGCTCAATGGGGTAATCGAGGGGATGTACGAGGTCACCATGAAGATAGTCGATGAGGAAACTGGCCAGACCGTCTACGAGCAGACCTCCGACAACGGGCCATTCGTGCTTGACCCTCATCAGAGGTCACAAGCCAACTGGACCGCTCCATACGACCTGTGGTTCGACTCTCACACGTACAACATCAGCTTCCAGTCTATTCTGTCTGAGACGAGCGAGGCTTCAGGCAACGAACGCTACTTCGATATCGAATTCCTAGACAACATCGACGTGGTCATCCTATCGAACCCGACCGACCAGAACAGACTGCAAAGGGTCAAGCAGGATCTTTCCGCCATGAACAAGACATACACCCAGTTTGAGGTAGAGGACTGGAACACGTACGGCATGGAGGACTGGTTTGAGCACTACTCCAAGATACTCCTCCCTTGGCAGACTGACTACAGCGTCGAATACGGGGAATACTACGAACTACTGGGAACTCCGAACCCCGACAATGCAGACATCACCCTCACAGAGTCACTTATCGAGTTCATGAGGGAGGGAGGTACTCTGCAGGTTCATCTCGGCCCGTATTACTCCGATTTCGATGACATACAGAACCCGAACGCACTGGATAGGCTGCCATTCGGGATGAACGTCGTCATGAGAGACCATTTCAATAGCACAGTGGACCACCGTATACTTTACGAGAACGTCAGTCTAATCGACCCGTTCCACCCGCTAATATCGGGCATCAACCCCTCCTCTTTAGCAGGAATCAACGGAGGGTCGCACGTCGCACTCTCTGCATTAGACCTCAACCAGGTCAAATCTGAGAACATACCTCAGGTCTGCAGTGATGGGGCAGCAGGAGGGACCGAGGGCGGGAAGATAAACGATGGCGGGACATTCCACACCATAATCAGGGACTCCGAAAATCCCAGCCTGTCCCTGCTGTCTACTTGCAACTACCACCAGGGTGGGATGATTGTTACTACCATAGATGTCGAGAACCCAGCAGTGTCACAACCGTTCGGCGACCCAAACTTCCCGATGCTAGCCAATCTTCTGGACTTCCACATGTCCCCATATCCCGATGGATTCGAGATTGCTGGTGTGGGCTTCGAGCTCACGATAGACGAGGTTGTCCAATCGATTGACGTATTGTCGGGCGCCTATGCAAGAACGGCAATCAAGAGCTCAGCCGAGCTAGACTTTGGATTCCAGACCGATGTGACTGGCATCCACGCAGACTGGTTGATCGAGTCAGCTAATGGAGAGGCTGTGACTGGATGGGACGGAGAAACACTAGGAGATGACAACAACCACATTCATCGAGAAGACTCAGTCTACCCCGCGACTGCTACTTTCTGCGTTCCAGATGAGAATGCCGAACTTGGCTGCAAGATTGACGCCGAGTGGAGGATTTGGCTGTTCCTGCACGACTCTCATGGAAACACCAGAATTACCAACATCTCGGTATACACGAATGACATCAATGCGGACAGCACCCCACCTGAGGCTCATATCGAAATAATGGAGGACTCCATGTTCACCGAATTCGTCGAATTCGTAGGTTACCAGCAGACACCGACCGGAAAGCAGGATGCCGACGGAAACTGGATTATGGTTGATTCACCCAAGTATCGGGTCCGACTCTCTGATACGGGCGACACTAGCATCAGCTTTTCTTCAGCAAACAGCAGTGACGTTGGAACTGGAATCGGGAAGTTCAGTTGGTCTGTTAATGGAGATGGGGACAATGTGCACGTCTACGAGTTACCCGGCAGCGAGGTCGAGTGGACTTACACCTTCAGGAACCTGACAGCGGGACAGAACACCATTATGGTCGAGTTGACTGTCTACGACAAGAGGGACCAGCGTAACGAGGCTCCCACCAGGGTATTCTTCGAGGTCGTAGGAGAGATGTTCGGAGACTCTGCTCCGGATGTGGAATTCGATAGCATCTCTACTGCCGATGGAGACTCATTCTCGGCTTTGGAGTCCGACATCGTGAACATCACCGGTACCGTTGTCGACAACGATGCAAGTGCCGATTGCGACGTGAAGGTAGAAGCATCGCTCGATGACACTTCGATTTTCGACAAGAGCGATGGAATCAAGACGGCCCAGAAGGCGCTCGGACGCTTCGACTGGCAGGATGGGCTATGTGACGGAGACCAGTACTCTCTGTCTCTGAACATCTCTCACCTCTATCTCGAGCTTGATGGGAATGCTGGGATCATCCACATAAGGGTCACAGAGGGGTCGTATGTGATCGATGACCAAATCCAATTGTACACCGTTCCAAGACCAATCGAAGAGACGGACGGAAGTGAAGGGGAAAGCGGGGACTCTACGACTCTGATGTTCGCTGGCATTGGTGCCTTACTTCTGATCGCAGTTCTAGCAGTGACGATGATGTTCATGAGAAGGGGAGGAGGTACTGCAGAACAGCAGGACTCTGTGGAGTCTTTCGGCGGCGTCGAGCAGATGGACCCAGTCGAGGCCTATGTCCAGCAACTAGTGGCACAAGGGTACGAGGAGCAGATGGCACGGCAGTACGCTACGCAGTACTATGCCCAGTACTCGCAGCAGCAGAAGGGCGGCGGTGGCTGATCAGAGCTCAGGGACGTTGAGGGTCCACTTCCTAGGGAGTGGCTCACTCGACTCCTCGATTATCCCCAGCCTTTCTTGGTATGCCGGTGTTCTGCTTCTGACTACGTGAGAGTAGAGTTTCGACTCCCTTATCTCATTCGGGACGCATACCATACCACTAGAACTCTCAATATCAATAGCCCTGTTCAGGAAAGACTCAGGTCTGTTCAGTTTGAGCAAAAGCCTCCTGGAGAAGCGAGCAATCCCGAAGTACATTGCGATGATTAGCAGCATCACTATCGCAGTGCTGTAAGGCACCTCTGCAAACAGCATCATAGCCGCAGAACCTAGTAAGAAAACGATGGGCATTACGAACATGAGGAGGAAGTAAGTCTCGGTAATCGGTTTCTTCTTCCTCATCCTGCTGATTAGCTCCCATGAATCGTCTTTGCCGTTCTGTGGCTCAAAACCCAGTTCCTTCTCCATTGAACCCTGCTCCTCGAAAATACCTCTCAGTCTCCTTGCCCTCGATTCCAGGGACTTGCTGGGTTGAGATTCGATTAGCCTGTCCATGACGTCTAGGTACTCGCCAGCCTCTTCGAAATAACCAAGTCTGATTAGTATGGAAACCTGTTCGAAGTAGGGAAGTACATCACTTGGTGCAGCTTCTTTTCTCCCTTCCCACCATTCAAGTCCATGTTCGAGCATTCCCAAGTGACCGACCATGATTTCTCCACCGATCCTCCATGCATGCTCGTTTTGAGGGTCCAGTTCGACCACCTTCCTGATTGAAGCCATAGACTTGGACGCCTGAATTATGTTGGGCATCGCCTGCTTTCCACGTGAGTCAATTGGCAGAGTCCATTGAGCAACAGCAAACCAAGCATCAGCGTGATCTTCTTCGAGTGAAACCACTTCTTCGGCTAGGGTCAGTGCTGTCGACCTGTCTCCCTCTTCGTTAGCTTCTATGGCATCCAGCCAAATCATCTCGGCACTCTTCTCCACAAAACACGCAGAATAGGGCGGATGAAGAATGCTGGGGTGTGAGTCTAACGTCTCCTGCCCCTTCCACTCTTACCCGAATCCCTTCTTCGTCTAGAATTGTTCGAGCTCCTATTTTCTCCTTTTGGTCCTCTTCTTGGTTGATTCGGACCTCTGTCCCCGCGCCCGACTCCCTTGTTGTCACGGAAGGTTCGACCACCCTTGCCGCCAGAACCTCTGTCCCCGCGCCCGACTCCCTTGTTGTCACGGAAGGTTCGACCACCCTTGCCGCCAGAACCCCTGTTCCCGCGCCCGACTCCCTTGTTGTCACGGAAGGTTCGACCACCATTGTCCCTAGAGGAACCTTTCCTTGGACCTCCCCTTTCACGGAAATTTCCACTAGAATGTCTACCTCTGGGGCGTCCCTGATGTGAATTATCTCTAGGGGCAATCTCGACGGGAGAGCCGACAGATGCCCTGGCATCTATTCCATTGTACAGGGGGTGGATGTGTATTAGTGCGGATCCAACCGGCCCAAGAACTGTATCCACCCTTCCGATGATCTTCCCCCCTGAGATTCTTATTCTGGCTCCTAGTCGAGGTGGCTTGCCTTCGAAATCTATTAGCAATCCCCCTAAATGGGACTCACGGCTCACTCTTCCAGAAAAACTCATTTTCATGCGCTCCGTCTTCTGAAAAGTACTGCCACTGAGATTGCTATGGCCAGTGAGGGGATACCCGAAGCGGGAATGCTGCCCACTGAATCCTCACTCTCATCCGGCAGGTCTGGGATTTCTTCGGCAATTAATGAGATATCTACGGTAATGCTAGTGGTTGTGCACTTGCCTGACTGGTCACAACCTGTGACCTTCACCTCGACGAATTCTGAGGTAAACATACTAAGATCAATCCATTCGCTCTCCCAGGTATTTCCAGATACCATAATCTGACCCAAATCCTTCCCACTGGTTGCTATTGTGAAAGTTACAATCTCGCCATCTGGGTCACTGAATTGTCCGCCCACCCTCCACATTTTACCATCAAATATGCCAGAGCCAATGGTCAGTGAAGGAGGTGCACTTTCCTTCACAATACCTAGATCTAAGGTCTGCTGGGATGAAAACTCTCCAACCACTACTTCAATCCAAATATTGACAGGACCGGGAACAACTCCTTGTGATTGAATTACCACGTCCTGATATGATGAATTTCCTTTGTGGAATTCCTGAATCCCACTATGCTGGCCGTTCTGGGTCAGTGTTAGGCGCACTGTTACGTCTTCAGTCCATGCTTCCGAATGGAAAATTCTCAGGGGATGCTGTTCTTGAAGGATTAATGCAGTCGTTGAAATTGTAACTGGTACTCCAACGTGCCAAGTTCTGTTCCCACTGGACTTTCCAGTAGCATCAATCGCCTCACATGAGACTTCTGAGACTCCGTCGACGTTGATCCACAATGAACCATCGATGCTCTGCGAAATCTCACTACCTCCGGAATTGCAGACGACATCTAGATTGGAAACTCCCGATTCGTCATCGAACCAAGATGCAATATCTTCCCAGGTTGACAACTTGGTTGCCCCTTCCTCGAGTACTGGGATCCAGATGCCATCAGAAGGTGCTTGTTGGGTCCAAGTAGGGGCCTCATCTGTAGGAATTGGAGATGTCGTGAAGTCTGCAAAGACATCTTCGCCCAATGGCCACTCTTCTCTTGAGAAGTTTGAGTTGAGTGAGTAAGTCAAACTGCCATCGTCGTTGGTTCTTAATTCATAATTTGCGGAACCGTCACCTAAGCAACTTCCTCTGATTGGAGCAGAGTCTGTGAGAGGATTATCTCCCTCAGCACCTACGAACCTTCCTTCACACTCCTCCCACATGTCCATTCTCAGGTCTGGCATCACCGGGAAAGTGAAGTCCAGTCTCGCATTGCTCATGTTCGATGAATTGAACGCAATCGTGAAGTCATTAGGATCAGAAACCCCATCAATTATCATGGTGGCATTTAGCCATAGTTCGATTCTGCACTCATCAACTCCCATTGATTCATTAATTTCAGTGTCGCAATCTCTCTCCGAAGTTGGGACTACTGGAACCTCGGAGCAACCATCCTGGCTAAACCCCTGGCAGTCCCTCGCTTGTGAATGCCGAGGAGGTACTCCGTTGAAATGGCCAATGTTGGTCTGATCATCCTCCCATGTTGTATTCATCCAACTCACTCCTGTACCTCCTCTGTGAGGGGAGCCATCTCGAATCCCTATCCTTGTGATACTGTACTCAAGGCAGTCAGCAGCAATCGAAACCATTGCATCGATTTCATCCGAAGATAGCCAGCCATCACCACCCGATGGTACAATCCCTTCCAAGAAAGAATCCAGATCTTCTCTAATGTCATCTGCAAGGGACCAGTTGATCCATGCCTTGGCATCTACTTGGGCACTATTCCAGTCATCATTGACACGAACCTCGAAAATTGCCTGGTTGTAGAGAAATATATCCTCGAAAGTAATCGAACTGCATTGCTCTTCCAGAGATCCACCACCTCCAAATTGCTCCATCCGGTCATGCGCCCCAATCATGACTTCTTGATTATCATAGAATTGTCCTATCGGAGACAAGAAAACTACTACAAGAGCAATCGCAGAGGCACGTGATACTCTCCCCATAGGTTTCATGAAAGCACCCATGAACATGACTCTATCGGAAAATATTGTGAGTTTAGGCTAACCTAAATTTAATAAAGTACACTATTTTCGATTTTTTAGGGTGACCTAAAATGAATGTAAACAAGGCATTGACAAGCTTGATTGTTGGTCTGATATTTTGTGCTACTCTGGTCGGATGCGCAGGGAACGTCGACAAAGAACAATTGGAAACACTGGTAATCGCATACCAGGTTATGGATGATTATGAAGATCCAAATGAGAATCCCCAATCATTAGCGGATTATCTAGCAGATGAGCTAAATTACGACGTTTCTCTGTACAACGTCGACTCAGATGGTGCAATGATTGAAGCTCTCAGGTTTGGAAATGCCGATATAGGATTCATGGATGGTGGTGCTGCTTGGGTAGGCTGGAAGGAATACGGATTAGCGGCTATGGCTGCTGATTTGAAGGGCGACGGTAGGACACACTATGATGCCAGTGCTTGGATACTCGCTGACAGCGATATCGCAGCTGCGCATCTTGATGGAGATCCAAATACAGACCCATTTGCACTCCTACAGGGCAAGACCTCGTGCCACACAGGGTGGTTGAAATCCGCGGGTATGTTACTCCCCATGGGATATCTGATTGGTCATGGATATGCCAATGTAGTGGGAGACCCCAACGATGTAGCATCCCTTAGAGATACAATCTACGGATTCTTCAATGAGAACGCCTCGATTCCAGATTCAGGAACTCCATATTACGGATACGGGGGGGCGGTCAAATGCCTTTCAGAGGGAGTCGGAGACGTCGCCTTTGCCAAAGACAGCACAATAGCGTCGTATTGTGACAACGAAGATCCGGTTGATGACGAGGTCTGGTGCCTAGATATGAGCCAATACGTCTCCCTTCCTGCTTTCGGTCAGGCCCCAAGCCATCCATTAATGTACAATCCAGAAATGCTGGACATGCAGTCTAGAACCGCTGTTCTCAATGCACTGATGACTCTGAACAACCAGATGTACGTTGTGAATTACTCGGTAATAGGGGGCACCTTCACCGGGTGTTACGATCTTTCAATCGACCAGATTGACTCGACTTCCGACAAGAACTCCTGTGGAGATGAGATATTGTTCAATGTTCTGAACACCCCTGGTCTGACGAGAGTTAACACCCAAGAACATCTTGGAAGTTATTCTAGTTTGATTTCCAACGTCCCAGGTATCTCTGCTTACTACTATCAGAAGTTTGAGATTTCATCATAATTATTGAATAATAGTTGGAGGCTTGTCGTGCATTCTAAAGATCCTAAAGTGAATCCGAGTGTCTATCTCGAGGGTGTCAGAATTGGATACTCCAAAAATAATCCTCTTGTGGACATCCCTAGTCTCGAAATCTTCCCTGGGGAGATTGTGGTCATTACGGGTCCTTCTGGAGTGGGGAAGACAACTCTAGTAAGGACAATTGCAGGTCTAATAAAACCCATATCTGGAATCGTGAGAGTCTTTGGCTCAGAATTGCCTTTCAAACCAACTAGGGGATCCGTTGGATACATCCCGCAGAGGCTAGGTTTGGTTCGTCACGCCAGCGTTCTTCACAATGTCATGCTAGGAGCTAGAGCTGGCCATTCCGGGCCCTCTCGTATTTTCCCAACTCAACAATCGAAAAACTCCGCTTTGGATGCAATTGAGAGGATGGGGCTTTCGGAAAAAATGTACGAGCCCGTTCGAAGACTCTCAGGTGGCCAGCAGAGGAGGGTTGCTACTGCTAGGGCCATCTCCCAATCTCCACAAATTATCTTGGCCGATGAGTTCCTTAGCGAGCTAGACGATAAGACGAGGAAAAAGGTCCAGACAGAGGTCATTGATTATGTAAGGAGAAAGTCGGCAACACTCATCATAGTGGATCATGATGTTTCTAGGGCTAAATCAATCGCAGACAGGATGCTCGTGATCGATGATGGTAGGGTTAACCCTTTCATCTCTCAGACTACTGCATTGGAGGTAGTATGATGAGTAGAGGGAGATGGGTAATCGCACCTCCAATGATTCTGTTTTGTTGCTTCTGGTTGATGGATAGCATGGTAGATGACTGGGGGAGACTATCTAGGGGTCCGGGAAATCTAGTAGTATTCTTCAATGAGTCACTCTGGCCTCCTGATTGGTCTATCCTCGAACCTCGGGCCTATCCGGTGTGCACTGCTTATCCCCTAGTTGACTTCACTTGTTCAACTGCTTGGATTGGAATGGTGGAGACGATTAAGATTGCATTCGTTTCCACAGTTTTCGGGGTACTGATTTCACTTCCAATTTCGATTCTTGCGTCTAGGAACCTCAATTCTGCTCCTGTGGCATACACAGCGCGAATTATCCTCGCCGCTTCCAGAAGTCTCCCAAGTATAATTTGGGCAATTTTCTTTGTGATATTGGTTGGTCTTGGGCCGCTCTCGGGAATACTTGCAATGACAATTTATACAGTAGGATATCTCGGTAAACTCCAGTATGAGTCAATTGAAGGAATGTCCATTGTTTCCCTAGAAGCTGCAGATTCAATGGGTCTAACGAAGATCGAGAAGGCTTTGGGCGTAGTAATTCCAGAGCAAGCGAATAACTTGATTTCTCAGGCAATTTTTATGTTCGAATATAATGTTAGGCATGGCACAGTAATAGGAATCGTAGGAGCAGGTGGGATTGGTTACTACATCAACCTCTACCTCAAGTTTCTCCAGTACGACAAGGTGATAGCTTACCTGATTGTGATTTTCGTAGTTGTAATAATCATCGATTTTCTTTCAATAAAAGCCAGGTCCCAGTTCAACGAGGAAGGAGATGTCTCTAGACCAAAATGGCTGTCAGTCCTTATTCCATCATGGGCATTATAACAGAACTAGGGAAGTTGAGATGCTAGTAGTTAGCAACTATTCTAATCGCCCCGTCATCGTAGAAAATCTGTATGTGATCCCGGGCCTTCTGTGTTAATGCTGCCAATGCCTCGTACACATCCTTCTCATCGACCTTGAATGCCTCCGCAGCCCTTTTGGTGGACCATGCCACCTCAATGAAGTCCGACGCTGAAATCCATTTCAGAAGCCGTGATTCGAAATCTGTTAGATCCGTCACAGCCATGTACCCCGGATGCAGGTAAAGGAAATCAACCCTAGCATCATTTTCAGATCCGTACCGGTCTACGTCAACAACCTCCAAAGTTTGTAAACAAGAAAAGTATGGCTTATTCTAATTCTGTAGTGGACGACATAGCTGAGTGGTTACAATGAATGACAGAGACTTACTTCTAATCTTCGGTACAGAGACTGGGAATGCTGAGGAGCTGGCGGAAGATGCAGGACATTTGGCCGGAATATCCGACCTCAACCCAACAGTAATGGATATGGAAGACATTTCTTTGAAAACATTGTCCTCTGCGAAGAGACTAATCATTATCTGCAGTACATGGGGCGAGGGAGAGCAGCCTGTAAACGCACAGGATCTGTACGACTCTGTGCAGGAATCTGAGGGGGGCAGCATGGAGGGTGTTAGCTATGCAGTTCTCGCCTTGGGCGATACTGCATTCGAGTTCTTCTGTGAGTCAGGCAAGGAATGGGACACCATCCTTGAGGAAAAGGGCGGCTCTAGGGTGAATAATAGGATAGATTGTGACTTGGACTATGATGACTATGCCGCTGACTGGATCCGTGCTACCTTGGAAATAATGAAGCAAATCTAGTAATTGAACCGGATATGGTTTCACTTCACCTCGTATGCCCCTGCCATTCTCCTAACCGCGTCCTCAACCTCGATGTCCCCATCCAACAGGCTCCCTAAGGTGCTCAGGAACGGGGTCGGGTGACTCATCCTCTCTGACCTATTCAGGAACATCCTAGTCGCTCGTACTCCCTCTGCCACCATGTGCATCTCTTCTAGCGACTCATCTAGGCTCTTCCCTGATCCTAACTTCTCGCCTAGTGTCCTGTTCCTGCTCCGTGGGCTGGTTGCCGTCACATACAGATCTCCTATGCCCGCGGGCCCGAAGGCTGTCTTGGAATCGGCCCCCATCTTCGCCAGTAGCTCGATTCCCTCGCTGTATCCCGATAGTACCAGAGCCGCCTTGAGGTTGTCACCCCCTATGGTGTCCTTCAGTCCGTCAACGAGACCACATGCTAGTGCAACGCAGTTCTTGTACGCCCCCCATAGCTCAGCCCCAACCGGGTCCTCAGCAGGGGTGAGGATTAGGGAGTCAGTCGAGAGACGTTCGGTGACTCTCTTTGCCACTCCGATGTCACGGCATGCTACCAGTGCGTTGGTAATCACCCCTCGAGCGACCTCGGGAGCTATAGTGGGACCGGTCATCACCACGACCTGATTGGTCATTCCAGCTTCGGCGAGCCTCCTCTCTATGGCATCGGATATCATCCCAGAACCACCCTCGTCCGATGGAGCAAGGCCCTTGGCCAGATCGACGAGTAGGTGCGATGGCCTGAGGCTAGGAATCAGCATGTCGACAACCTCTAGAATGACTGAGCTGGGAAGTGCTAGGACCAGAATCTCGCAGCTCTCCGTGACATCTGAGATCTCCATGGTGCAATCCAGTTCTGGAATCTTGTAGCCCGGCAGGTACTTCTCGTTCTCGTGATCGGTCATCATTGACTCGTAAACCTCCTGCTCGACGGTCCAACCTAGGACGTTGTGCCCGTCCTTGCACCACACTAGCGCGAGGGCGGTTCCCCAGTTGCCGAGTCCGAGAACACCTATTCGAGCCATTTTTGCCATCTGCGGGGCGTATAGACCCAGTTATGACCCTATGGGGGTCATTGACACGGATGCGTTGACTTCTTGGTGGGTAATTATTCGGACGGGACATAGCAGGGGTACCCGAGTGGTCAAAGGGGCTGGGTTTAGGTCCCAGTGCGTAGTGCTTCGCAGGTTCAAATCCTGCCCCCTGCACCAACAAAGTCACGAATTGCGCTGCATTGAAGTCTGACTGTTCAAACGAAACTCTCCGGCAGGGGTACCCGAGTGGTCAAAGGGGCTGGGTTTAGGTCCCAGTGCGTAGTGCTTCGCAGGTTCAAATCCTGCCCCCTGCACCATCATTGAATCCTGATCTTCTTAGAGCGGATGTTGGAGATGCTCCTGTTCTTCGTACCGATCACCCTGTTTCCCATTATCCCGATGAAGGATATCGAAATGGCGATAATGGCCCAATTCTCGTAGGTGAAGGGCCTGAATGGATCTCTGGACCACTTCTCGTCCCCGAGGATCCCGTCCTCTATATCCGGAATCCCGTCGTTGTCGTCATCCATATCCAGCAAGTCAGGAATGTCATCATTGTCAAAGTCGGGGGCTTCTGCACTATCAAAGCCAGCATCGTCGGATTCCGACTCATCTACTATGATCTCATCCCCGAGGATCGCTTGAATAGGACACCCAAGGTCGTTACCAGGTAGGCTTAGCAGTACAATGAAGTCATCAGTGCTCGGATTAATCCCGGGTTCGAATGGGCACTCGTCGGCGTTGTTGCCCACACTATCGCGATCGCTGTCCATCCACTCTGTCGGGTCATCGGGAAAGACATCGGCGTTCTTCCCCTGATCGGCGTGGCCGTCTCCGTCCGAGTCGGACCATCTCCAGTCCTCTAGGGGAAATGCATCTGTGCCGTTCTCACCAGCACTGTTCATTGTGCAAGGGACCGGGTTGATCCACCCATCGCCATCGCAGTCCGTATCCACGTTGTTCCCGATGCTGTCCCCATCTGTGTCATCAGTCTCATTCGCATCGAATGGAAATGCATCTCCCTTTGCGGAGGCGTAGCAATCGGGGATGTTGTCCCCGTCCTGACTCGGGCCACTGTTTGGTGGGATCTCATTAGGTGTCCAATAGGTGGTGTCATCGCACCGACCGTCGTTGTCGTCGTCTGCGTCGGAATTATCTCCAATGCCATCCCCATCGGCATCCGACCACTCGTTCGCGTCATTCGGGAACACGTCGAAAATGTCCCTCCTGCCATCCCCGTCATCGTCCGGATCTGAGTTGTCCCCGATTCCGTCACCGTCCTTGTCTTCCCACTCCCCTTGATCCATTGGGAATGGGTCGTCCGTGTCATTGACACCGTCGTTGTCGTCATCTTCGTCATAGATGTCAGGAATCCTGTCGCCATCCGAGTCAGCGGAGACTTCCGGATCCAACCAGTCGTAGTCATCGC
Organism: Methanobacteriota archaeon; assembly: GCA_004195615.1. Classification (GTDB taxonomy): domain Archaea; phylum Thermoplasmatota; class Poseidoniia; order Poseidoniales; family Thalassarchaeaceae; genus UBA36. Next base: position 83,804 of record PSPW01000002.1, on the reverse strand, counting down.
CGTTCAGTACTCCGTCGTTGTCGGCGTCGGTGTCGAACTGGTCAGGTGTACCATCCCCGTCGAAGTCGGCGAAGCACATGTCGAAGAAGGTAGAGGCCTCCTCCAAAGTCGATTGACCACTGGGGCAGGGAGTTTGTGAAGCAGAATTGACCTCTGATACGTAGTAACCCCTCGAGGCAGGGGTGCATACCGATTGCCCCTTCAGGCTCGAGTAGTATCCCGACACGCATCCCGTCTGGTTAGTTTGCCCCGATTGTGGGACCATGAATCCCCTGTCAGCGAGGATGCACGTGGTTTGGGCGGGGTTTGGTTGGTATGATCCCGGTGCGCAGGGCAATTGCTCCTTTGAGCCGTGACCGAGGTCAATTACCGTCGGGTTGTCCCGATTCGAGTTTGATCCATCCCCGAGCTGGCCGGCTTCGTTAGCCCCCCAGCATTGCAGGCTAGCATCATCCAGGATGACGCAGGTGTGCCTCTGACCGACGGCGATTGATGTTGCATTTGTGTCTAGGTTAACAATTACAGGTACCCCACTTCCACTCTGTGAACCATCTCCGAGCTGCCCGTTGCTGTTATCTCCCCAGCAGGCCACCTGTCCCGAGTCGAATAGCGCACAACTGTGAAACAGTCCTATTTGGACGGATGTTAGTAACTGGTTGGAGCTTAGCGGGACTGTCATGGGCGAGTTGGAGTTGCTATACCCGCCGTTCCCCAACTGTCCGTATGCATTGTACCCCCAGCAGAACATGGAGCCATCATTCATCCCTAGGCATGTGTGCATCGCTCCCGCATCCAGGGATACTGCGCTGCTGTTGCTTGGAATTCCAATTTCTACCGGCGATGTCCTATCGATGTAGGTCCCATCACCAACCTGACCGTTCCAGTTGTCCCCCCAGCACATCACCGACCTGTCCTCCATTATCGCACAGGTGTGGTATGAGCCAGTTGAGACCATTAGGGCATCTTCGCCACCCATGCCTGCATGTACCGGGCTCGATCTATCGGTAGTCGTTCCGTCCCCGAGCTGCCCGTTGCTGTTGTCACCCCAGCACTTCACGCTACGATCATTGAGGATCGCACATGTGTGAGATGCCCCGGATGAGATGCCCAGGGCGCTCTTCCCTTCCCCAAGGTCTACTGTGATGGGAGTCGTTCTTTCGACAGTAGTGCCATCCCCTAGCTGTCCGAATTCATTCGACCCCCAGCAGCGGACTGAACCGTCGTCGAACATCGTGCATGTGTGGTACGAACCAGCGGAAATCTCCACTGCCTTCCTACCCAGGGGCATGGAAGACTTCTCCGGCTCGAGGCTTGGTGACCTCGAACCATCCCCGAGCTGCCCGTTGTTGTTATCACCCCAGCAGCTGACCGAACCGTCATCCAGGATGGCACAGGAGTGCGAAGCCCCCGATGTCATTTGGGTGAGTACCGGGACGCTGTGACCAGATTCGGCCCATTTGCAAGCAGTTATCGAGCTCTGCCCAGATAGGTCGTTGTACTTGCCTGGTGGGCACGGAGTCCCCTCAGACGCTCCCGGGTCAGGAACGTAGTATCCGGGCTCTGCGTCATCGCATGAGGTCTGACCAGAGAGCCTCTGGAACTCTCCCATGATGCATGGCTCTTCTGAGGTTGCACCGGGATCGATCACGTAGTGCCCGGGACTAGCTGGAGTCATCACGGTGTTCCCGGTTCCACTGACGTAGTATCCAGGAGTGGCCTGCCTGCACGTGAACCTGCCGTATGACCCAGATGAGCAGTCCACAGCAACGGTTGGATTGCTGGGTTCGCTGTCGACAGTGTTCGGGAAGCCATCGCCATCATCGTCATTGCTTACGCCGACTTCGAATATGTTCAGGTCTCCATTATCGTTCCAATCCCTCTCCGACGAGCTGATATAACTCCACATGGGGATTGTGAACTCAGAAGGGGAGATCCCGAGGGAAAGGGCCCCCGAACCATGGCCACCCCAGCACATGGCCAAGTCGTTACTACCAACAACACAGGTGTAAGATGACCCAGATGAGACTGACAGAGCACCTAGATTCTGTCCTAGTGTGATTTCAATGGGGGATGTGATTTGATCGGAAGTGCTGCCATCGCCGACTTGCCCATTTGCACTGTCTCCCCAGCAGTAGAGGGAATCACTGGAGTCAACCGCGCAGGTATGGCTATCTCCAGAGTCGATTGCTATCACTCCAGTCAGAGAGACTCCCACTGTGGCAGCGTCGTTCTGCTGGTTCGTCCCACCGTCCCCGAGCTGCCCGTTGCTGTTGTCACCCCAGCATTTCACATTGTTACCATCGAGTAGGGCGCAGGTGTGAGAGCCCCCGGCGGACACTGCCACGGCATTCCCACCGACGGTGACCGTCGATGGGCTGTTGGAGGAAGAAGTAGAACCTATTCCCAACTGCCCGTTGCTGTTGCCCCCCCAGCATTTCAGAGCCCATGAATTGGTAATCACGCATGTATGGTTGGACCCGGTTGAGACTGCTAGGACGTTTTCCCCGATGGAGACGGATACAGGGGTGCTGCTATCGGCATTGGTCCCATCCCCGAGCTGGCCGGCTTCGTTAGCCCCCCAGCATTGCAGGCTAGCATCATCCAGGATGGCGCAACTGTGCCAATCTCCCGAGGAGAGTTGAACGGGCACTCCCGACAGGCTCACATCGACGGGTGAACTCGAATGAACGGCAGTGCCATCCCCTAGTTGGCCATGGTTGTTCCTGCCCCAGCATTGCAGACCACCATTATCCAGGATGGAGCACGTATGGTCCTTCCCCGAGCTGATTGAAACTGCGGTCCTTGCTGCATCGAGCCCCACTTCGGTCATCGTCAGCCTGTCGGTCGTGGTCCCATCTCCTAATTGTCCGAATGAGTTGTCCCCCCAGCACTGAAGTGAGGAATCGTCCAGAATCGCGCAGAGATGGTCGCCACCGCTTGACATCGTGGTTTCGGTGAAGATAGACCCGGTTTGGAAACCAGGCTCAATAAATCCATCCGATACTGGATGCCTCATATCTTCGATGACCCCTATGCTGGAAGCTAGGTAGTACTTCTGAGGCCCAGATGGGACGTTTGCACCGGTGACTATGATTTCCCAATCGCCCACTTCCGGATTCTCGCCCAGTGAAATCCCCACTAGATTGTTCAAATCGTCATTTGTGTACGTCTGTACTGTCCCACTGGGACTCTTCAAGAGGATGTCAAGATCGTTAATCAACTGCTTTCCTGCACTGGGGGAGTTTGCTGGGTCATTCCATGAAAGCACGACTCGGAAATCCTCAATCCCGGTATCTGGAACTGAAAGTCTGAAAGAATGACTCTCCAATGTGGAAATCTCGACTCCCTCTGTGAAACCAGAATACACTAGCTGTTGGAGGTCAATCCGACCCCATCCTTCGTGGTTGTTCGGTGCCTTTTCCTCTGCCCCGTTCCCATTGAAATTTCCTCCGGTCGTGTACTGTCCATCCATGTCGTGTGCACCCGAAGCAAGTATTGCCTTGATTAAGGCGGACTCCGGGCATTGGTCACTTGAAGGATTGTTAGCAAGGTTGCAATTGTAAGCCCCTATGTTATTCAGGTATTCGATTACCAATGCGACCGAACCTGCTGTGATTGGGGTAGCCATCGAGGTTCCAAACAAGTGAGTGTAATAGTCCCCGACATCAGAACTTGGAGAGTCAGTTCGCAATTCGGATTTGGTTGATAGTATCCATGTTCCCGGCGCCACTATATCCGGTTTGATCCTCCCATCATTTGTAGGGCCTCTATTGGAGAATGCAGCCATCCCCTCTGGATTATCACTGGCCGTATCATCTCTGATTGGGCTTGTGCCCCACTTCTCATTTGTGAAGGGTAGATCACATGGAGGATCACTGTTACAGAAATTCCTCCATGGCGTAGCATATAGCGGCAAAGTGTCACGGAGGTTTTCCGAGGCACCTACTGACAGGATGTTCTTAGCAGTAGCCTGTTGATTCATCGCACCTAGGTTGATCTCGCCATCTTTTCCCCCATAGCAGGATGACTGTCCGTACGAGTTGTATGTGCAGTCCATTGCATCATTCCCCATGGCGAATAGAATCGTAAGGTCAGTGAGGGAATTGGCTTCGGTATCAATCTCAAACGCGCTGGAGCTGTAGTACGCCAAACAACTCCCACCACAACTAGTGCCATCGGCGCTAGGGCCAGAGCCCCATGAATTTGTGTGGACCCGCGCACCAGCATTGTGTGCCTCGGTGAAGAAGATATCGTAGGAGGGATTGCAGAGGCTAGCGCCACACAGAATGGACTGCATGAACAGATGCGCACCCGGTGCCATTCCGCTATTGTCAGAACCGTCGGGCGAGTTTGTACCATCTCCCAGAACAGATCCGCTCACATGGGTCCCATGACCATGCTGATCCTCTGGACCATCTGTACAGCTGCCGCAAGTGTATGATACGACCCCTGCTATCCTACCGGCAAAGTCTGCATGAATGCCGCTATTAAGGGAGTTGCAATTGGAGATGCTGGTGCATTCCACTACAGTGTCTAGACCCGAGTCCATTACTCCAACGATTACCCCAGCCCCTGTCAGTGACCCTCCTCCGAAGGAAACCATGTTGGAAGCCTCGCCGACCCAATCAACATCGATGATGCCTGCTGCTGCCTCGTTATCTAGCTGCACTGGATATTTCGGCTCCACCCACTCGACGAAATCCAGACTAACGAGTTCAACCACATCCTTCTGATCTACTACGACTTCCACTATCCTATCTGTTCGGTAGTCAACAACCTCGATTCCAGTAGAAATCAGGTTTGCTAATTCGTCAGAACCACTCAATACGACGTTCATCACGTATCGTTCCCCTTGCATCACTGCCCCACTCGATTCTCCTTCAACCAGGGGTATGACATCTGGAGCCAGTTTGTCCGTTGAATCAAGTCGGAAAGCACCGATTACGCCAATATCGGATAGTTCCAATGGTGTCATCTTCGGTACGTTGCAGTGGAATCCCTGTGGCGAGTAGAATGTTCTGCACTCCATCCCCAGATCGCCCAATTCAGTTCTCCAATCGGATGGTACTGGGTAATCGTGCGCCAGAGCGAACCAACCAGACATGTAACCCTCCCCAGTCGTAGTTACCCACTCTTCTATCGGGACATATGTCGCAATCCGATAGAATAGCGACGCTTCTCCGACATTTCCAGAGTCGCTCTTCCATCCATGAGAAGGGTCGCCAGATTCGGGGACTCCAAGGATAGAATGGGTCTCTAGAGCGAGATCAATCGAGTCCATCCTTGTGTCATCCAACAGTTCGTCGTTCCCAATTTGGTAGGATAAAATCGTCATGACACTCGGGAAAAGCATCAGGCCAACGAGAAGAAGAGACAGTCTCGACCTCACCGCGTTGACACTGGGCATACCCCTCCTACAGAGTAGGAGGACATTAAAATTGCCTAAATTCCCAGTTCCAGAAGTTGACAAAATCGCTTTCTTTCCAGCAACTCCAATTTTGCCCAACTGACTCACCCATTCCGTGAATAATATTCACATACGCCCGACCTGCTCGTCTGCTTCCAATGGTCGAAGACATCCTTCCGTCGACACCTCTAGAATTTGATAAAAATCACTCCATTGAACCAATTTCTGAATCTGAAAATGAGGACGGGATTGACGTAGAATTGGATAGGATTAGGGAGAGAAGAGAGAACTCAGGTCAGAGCTTCCTGATCAACACCATCGTACCTCAGACATTCGTTGACTACACACTGGTCTTCGGAGTAATGGCCGGCTTGATGTTCTTCGGGATGGTCGCAATCGCCTCGTCGGGCATAATTCTCGGTGACTCGATAATGATAGATGAGACGCTCTCGGGAACTCCGCTTGATCCACATGACTGCATTGACAAGAGAGGAGAGATCTGGATTGATACTTGGGTCCAGGAAGACGATCTTAGAATCGTAAGTCATAACGTCCCTCCATCCTCATCTTCAGCAATGCTGGTTGCAGTTTGGAATGATTCAGCAATTGGGTCCGAGGGAGAAATTGAAGGTGATGCCGAACGTACTCTCGTAGTTGGAGGGGTTGGAGACCTGAACCTGGAATTGGATAAGGAAGAATTGGTTGATGGGGACTACAGAATTCGCATCACAGTATTCTATTCAGAGAACAACTCAACTGGCTGGTCAGAACTCTCCTCAGAGGAAATCTCCGAGAAAGAAAATGAGCCGCTCCTTCAAATTACAATCAAGGATCTAGAAATAGAGTTGCATACTAATGAGGCATCATCTTTCTTCGGCTTTGGAGAAACTCACAGGAAGATGGAGGAGATCGATGATGATAACCGGGCTTGCTTAACGATTCAGCGCATGGGTGTTTGGGGCTGGATTCTGATGGGTGCAGAGTGGGTAGGCGGTAGGGAGACTGCTATGCTAACCGGAGGAAACGCAGAAATCCCTCCGTGGTACATGGCCATGGTTTCATTGGGAATGTCGATATTCTTCCTTTGTGTCCAGTATCCCCTGATGCACAGGTTGTACCACAGGGAGACGGACGATCTTCTTTCCAGTGAGCAAATGGACAGGCTAATCTCTAGGACGATCGAAAACGCTTGCAAGAGACTCCAAATAAAGCCTAATCTGGAATCGATTAGGATTCAGAACCGGGCAATCTCAGTCGATGTTTTCCTGCCTTACAATACGACAAGGAAGACCATCATGTCCCCAATCGAGGTGAAAGGCACCATAATCAAAGACATTCTCAACGAGTTCCGAATCTTCGGAGAGATGAGGCCGCTTCAGATAAAGACGGTTTGCACCGACTCTATTTCTAGTCCCGGAGAAACGCCAGATTTCGACGAATTAGACGAAGTCAAACTCTCTGACGACTACAGCGGTTTCTTTTCCTCAATGGGACAGTTCGGGAAACTAGAGGAGTCATTCAGAGAAAGCATGTCAAGATGGTTTAGGAAACACGATGTTGCAGACTACGGATCTGCGATTCTGGCCGATGAGGATGCGATTTTCGTCAGGGTTATTTACAAACCAGTCACGAAGTTCGCTTACTTCCTATTCAAGCCGACATATCAGCATCTCCAAGGAGACCTACGAGTCCAACTCAGCTCTGACTTGGAACATCTTCTAGAGGGTAGGGAACTAGTTGTCAGTGCTAGAAACGAGAAATCAACTCTGGGCGACAGAGCTGTCGCAGGCAGGGTCGAGCAAGGTTCCGATGAACACTCCGGAGAGGCAATGGTAGCGAAGCGCGATGGAATCCCAGGGGCCCTATTGCAGAACCCGTTCATGGGCGATATCCTGTCCTCAGTAGAGTACGTGGCCCACAAGAACAGGAAAAGAATCGACAAGTATGGCTTCTGGGGACTGATAGTCTTCGTCTGGATCCCCTTCATGGCAAGTGGTGTACTAGTTGGGGCCATGCTAGGGCTGGTAGCCCGAATGAAGTTCCAGAGGGTGCTTGCTGCTTGCTTCATTGGCGGCACGGCTGCATCAGTCACTTGGGCATATACGGCACGAGGGATAATTGAGGTGATGGAGAGGTATCACGCCGAGGCGTTCATCCCATTCATCATCCTCCTAGCGGTAGGATTCACATGGCTCAAGATCAGAGACAACAAGAGGCACAGAAGAGAAGAGTTGTTCAAGGAGTCAATGTCATTCTTTGCAGGAGCACCTGACTCATAGTGTCGAAACAGTTGTCCTGCTCATTGAAAGAAAAGGTGAAAAAATGAAGAAATTATTGCAAATGGAAAACGTCCAACGGCATTATGTCATGCCGTCAGGAACTGTGAAGGCACTTGATGGAATTGATCTAGAAATTAATGAGGGAGAGAGAATAATTCTCCTTGGTCCTTCAGGATCCGGTAAGACCACCCTTCTGAACTGCCTCTCTGCTTTGGACACCCCCACCGGTGGTTCTTACGAGTTTGCTGGAAAGGAAGTGCCTAGAGTCCCTGCCTTAGCACCTAGGTGGTGGAATCGACTTGAATCCCTCCCATGGCATACGGCGTTCTTACTACGGCCCCTCGCCAAAATCATATTCTTCCCCTTGGAATACTTCACTCACTCAAGGCCCATAGCAATGGCTAGTGAGAAAGCCACATCGTTTAGGAGAGATAATATTGGATATGTGTTTCAATTTTTCAATCTCCTTCAAGATCTAACTGTACTTGAGAATATATTGCTGATTCAAGAATTATCAGGTGGCCGCGATGAGGAAAGGGCAAACCAACTTCTCCAGCTTGTTGGCTTAGAGAACGAGAAGGATAGATTTCCTGCCGAGATAAGTGGAGGGCAGCAACAAAGGGTTGCAATCGCCCGAAGCCTTGCCAAGAGTCCGAGACTTCTACTCGGTGATGAGTTGACGGGAAACCTAGACTCAAAGACCTCATCTATGGTCATGGAAGTACTAGTCAAGGCATGTGAGGCGGAAGGGATAACCTGCGTTTTCGTGACTCATGACGAATCATTGATTGAATATGCTACACGAGTTGTAAGAATTGACAGTGGAAAAGTAAAGTCTGATGAAATTGTTGAATGAGGTGATATTCTTGTTTGGACTACTTACAAAGCGTTTGGCAAGAAGCCTATGGCGAACAAAGATTCGCCTCATCGCAGTGGTACTCATGGTGATGGTTGGTGTTTTCGCAGGTATTTCTTTTGCAGCATATGCTCATACAGCCTCAAGCATGTACGATGACATCTATGCGGATACTGATGAGGGAGTAAACCTTGCAGATATTTGGGTTGAAAATCCTAGTTGGGCATGGGATGGCAGTACTGCTGATTCAATTTGTGAGGAAATCGCAAATCAATGGCCCGATTCAGATTTAGTGCTAAATGAATGCGAACCTCGTTTGAAACTCGATGGAGTCATGTTTCACACAAATGAGGATGGTGAAGAATCAATCATACCTGCTGTTTGGCATGGTATTGACGAAGGATATGTCGACCGAGTGTGGTTTCCGGACCACGATTGCTGCTCAGGTGTTATGGCCAGTGCAGATGATGAGATAGTAGTCGATGCAAGGGTGGCTGAAGGAATGAATGTTGAGATTGGTGATAGCATTTCGATAGGTTCCGGAGCAGGAAGCATGGATTACACCATTGTGGGTATTGGTCATCATTCAAATCACCTGTACTTTACCCAGAGTGGCTCATTATTTCCTTCAGAACCCGGAACATTTGCTACTGGATATTTGACTTCAGGAGGCCTTGAAAAATTGGCAAATCTTAGTTCTGGTTCTGCAAATCTTCTACTCATCGACATAGTTGAGACTCCGGAATATGACTTGCAGACTTCTACCGATGTCGAAGGTGAAGAACTCAGTTTAATTATTGTAGAACTAGCTTCTATCTTACAAGATATTGATGATTCTCCTTCATTGGTTTACAGTCGTTCAGGAATCGAATCTGTAGAATTTCTTCGTACCGATGCCGAAGGTGCGATGTCGATGTATAAACCAGTTACTGCAATGATCGCAATAGTTGCTGGAATAACCATCTTCTTGAGTCTTCAGAGGTTGGTACAATCTCAGGCTAGAGAGATTGCAATATTGCGAACACTTGGAATCCCACGAAATACGATTATTCCGGGATACATCTTGATGCCCATTTTAATAGGTTTAATCGGTTGTTTATTTGGTATAATTCTTGGAGTATTTTTGGGTGCTCCAGCCATGCTGAATATGTATGAAAAATTACTGGGAATTCCAATTATTGAACCTGCAGATGTAACCCCTATCCTTCTGCAAATTTCTGGAATCGCGATGTTAATTGTTTTGTTTTCTGGAATTTTTCCAGCTATCCAAGCCTCTAGACTACAACCTCTGGAAATCATGCGCGGCCAACACCAGATTAGACTCTCGTCTCGAGGACTACAGAAGTTAACTTCGAGATTACCTTCTACAGTTGGTCTAACTATCAGGTCTAGCATTAGAAAACCAACTAGACTAGCCTTCACATTCGTTGCTGTCGGCCTGTCAATGCTAATCTTTGGCAGTATGACACTGATGATGGCCACAATGGAAGATGCTGTAGTTGGCAATATTGAGAATAACCAGAATTGGGATGCCCAAGTTGTTGTTCCCTTTGGAGGAGAGGTGGCAGTGAATGAATGGGCTGATGAGAGAGGTGCATCTCATGAGTCGATGCTAGTTTTTCCGGCTAACCCAGAGGGAGATACGAGGTATCTCTTGACCTATGGGTTGGATACGGTTTCTACTAATGATAATTCTATGATAGTTTTAGATCTCAAAGAAGGCACACTCCCTGTTGCTAATTCTGAAGTTACACAGGTACTGGTTGATGAGGGATTACAGCACTTCCTCGATTGGCAAATTGGACAAACTCAGACGATTATGTTTGGTTCAACTTCGTTGGATATTGAGATAACCGGCATTACTCAAGGAGAAGTGTCACGAACCGTGTATTTCCATCGCCAAGATCTCGTTCCTGTAGTAGGAATTGAAGTGACCTCTGTTTTGATTGATTTGCCAGAGGGGGTCGTAGTCGACAGTGAATTGGGCGAAATTTCACTTGGAGTTACTCAAAAAGAGGACTTAATCAAAACCTTTGAGTCTCTTTTGAAACAACAACAAGCAATATACAATTCAATTCTTGCGCTTGGAATAATCATTGCAATTGTTGTTTTATTCAATACACTAATCATGAATCTTGCAGAACGAGACGTAGAGATTGCGACACTAAGAGTGCTTGGTGCTCCAATCAACAGGATAGGTGGAATGATGTTGGGTGAACATATCGCTATTGGTTTGATAGGCGGCATTCTCGCCACCATTTTTACTATATTTGGCACTCAAGCATTAATTTCTACATTTGTCCAATGGGCATTTTATTTGACTGTAAAGTTTGATTTCATGATTGCAGCACAACTTGTTGGCATTGTTGTTTTCATCTCTGTAATTCTCACTCCATACGGGATGTGGAGAATTAGCAGGATGGATTTAGTCGAGAAAGTCAAAGACCTCTCTCAGTGAGCCCCCCCTCGTGCGAGTCGTCACTTGGAACCTGAATGGGATTCGGGCTGCTCATCGAAAGGGGCTTAATGAGTTCATAGAACGGATTGATGCCGACGTCATGCTCTTCCAAGAAGTCCGAGCCCTACCAGAGCAGATGCCAAAGGATTGGCCTCAGCCCGAGGGGTATGAGGTAATTTGGCACCCTGCACAAAAGAAGGGATATTCTGGTGTGATGTCATGTTCCAGGGTTGGGATATCTGAGATTGGGAGAGGGATAGACACTGACCTCGATGAGACTCGTGATCCAGAAGGCCGTGTCTTGGTGACCAAGCACGATAACTTGAGTTGCATCAACATGTACCTGCCGAACGGCTCCTCCAGAGAAGAGCGCCAACAGTACAAGAATCAGTGGCTCGAGGACATGCTACTGTGGAGTCAACAATTCAACGAATCATCCGACCCAGCTCTTCTCTGTGGGGACCTGAACATTGCGCATACAGAGGATGACATATGGAATCCAGAGGGGAATAAGCGCACATCAGGATTCTTGGCGCACGAGAGAGAGTGGTTTGATAGAATGCTGGAATCAGGCTGGAACGATCTTCTGCGAATTCACCTTGGATCAATGAAGGGCCCCTATTCATGGTGGTCAAACTTCCGCAGAGCAAGGGAGAGGGACAGGGGCTGGAGAATCGACTACATCCTAGCTAACAAAGCAGCAAGATCGCTGATGAAATCAACTGAGATCATGAGAGAAGGCGGATTAGTTGTCTCCGACCATGCTCCAGTAATCGTCGATCTGGACATCTAATCCGCAAAATACAGAGGAAACCAGGACAAGAGGGAACGGGACTATTCAAGAGAGGGGACATTGGCGATAATACGTGGCAGATGCCCTAGCAAGACGCTTGGAAACAATCCTTCCTAGGGGTAGGGGGGTTTGGGTGCCCATGGACCACAGTGCGTCCTCATTCCCCGAACACGGAATCATGGACAGCGATTCAGCAGTTGATGCGGCGATAGAGGGCGGGGCAGATGCAATAGTGATGCATAAGGGGGCGGTGAGTCACCATTTTACCAGAACTTCTTGGGGCAGATTTGTCTGCCATGCATCCCTATCCACCATCCACGGTGGCCCTCGATCCCAGGACAAGGTCCTGGTCTCTAACGCCTCGGAGAGCCATTCCAGAGGGGCAATAGGGATGTCAGCCCAGGTAAACCTCGGAGATCCAGCAGAACCAGAAATGATTGGTCGAATGTCTAGAATCACTACCGAGGCCTTCGAAGCAGATCTTCCGGTGTTGGGGATGTTCTATCCAAGAGGAGTCAATCTGTCTGTCGATCCATCAGACCTCACTGGGGGGGTTGCACATGCTGCGAGACTAGCATGGGAGTTGGGTTGCAACGCTGTCAAGGTTCCATGGACTGGTTCCGAAGAGTCTTTCAGAATCGTAACTTCATCTGTTCCAATCCCAGTTCTGGTTTCTGGAGGGCCAAGAGATGAGAAATTCTCACAGGTTCTAGAACTGGTTGAGAAATCAATCAACGCTGGGGGTTCTGGAGTGTGTATTGGCAGGCATGTATTCGCTGCAGAAGACCCAGCATCCCACATTAGGTCCCTAAGAGCGATAGTCCATGATGGGGCCAATGCAGAAGAGGCAGCAAGGCATCTGAGGTGAATCGATGCAGATCTGGTCTCTTTCCGAAGGCGAAGAATATTCCAATATGGATGTAGTTAGTCGATTCTGGACAGGATTTTCAGACGATGTTTCGGAAGTACAAATAGACGATTCATCAGATCAGGAAGAAGCATTGTCCCTCATTGGCCTAGTGCCATGGATTCTAGTCAGATGCTCCGATTGGACCATGGTCCCACTGGAGAATCTAGTCGCAGCATCAAGGGGGACAAGTACCAGGATCGCTGCAGCAATCGACGAGGAAGTAGAACTCAACGGTGCAGCCTTTGCCATGGGAGGGGGCGTCGACGCTATTCTAGTCCCTATCCAGATGGTCGATGACGCGATTAGAGTACTCGGAGGGATCTGGGAGAAGGAGGAACCGCCAGAGATTGGAGTCACTATCGCCGAGGCCCGGGTCCTGTCAATCGATGGGGCAGGAGTGGGAGAAAGGGTGTGCGTTGACCTAACAAGGAGAATAAATGATGGGCAAGGGATGGCCATTGGATCCCTTTCAGGCAATCTTTGCCTTCTCCACGGAGAGACAATTCAATCAGAATACGTCCCCACTCGTCCATTTAGAGTAAATGCGGGGGCGGTCCATTCTTACGTCCTAATGGCAGATGGAAAAACCAAGTACCTAAGTGAACTAATCTCTGGTGACGAAGTAGCAGTTCTGTCCTCTTCCGGTGAACAAGAGAAGGCTACAATCGGACGACTGAAAGTGGAGACTCGCCCACTGCTAATGATTAGATTCGAAGTTTCAGGTTCAGAGGGACAAATAGTAGTTCAGCAAGCAGAGACTGTAAGATTGATCACCTCTAATGGAGGGGTAATTTCAGTAACCCAAGTAAAAGAAGGAGACAAGATTTCTGTCATCACTGACAATAGAGCTAGACACGTTGGTTTTCCCCTCAATGCGGGGGTGGCCGAGAAGTGAATGTCATAGGATCTGGGAGGGCCAATGGGGCAATCTCAATTCTCCATGCATTGGGGTCCGACAGGGGTTGCTCAGTAGGAATTCAACTAGCAACAGAGGTCCAGATTGTGGACACGACGCTCGAAGTGAATAATGACGAACATGGACTTCTAGATGCTATAGAGTCATGCTGGAGGGAAGAGGGACTACCAATACCTGTGGAATTCGGGTGGAAGATTGAGAGTACGGTCCCAGTCGGACAAGGGTTAAAGTCCAGCTCGGCTCTGTCATGTGCGGCTATTAGGGCACTGAATTCTTGCGCATGGACAGGACTATCTAATTCAGAAATAGCAGACCTTGCAGCTAAGTCTCAGTTGATGTCAAATTGCGCCATCACAGGAAGCACGGATGATAATTGGGCTTCTCTAGAATCCGGTTGGAAACTGGTCGACCCAAGTATGGGGGCAGCCGATTCAGTAATTATTCAAGGCTCAATGGATGATAGTCTGTCAGTACTAATTTGCCTCAGAGGCAAACGTTCAGCGGAAATTTCACCGACTAGCTTCTCAGAGCAGAGGCCAATCTTTGAGAGATCATTGGCTTCGATAATGAGCGGTTCGGCCCTAGATGCCTTGTCATCAAATGGAATTGCAGTATCCGCCGCTACTGGTGATCACGAGGCTTTGAGAATCAGCAATCTCTGCATAGCATCAGGGGCCATAGCTTCTGGAGTCAGCGGGTCCGGTCCCGCAATTGCCATAGTTTGCTTCGAGGATGACACAGAATCCATATCCCGAAAAATCTCTGGGATGGGGCTTTCCGTGATTTCAACCAGATTTGCAAGCAGTGAGGAGCTGCTAGAGGAGCTGCTAGAGGAGGTGGCATGATGGGTATGGACCTAGGTGACCAGTTGAAGGTGACACTATTCGGTGAGAGCCACGGCAAGTGCGTTGGTGCATTGGTCGAGGGAATTCCTCCTGGAACAGAAATTGATTTGCAGGCCCTTTCTGATGATTTGTCCCAGAGAAGACCAGGCAGGAAGGGCATGTCATCACGATTGGAACTCGATGAATGCGAGATTCTCTCCGGAGTCCATGAGGGCAAGGCGACCGGATGGCCACTTCTGATGCTAGTTAGGAACTCCGATGCCAGACCATCAGACTACGGATTCCTCCCAGACCACCCTCGTCCTGGACACGCAGATATGGTGGAGGAAATTAGATCCAAGGGTTCCAACGATCCTCGTGGCGGAGGTTCCCAGTCAGCTAGGCTCACTCTGGGACTGGTCTCTGCAGGAAGTCAGGTTAGGACAATTTTAGAAAAGTCCGGGTGGTCTTGTGATGCCCATCTAAGCAGAGTCGGAGAGATATCAGCAAGGCCACTGATTGAACTCGATACATCAGGACCACTAGAAGAGGGGTCGGAAATGTCCAGACTCAACTGCCGCGATCCCAAAGCCGCCACAAGAATGGCCGATGTGATCAAACAGATCCGAAGAGAGAAGGACTCCATCGGCTCAGTCGTTGAGTTGCTGATACGGGGCCTCCCAATTGGAGTTGGAGAACCTTGGTTCGACGGTATAGAGCCCTCTCTGGCCAGAGGGCTGATGGCAATTCCCGGAGCTCGAGCCATTGAGTTCTCCAATGGCATTGAGGCTTCTCAGATGAGGGGCTCTGAGAACAATGACATGTGGATTCCAGGACCAGACTCTCCACTATTGGAGGGTTCAGAGACCGGCGAAGCAGACGGCGCTCTGGGAGGGAGATCTACCGGTGCCCCAATTCGAGTCTTGGTTCACTTCAAACCACCTAGCAGTCTACCTAGGGAGCAATTCACACTCCACCTCCCAAGTAACGAGACCCAGCCTCTCAAGGTTGGAGGGCGGCATGATCCGGTCATAGGGCCACGGGCAGCTCCAGTCGTCGAGGCCGTGGCCATGCTTGTGATCAGTGATCTAGGTTTGATGGGTGGTTTCCTGTAACTAGGATTGACTTTCTAGGTACTGTTGAATCCTCAGTGGGAGGTTGATTGCGAACATCAATGCAATTACTATGAAGACTATGATGGTTCCCAGTGCAACTCCGTAAACGCTCGTTAGCTCCACACTTTCCTCGAGCCTATTCGCAGCCACCGGGTCCAGAATTCGTACAAAAAGAGGGACGAAGAAATTGATGAATAGGGTCAGTGTTGCCACCACGGCTGCAACCGCTGGAGTGTATCCCAATGCCTTGTTGTATTTGTCAGTGATACTCTTCACGTTCATCACATAAACCTCACCTGTCCTGATTGAGGTATCCAGCATCGAGAAACGAATCACCGCGCTGGAGATCTCTATGTAAACAACAAGGAAAACGGCATAGAGAATGAGAAGCAGTTTCTGAATCACTTCATTATCAGGGAGGAAGCTCAAACCAAACTCCACTTTGCTGCCTGCAAACCTGATTGTCACTAGGATTAGGGTCACATAGGAAAGCAGCATAGCCCGTTGATCTCGCTGCCACACTCCCCAGAAACCAGATATCGCTCCGACAAGAATCAGCAGCAGGTGCAGCCACAGTCCCAGGAAACCAATCCCAATCATGTTAGTTAGTGTAAACCATGCTGTGCCTGAAACTGGAGTGAGCATGAATGTCAGGAAACAAAGCACGAAAAGAGATCCAATAGCCCACATTTGCAGGGTCAGAACCATCCTATTCGGAGAAACAAACTCCCGATTCACCAGCACAGGTCCGCCAAAAATCGCTTCTATCCAATTTGGAATGGCGACTTCTGGGACTGCATCATCAGGAATACCAGTGTCTGCCTTCAGAGTTCCCGCAGCCTTCTTCCTGCTGGGTGCAGATGACCTCACAACCTTGCCATCATACAAGTTAGAGGTGTCAACTGGCCTCTTACTTCCTTGTTCTGCCATCTCATCCACCACCTCAGAATCCCCTTGCCCCGGTCAAGGCCGTGAATAGCAACATGTCCGGCTCCCAATCCATCACGTAAGCACCCAATCCCCTGAGTTCGGTCATCAAAATATCTCTCTCGGTTTTTAGGACCTCATAACCGGTCCTGTCTATTCTCCTAGCGTCGAATTCGAACTCTAGGCTACTTGGAGACAGTATAGTAACCTCGAAATTCCTAGCCCTGAGGTCCCTAACCGCATCGACAATCGTTGGGTCGTCCTCAAGAGGAGATAGTATGATGATCGGGCTTCCTCTGTGGATGTGAGGCATTATTCTGGTAGTCACAATCTTAAGTGGGGTGTTTCCTTTTGCCATAGCTCCGGCCAACTTCGTCAGTATGACGTACAACTGCTTCTTTCCAGTGTCCCTGTCTACTGAAACAACCTCGTCACCGTAGACAACTAGGCCAACTGAATCTCTTCTAGAGAGGAAGTGCTGAGTCAGACTAGCTGCAGCCCTTGTGCTGTATACCAGAGAGTTTCTGCTCACCGGTCCCGTCTCACTAACTGACCTGCTGTCAACAAGAATGATGACGTCACTCACCGCATCCCTTTCGAACTCATTCACCATCATCTTTCCATCCTGTCTCGCCGTGGCTTGCCAGTTAATTTTCCTCATTGGATCCCCTTGCATGTATTCTCTCAGGTTGTAGAAGTTCGATCCCTCGCCGGGGTTCCTGATGTTGACAGCCCCTGTGAAGATCTTGGGCACTCTGCTCTTAATCATCGCATCCTTGATGTCTTCCATCTTCGGGAAAACCAAGAAGTCGTCGTAGAGCTGAACTTCTTTTTCATTGTGGAAAAGACCCAGCTCATCTTGGACTCTGATACATACCGGGCCTATCGTGTAGAAGCCTCTGAGAGGGGTCTCGATGGTGTAAGAAATCTCAGTCTCCCTCTTAGGCCCGATTTCCATCAACACGTAGTTCGCGCCCTTCTTGATTCTCATTACCTCTGGAACCCTGTCACGTAGCTCCAGGATTTTGGCCATGCTGGATTTGTTCTGAATTCGCAGGGTTACGTCTATCTCTCCATCCTCAAAAACTCTGGCGGACGAAGTCTTCCTCATGGCGACGATGCTCTGAAGTTGCACACCCTCGTCCATGGCTGCATCTTCTACTCTTCTTCCGGAGGAAGCGACGTCACCATGTGCGGTTCTCAGGGCCGCCCACGTGAGGAACGAAAGAAGAACCACTGCAACGGTCACGAGTTGTTGGTTTCGTAGAACCAGGCCTAGGAGGTACATCGCTACCGACAGCGACGCAAACATCGCTGATTTTCGGCTCCAGGCCATCTTTCCACCTCATCATCACTCAGACGGTCGGAACATTCGCTGCATTCTTTCCGTGTAGAATATTTCGGACGACCTCACCGGGTTCCAGTCCCTTAATCTGGTGCTCTGGCTTTAGAATGAGTCTGTGGGCAACTGCTAGCTCTGCAACCGACTTCACATCGTCGGGGGTAACGAAGTCCCTTCCGCGCATTGCTGCAACCGCTCTGCCAGTCTTCAGAAGGGCCTGAGAACCTCTAGGGGACGAACCCACGAGAACTCTTGGGTCTTCTCTAGTCCTGGCCACAATGTCGACCATGTACTCCCTAACTGATCTGTCTACATACACTTCCTCGCAGGAATTCTGCATCTTGACTACGATGCTTGGGTCTGTGATGCTGTTGACATCTACTTCGTCTTTCTTCCGGTTGATCCTCCTCTGCAGGATTTCATTCTCGTCAGCCCTATCAGGGTAACCAACCATCATCTTCATCATGAACCTGTCAAGCTGAGCTTCAGGGAGAGGATATGTTCCCTCTTGCTCCACTGGGTTCTGAGTAGCCATCGTTAGGAAAGGGGCAGGCAGTTTGTGAGTAACAACCCCGATTGTAACTTGCTTCTCCTGCATGGCCTCAAGTAGGGCAGCCTGAGTCTTTGGTGGTGCCCTGTTGATCTCATCAGAAAGTAGTAGATTGCAGAAAATAGGTCCCGGCTTGAATGTGAACTCTCCTTTCTTGGCATCATATATGTTGGTCCCAGTAATGTCTGCGGGAAGTAAGTCGGGGGTGAATTGCACTCTCTTGAAGTCGCATCCCAGTGCATCTGCAAAGGTATTGGTCATCAGCGTCTTCGCTAGGCCGGGGAAATCCTCGAACAGAAGGTTTCCATTCGACAGAATGTCGACCATCACGTTGTCAATCACATGCTCCTTTCCAACGATCACTTTCTGAACTTCGGTGCTAATTGCCTGCCCCATCGCTCCGGTGGCTGCCAATATCTCGTCTTTCTTACTTGATCCACGTGCCTCTTGAGCCTTCTTGGCCAAAGTCGTATCGTGTACACCCGAACCAGGCGTCTGCATCCCTTTTGCTGATTCTGTCTCGCTCATTTTTTTCTCTCCATTTATTAGTTATTTTTTCCCCAGCGGCGAATGTTTTGCATCAATTTGCGCAACTCTTGTGGTGTGTAAGTTCGGCTTTGGCTATAAGCCAATTCCACGAGACGAGGGTCCCCAATCATCGCCTGAACTTCAGGAGGTGGTCTCATTGCCATCTCATCCCGAGTCAGATCATGGTGAATTCTCACTTTGGTTAGTAGCGCTCTCCTGACTCTATCCCTATATGTTGCAGGATCCAGTTTTTCCGGACGTTGGTTGAATTTGGTTAAATCGAAAACGTGCCTCCAGTTTTCTTTCTCGGGAACCACCATCATCGCCACAAGTAGTAGTAGTGCTACGTTTAGGACTACCAACCACTTCAGGAACTGGTTGGAAGTTAGGAGGACAATCGTCCCCATCGTCTGAACGAAAGGCTCTGAGAGAATTCCCGTCACATGCCTGCTCTCGTCAAAAACAATTTGGAAGTTGCCAGGATCAGACCTGATTGGCGCGTTAAGATCAACATTGTCAAACTCCATCATGTCGTAAACTAGGAGTTTGAAGAATCTCTCATTTCCTCCCCAATCGTTGTTATTCAGGATTTCCTGCGTCCAGCAGTTGTTTCGAGTGTATTCGCCGATAGCTGAGCAGTCTTGGTTCAGGCCTTGGTCCTGTGCCATTCCCAAATCCCAAAGCAAATTCGAGAACGACTCATCATCAGAAACGAAAACAATGCTCCCAGTTACTTCCAATTCCCCCACCCCAGCCGAGAATGCGCCCCTGCCCTCATCTGCTATTCTGTCTAGGACTTTGATTCCGGGGTAGTCGAATCTCATCATCAACCTCAGATCGCCCGTGGCCGGATTCTCGGGGTTTGTTGCATCTCCATCGCCAGCCCTGTCAATAAAGGCGGACGGTGAGGCTCTACCAAGAGTCATGACTCTCCTGTGATTCGGATCCTCCAGATCTTTGTCTGTAGCCTCAAACATCATCCCAGTAGGTCCCCTGTACATTACTGGTAGTCTGCAATCATTCAGACCATCCGGGTTCTGGATTTGGAATGTGGTGCAACCCTGCATTAGTGCACCGGGCGACATCTCGTCTATGTCTTGATTTACCGGGGAAGCGCTCCAAACGTTACCCCAGTCAATTTCTTGTACACCCTGCTGTGTGTAAACCCAATGCTGCTTATCGTCCTTCAATGGCGCGTCCATGTATCTGACGCCGAATAGTATTGCCAAATTGTGCGCTTGCGTATTGTCCGCTGCAACTATTACTTTGCCGCCCTTTTCTGTGACGAAGCGGAATATCTCATCCGCCTCAGTCTTATCGATTGGTTTCTCAGGTGCGATAATCGTCAGGAGCGTCCGATGAGGGTCCTTCCAATCATTGACCAGCATTGGAGTCGACATAGTGTTCGCAATATAGTAACCGTCGTCCCTATTCTCGATATACTCGCCTTCGAAACTCTCTCTCATATCGGATAGTTGCCCCAAACCGCTATCATCGTAAGCCGAGTAATTGGTTGACTTGCCGACTACGAAAAACATGGGAAGGACAAGGAGCATTATTGACGTAATAACTAGGGCGTACATCACGTTCCTATTGAAACGCTCTTCAGCATCCATGTCTTCTGCCATGGTCTCCAAATCCCTTTCCTAGTTGAGTCGTTGGCTCAAGCAACATCTGTCGGATAATCGAATCACGGTTATATTTTACTGAGCGAAGTTCGCGTTGCTAGTTTCTATAGCATGTTCTTCCAGATTTTGCTACTCGACTTCTTCCCGGGGGAAGATTAGCGCCCCAAGCAATCCAGACAAAGCAACAATAATCCCCGGAGCAGGTAGATTGGACTTCACCGAATCTCCAGTACTGCTACCTTCACCTTCCTGACTGTCGGATCCTGAGTCCTCCGTTGGGGGCGGCTCAACAGATACTCGCACCTCATCTTCTGCTATGGCATTTCCACCCTCGCCCATTTCCCTCTTTGAGGTCACAGTTACCGTGATGTCACAATGTCTCTTTGGGTGGCTCTCCGAAGCTGTAACTCTTAGATCCGCATCCTTTTCCTTGCCAGCTTCTATGTTTCCGCTGAGTAATAAGTCTAGTCCATCATTGGTCGACAACAGAGGGCAGTCATCCTTGACATCCACTTCGCCAACCCCGTCCTGTGCATTTCCGTTGTTTGTGACAGTGACAGTAAGAATGGTGTCCGAACCCGCATTCATGGGTCCGAACGGCTCAGTAATGTCGACTGCGAGATCGAAGATTGAGGGTATCTCCAAGTCCCCTTCCCTGTTCTGAGATGATGATAGCGGGTCAGGCACCCCCTGTCTAGCCGTTATCGTCGCAGTAATGGAAAATTTTTCCTTCTTTTCTGCATCATGTGTTAGTGCGTCAATCCCGCTAATCTTGAGATCGAATGACTCATTGGAGCCTGCCGATATGGTCTCACTTTCAGGCGCTTCGTGATTTCCACTGAAAGGGATGCTGAATTCAAACTCGACAGTAATATCGGTCAATCCTGAATTTTCAACAAAGAACTCTACCTCGGCCGAGCCTTCACTGGAAAGCAAAAACGGGTTAGTTGAGTCTTCCTCAGGGTAGTTGATTCCCAACTCCCAAGATTCCAACTCTTGTGCGGTTGTGGGAGTTGCCGAGAATAGGGTCAATGCCAGGATCACTCCGAGCAGCATCGAGCTTACTCTTGAACTCATCAACTCACCAGTAAATCCCTGCACGCCCTCTTCGTTAAGACCTTCACCATCTTTCTTCTATATGATGGGGAGAACCATGTGTTCTGCACTGGTTTTACCGCCTTCCTAATCGATTCGGCAAGATCTTCGATGGTCTCTGCGCCCCTCCATCTTGAGAGAGCCTCTTTCGTCTCCTCCAGATGCAGGCTTGGAATCGACTCGAGACCCGTTGTCGCTACTCGAAGGCTTTCAGGGCCGCTACTAGAAATGCCCTTCCAAAGGACGGCAACACCTGCTTCCGGGAAGTCCCAGGAGTCTCTCTGCCTCAGCTTCTGGTAGTCCCCACTCCATTCTGCAGAATCTTCTGGTATGGTGATGTGAGTCACTAACTCCCCACTTTCTAGTACATTTCTTGTCATTCCATCCAACTCAAAGAACTCGCAAAGTGGCAACGATCTAGTTCCAGCGGGCGAAGCAAGATGTATCGTGGCATCAAGACACATCAGTACGGGAGCTAAATCTGCCTGATACGTCGCAACACACAATGTGTTCTGATTCGGTATGACTCTGCAATCGGCTCCCGTCCCACAATCACACTTGTAGCACCAGTCAATGGACTCCCTCCATGTCTCAGATTGGTTCACCCAGTAGCATCTGGTGTCTAGGCAAATGTTTCCTCCTACGGTTCCAGATTTCCTAATCAGAACACTGGCAACGGAATTTGCAGCCTTGGCTAGAACTGGATGCGTGACTGCATCTTCCGCTAAGTCATTGATGCTAACCATCGCACCAATGTGGTTCCCACTTAATTTTCGTAATTCAGGAATCGATGAGAGCGAAATTACATGGCTCTTCACATTGATGTGCCACTTGTAGTTCGGCAAGAGGTCTGTTCCGCCAGCAATCCAGTCGAAAGCTTCCCCCGAATCAGAAAGATCTCGTGACATATGAAGTGCTTCATCGAGGCTCTTGGGCGAGAGCACTCGGAATGGTGGCATCTTCATTTTGTCCCCTCCAAGTGTCTTCTCTCAATGTGTTTCCAAGCACTTCCTGCAAGGCGAGGGGATGTGAGGTATTCTTCATCAGGAGCAACTCTAACTTCCCATCTCGGATCAACTTCATCTGGAGGAACTGAAGGATCGAGTCCGAACAGAGCTCCATTGTAGTAGTCCTTCCTTTCTTCGTCAAGCCTTCTTTCTTTGTCCCTTAGCCTGTGTTCATCGCCTCTCTTCTCGAGAATTGATTGTAGATCTGAGTACTCAAGAGACGGGCATTCAAGATCCGTTGGATCAGATACTCCTTCTGTCCTGCATCGCTTCTCTATCATCTTGAAAACCTTCTCAGGTGTCATGGGAAGCTCCGAGGTCCTTACTCCAACTGCATCGTACACAGCATTGCAAACAGCCGGAAGAATTGGGAGCAGAGGACCCTCCCCAGCTTCTTTTGCCCCAAAGGGGCCCTCTGGATCGTTAGACTCCACGATAATCGGAACTACTTCAGGCATTTCATGGACGCTCGGTATTTTGTAATCAAGGAGGTCTGGGTTCATCAGATTCCCATTTCGGCCATAACGCATCTCTTCTGAAAGGACTTGGCCCATGCCCATATGGCAGGAACCGATAATTTGCCCCTTTACTGCTAATGGGTTTAGGGCCTTTCCACAGTCATGTGCTGCCCAGACTTTGTCCACTTTGGTCTGACCAGTCTCCACGTCAACAGTTACTTCTGCAACATAGGCAGAGAAAGAGTATGCAGGCGCTAGGCCCGCTGCAGCCCCTTTGTGAGTTTTACCCATCGGCGGCGTTCTGTATGCTCCCGATGATACCAATGCCCCTCTGTCTTCTTGCGCCTTGTGCAGAGCCTCCAGATATGACACGCCTACTGCTGGATCGTCTTTCAGGAAAATTCGGCGATCACCAATCACCAAACCACTTCTGTCGGCGCCTGTGATTTCCACCGTTGCATCAAGCAGTTTATCTCTGATCTGAATTGCTGCAGAGATAGTAGCATTAGCATTCATGAACGTGACTCTAGACGAGTATGATCCCAGGTCGACCGGAGAAGTATCTGAATCTCTGGATTTGACTCGAATCATGTCAAGAGGCAAACCTAGTACCTCCGCAACAGATTGGGCAACAACGGTATCGGACCCCTGCCCTATGTCGGCAGCACCGGTGTGAACCGTTACTCCTCCATCCATGTCCACCTTCAGGTGAACAGTCGCATGGGGGAATTTATTCGGGTCCCAGTGGATGGGCAAACCACTACCTGAAATGAAGAATCCACAACCAATGCCAATCCCCTTGCCCAAAGGTAGATTTCTGAATTTCTTCTCCCAGCCGCTCTCTATCTTCACTCTCTCTAGACACTCTCTCATTCCAATGCTGGTTACTCTAAATCCCGTAATTGTCGCTGAGTGAGGGGGTAGAAGATTTGCTAAGCGAAGCGTAATCGGGTCTACATGGAGATCTTCAGCCAAGTCATCCAATCCTACTTCTACCGCACATCTCGAGTTTACCGCACCATGCCCTCTCATGGCCCCACTGGCCGGTTTATTCGTCCAAACCCTGGCTCCAGTGTAGTGGAAAGCACCAATCTCGTATGGTGCTGTGTGGAGCACCCCATTGTAGTAAGTCGTAACATGTCCGAAAGAGGCGAAGGCCCCACCATCAATTAGTGCGTCCGTCTCAATCCCACAGATTCTCCCCTGTTCGTCAGCATGAAGATTCATTTCAATTCTAGATGGGTGACGGCCTCTATTTACCCAGTAAACCTCCTCTCTGTCGAATGTTATTCGCACGGGCCTTCCGGATTTCCTTGCGAGAATTGCTGCACACATTTCATGAGGAAAAGGATCGGATTTTCCACCAAAACCTCCTCCAACAAATGTCCTATGCACATTGATCTGATGCATTGGTATCTCCAATACGTCAGCCAGCGCTCTGTGGAGATAGTGAGGAACTTGTTGGGGGGTGTATAGGGTGAGTCTGCCCGATGGATCCCAGTTAGCAACCACTGCATGGGGCTCTGTGAATCCATGATTCACTCCCGCGAATAACCAACTTTTCTTGTGACTGGCGATTGAAGATTGAGCCATCCCAGAAATGTCACCGAATTCTTGGAAAACCCTCTTTTGGATGTTCGACTCCCCAATGTGATAGTTACCTCGGTCATGAATCGGCTCCTCACTATTCTCAAGTCCCTTACGCATGTCATGAATCGAGTCTAGAATCTCGTACTCAACCTCAATCAGCCTTTCTGCCTCTCTAGCAGTAGACTCGTCAACTGCAGCCACGCATGCCACAAGATCACCAGCATGTCGAACTTTCTCGACCGCCATCGCATGCTCATCCTTTGTCACAGGAAGGACTCCGAATCGGTTTTTCGCGTCCGCACCCGTTGCAACCGCAACTACCCCTTGTAACTCAAGGGCCTTGGAACAGTCTACCGAGAGAATCTTCGCGTAATGGTGGGGAGAACGGACAATTCTCCCAATCAACTCTCCTGGGAGCCGTACATCATCACCATAATGGGCTTGACCAGTTACTTTCCAAGAACTATCGACCAGTGCAGTCGGTTTTCCGATTACTCGCCCACTCACTATTTCGTCATGCTTATGAGGCCCCCATGGTTGTTTCAAAGAACCACCTTGTGAACTAGGGATCAATTCGGAGTCAGTCGCCTCAGAGAATCTATTCTTCCCTCCAGAGCCAGGTCTAGAAAAGGGGATTTTTCCGGGCTGTTGGCGGTATCCGATAATCTCTTCATCATTTTTCGCTTGTTCCTCGCTCCCTCCCTTTTCCGTCATTCTAGTTACCACCAAATCCTGGATGCGGGTCGCTCTTGGGGACAGTCGAGTCTTCAATTCCAGTTCCAGAGACTAGGATTTCAGAGGCCGCCTTCACCGAATCGACAATCTGCTGGAAACCAGTACAACGACAAAGATTTCCCTCTATTGCCCCCTTAATCTCTTCTTCATCAGGTCTGGGATTTTCAGATAGTAGAGCTGAAATTACGACTAGGAAACCCGGAGTACAGAATCCGCATTGACTCCCTCCGAATTCCGAGAAGGTCTTTTGAATGGGGTGCAAATGATGGCCATCGGCCAATCCTTCAACAGTGGTAATTGTAGTTGCATCCGCATCGATAGCTAGAGTCAGACAGGATAGCCTCGGGTCGCCATCAATGAGAACAGAACAGCATCCGCAAGTGCCCATGTCGCATCCACGTTTGGTCCCAAGGCTCCCGACTTTATCCCTCAGGACATCAAGTAAAATTGCATTGCTCCCAATGAAAATAGAGGTTTCTTCGCCGTTAACGTTGGCATTCCACTCGACCTCATCAGGATGGGGAAGCATCGGTAGTCGGAATTGCACCACATTATGACCAACCGAGTTCATCCTTTGAGCATTCGGTATACAACCAAAACCTATGAGAAATTATTGACGGCTCTCTTAACAACCTCTGATTCGGCTCTTTTCAGATGCTCTCCGATGGTGCTTCTTGCTACTCCCAGATCATCTGCTAGTTGTTTCAGAGTGACTTCCGAACCGTTGTCGTAATAACCTCTCAGAACTGCGTGCTCTAGCACTTCTCTCTGCTTTTCCGTCAGAAAATCATCCTCCTTCGCAGCGCCGTTCTTTATCGTCTGGACACTAATCGTGTCGGGAGGCATAGTGGCTCTAACGAATTCCAAGAAACTACGTATTGAACTCGAAATTCCAAAGATCCTGACTTCCAATCCTTTTTTCGAGTCTATGCCATATGGGGGATGGACGTAGATGTTTGATAGTTCAACTGCCGATAGTGCGAGCGGGTGAGTGCATCGTATGCTGGCAAGAACGCCATCCTCATCTTCCTCATGAGTCTCCAATACTTCGAAACTTTCCAAGTCTGAGATTTCGGAAAGGGCGTGACCTTCGTTGATTCGCAACTCGACTAGTTGAGTCACACCGTCAAGTTCGGTTGAAAGGTGTCCGAGAACTTCTAAACTCTCGCATATCTCCATCAGGGAATCAATCTGATCGATTCCTCCTAGTGAGGAAACCTTCCACCGCAGGAGAACATTCCTCATACTTGTGCAAGTCCTTTTTTCTATTTAATAGACAACCCTAGTTCCAGTATGCTTCTCTGATGTCCTGGTTAGATTCCATACAAATCTCGACATCAAAGGGCCTCTGCGACATGGCATTGCTTCCATTCAGGTGTTCAATTATGGGTTTGACATTACTCTCATTCACAACTCCCCAGCCAACTTGTGTGCATGGGGCCACCGGAGAAACGGGAGTAGTCCCAGATAGGGGGTCCCAAGTGGAAAAGGATGGATACCAAGCAGAAAGATTCAGCGCATCTCGTAAATCATCGTTAGTAATTGAGAAATTTGTCCCATTGACGATGAATCCCATTCTACTATCGGGATCGGCTCCTGAAGATAGATCACCGAACTCAGACCTTAGATTTTCTAGAACCTCCGAGAGAAGGCCAGCAGTCCTTGGGGTTGCAAAAGAAGTACCAGATGTCCAATGGTATCCATCGATGTCATCGTGATTCGGTAGGAACTGAGTCCAGTCCGCAGCTATGTCTGGATAAGAACCACTCATCGTCTCCTTCTGATTATCATCCTCTTCGGCATACCCGGAAATTCCAATACTCCAAGGAGGGCCAGCAGTAGAGTCTTGGATTGCCGGAGAAGGGGAGTTATCCGCAGCTCCTGTGTGGACCTTCTTCTCTTGGACCACAGCCACCTTGGTAGCATCCTCGATACCGGGGACTGGCAGTGAAAGTATCGGTCCGAAACTAGTTGTGATTATGTCCACCAATGGTTGGTTCGCAGCTGCAAGAACTGCAGCATCACTGAACCCCTCAACAAAGAAAATTACCGCCTCAGGATTTGCGTTTAGTACTGCTCCAGTGACTGCGGTTCCGTGCCCGTCGCTCGGGTCGTCAAGGATTGGGATTTCAGTGTCATCATCGGGAGTCGTACCAATAATTCTGGACCCCTTGAACCAGACAATGTCACCCGACTCGATGATATCCCAGCAATTCTCCCTATCGGCCTCGTACCTTTCGTCCCATGTTCCATTATTGGAGATATTACATACAATGTTCACTCCTAATTGATCAAGAAGCCACTGAGGGTAAGACTCGTTCATGGCAAAGTGATCGTGATACACATTGATTCCCGTGTCAACAGGAGCAACTACGCTGAATGCACCGAAGCTCTCTTCCAGATCAGTGCCTGTTTCTACTCCTTTGTCTTGTTCGCCTAGGCAACCAACTAAGGTGGCCGAAACCATCAGAACGACAATCAGAGCAGGAGCTGTTCTCACAGTCTCCCGCATTTGTTCACAAATTTCATACTTAGGTAGGGTTGACTGCCCTTTCTAAGGAAAGTACCTCCGCGCAAACGGAAACTGCTATTTCTTCAGGAGAGTCTGCCCCAATGTCCAATCCAATCGGGCATCTCACAGCATCTATCAGTCTCTTTTCGATGCTATTTTCTATTGCTGCCCTTTCGAATTCTGACCACTTTTTCTTGGAACCTATCGCACCAATTCTAGGTCGTGAAGTATCTTGAGAGAATCCCAGCAATCCAATCAGCAAGTTCTCGTCCACCTCCCAGTCATGACTCAGTAGAAGGATGTCAGAGAACCTCCGCAGCGACTCTTCATCCTCGGCCTGAAGGAATTCTTCGACAGTGGAACATAATATGTCTGCAGCATGGGGAAACCTCTCCGAATTGCAGTATTCCTCCCTGATATCAAAAACACTGTATGACCAATCAAGGTTATCGCATACCTTTGCTATGGAGAATCCAACGTGACCCCCTCCAACAATTAGAATGTGAGGGGTCGGGTAAATCACCTCCATAGCCACCGTAACACTACCTCCACATATGCTGTCCAAAGTCGTCACTTCTTTTCCCTTCCCATCTTTATTCAATAAGAAAACCTCCACCCTGCCCCCTTTCTTTCTCGAGTAACTATCTGCATCGCTCAACATCTCTTCCAGAATTTTCTCTATTTTTAGTTCTAGACCCGCCCCACCAACTGTCCCAAAGCTGTCCCCTTTTGAGCTAATTGCCATCCTAGCTCCGGGCTTACCGGGGACGCTCCCTTGGGCCTTCACTACTGAAGCCACTGCAACCCTATCGCCAACTTCCAGACGATCAATAATCCAAGAGAGGACAACCTTAGTCACACCACCCTGAGGGCGTTCTGGTCTTTTTGATTGCCCTTCTATCCAAAGGCGACATCAAGAACCATCATTATGGCAAATCCAACCATAACTCCCATTGTTGCTATGTCTCCATTTCCTCCCCGATGGGACTCTGGAATCAACTCTTCCACGACAACAAAAATCATTGCTCCTGCTGCGAATGACAAAGCATAGGGGAGAATTGGCTCCATCGCGATTACTAATGCCGCGCCAATAACTGCTGCTATTGGCTCAACAGTGGCAGAAAACTGTCCCCACATGAAACTGGACTTCCTTGAGAGTCCTTCCCTTCTGAGGGGGAGCGAAACAGCAGCACCTTCGGGAAAGTTTTGGATTCCTATTCCAATTGCTAGAGCCACTGCAGCACCTACAGTAGCTCCTTCAAAACCTGAAGCTGCAGCTCCAAAGGCCACACCGACTGCCAAACCCTCGGGGACATTGTGTAGAGTAATTGCAGAAACAAGGAGCATGCTTCTTTGCCAAGATGTCTTCACTCCTTCGACCTCTTCTGGGGGGGCACCAGGGTGGAGGTGAGGGAGGTAGTAGTCCACCAACCTCATCACTACGCCACCAAGGAGGAATCCAACCAGTGCCGGAAACCAAACCGGGAGGCTCTTGCCCTCTGACATCTCTAAGGCTGGAGAAAGGAGTGACCAGAAACTCGCAGCAACCATTACTCCAGCGGCAAATCCCAACATTACATCGAGGACCTTTCTATCGATTTCATCGAATAGTATTACTATTCCTGCTCCCGCAGCAGTCATGAACCAAGTGAAGAGTCCTGCAAGAAGTGCCTGCTCAATCGGCCCAAAACCGTCAACTAGGCTTACGGGGTCCACGGCCTGAGTCCGAAATGGTACATTTCAACTTTCTCGATTCACAGAATCAATATTTTCCCATAAAGAATCAATATCTGCAGGGGTGTCAATATTGAGATGAAGCGCCCTGTCAGTGACCTCAAACCTGAAGGGCTCTACAATATCTCTGAGTGGCAAATCCGGAGAACTTGCCTTGACTCTTTGTACGTCAATAGGAGATAATAGCAACGGATGCCCCCCCCTCCCCCCTCGCATCGGGCAACAGGTCTCATTCGAATCGATTAGTCGTTCCAAGGTCGAATCAGAGAATCCGGGTCTGTCCACAGGTACAACAAGCAGCCTGTAGTTAGGTCCCGTCGAGATATCAATGCTAGAAATACCGATCTTCAGAGAACCCGTTCTCCCCTTGTGAGGTTCCGGGTTGACAACTAAGTTGGAATCTGGAAGTTTCTCAGATATCTCTCTCATATTCTTCTCGCTAGCCACAATTGTGATTCCTATGCCCCTCTCTGTGATTCTATCTACCAACCATCGGATTAGGGTTCGGGAACCTACCCGAACTAGTGCCTTGTCACTTCCAAGTCGACTACTGGAGCCTGCTGCAAGAATTACGCACTCAAGTCTAGGCAATCCCACTTCCCACCGTCACTAGGCTTCGTAATAGTGCTATACTAATCCGTTTAGTAATCCACTGAGATAAGTCATGTAGGAAAGATAGGTAAGAATCATCAATGAACCAACCTCCTTTGAGATTTCCTTTCCCCTAAGAAATACCGTTACGACAAAACCAGATGTCGCGATTACCACCACGATGTCTCTAGTGAACTCGCTATCGACTGCAATACCGTCTCCAAAAATACTGGCAATGCCAATGATTCCCATGATGTTCATTACATTGGAACCGAGAACGTTTCCTAATGCTACTCCGCCCTGTCCCCTTAGACCTGCTACCACCGTAACTGCAAGCTCCGGCAGTGATGTCCCTAGTGCAACAATTGTCAAGCCAATTACTGCCTCTGAGACTCCGTATGTCTCGGCAATGTTCGTTGAGCCATCCACTAGCAATATTGCCCCTAACCATATCACTCCCCCTCCTACTAGGCAAGCAGGAATCGCGGCAGACATATTGTTTGGAAGCCAGGAGTCTTCGAACTTATACTCGTCATCCCCAGCTATTGCTCTGGAATATGTGTAGTAGTAGTATGCAAGCAGGCAGGTTAGCATCACTAGTCCCCCGGTCATAGGGACCTCTCCCCCAAACACGAAAACTGACATGAAAACAGTAGCCACGATCACTGCTACGGAATCTCTCTTCACTCCTTCTCCTCCTTCAGACTGAGCCCCCATTACTGCAGCTGCCCCGAGGACAAGCATAAAGTTGGCAACATTTGATCCGAGTACCCCCCCTACTGCAATATCAGGAGAATCATTACTAATTGCCTCTATTACGACAGCCAACTCAGGAAGTGAGGTGCCTACTGCTACAACAGTAAATCCAACAACAAGTGGAGAGACACTAAGGTTCTGCGAAATTCTCGTCGCTCCCTGGACAAGAGCCTCCCCCCCTCCCATTAGGAATGCGAAACCAGAAAGAATAAACAGAATGTCGACTATTGTCCCATCCACATTCCATTCCCGCGACTTTCCACAAATTACTCTTTGCTAATCTATCTGTGAGAAAAACCTCATGCGCATGCTCTCTCAATGTGTCTGATTACCACTCCTACACTGGGAATTGTGTGATCCTCCAACGTCGGTGAGAAAGGAACTGGAGTGTCCAAAGCACCAATGACAACCGGCGACGACTCCATTCTCCAGAACGATTCTTCCACAATTCTGCTGGACACGGTGTGGCCGAAACCTCCAGTCCATTGAGATTCTTGGAGAACAATTAGACGACCAGTTCTCAAAATCGAATTAATGCAGGTCTCGGAGTCAAATGGAACAAGTGTTCTTAGATCAACTACCTCAACTTCTATCCCCCTTCTTGCTACCTCTTTTGCCGCATCTAGAGCAACGTACACCATCGCACCCCATGTGACTATGGTTACATCCTTGCCGCCACGAACTATTCGAGCATCTCCAATCGAATTCTTCCCCTCCTCCAGTCTCTGCTGTACCGATGTTGTATCTACGACTTGGTTGATTGACTTGCCCCATCCCGTCATCCCCCCCCGGAGGCCGTATAGTCCAATGTGCTCAAGATAGACAACCGGATCGGGTAGGTGGTGCGACTCAATCAGAAGATCATAGGCATCTTGAGGATTACTCGGAGAGACAATAACTAGGCCTGGATCATTTGTCAGCCATGATTCAATCATGTTTGCATGGAACGGGCCACTGCGTGTCTTTCCTCCTAGGGGGACTCTTACAGTTAGAGGGACTTCTGCACCCCATCGCCATCGCAGTTGAGCTGCATTGTTTACCAGTGGATTCATTGCTAGTGAAGCAAAACCTCCGAATTGAATCTCCGCCAGTGGACGCAGCCCTCCCAAAGCGGCCCCTGTTGCTGAATGGATGATTATAGCCTCAGAGAGTGGCATATCAAGAAGTTTTGATTGATGCCCCTTTGCCTTCAATCCTAGATTCATTCCGAATGCCCCAGCAACTTCCATATCCTCTCCCATGAAAACCATCTGTTCTCCGAATTGCTCAGCTAGAGATACCATGGCATTTTGTATCGACCTGCTGAAAGTCCACGAGTTTGGAGCATCAGAAAACTCGATTGCGTACTCCCCCGGTTTGAGAACAGCGCCCGGAATCTCACTTTCTCGATCGACTCTACTTAGTTGGTGTTCGTGGCTCGTGGCATCAAAAAAAGAAGTCACCCCCTTGACTACAGAATTCCCTTCAGGCCAATCCATTTTCTCCAATTCCTTCCTGGCCGCAGAAACATTCGCCTCCTCTTCCTCTAATATTCGATTTAGCCTCTGTTCGCCAACTCCCAATTTTATCAGCAATTCTCTATGATTTGGGAGTGGATCTTTCTCGGCCCAGTATCTAAGCAACTCACGATCCACATAACCCGGAGGATTTCCGCTTGCAGCTCCGAGGTAAAGGTCGTCATGATGGTGCGCATGTCCACAACCTCTCATGGTTTCAACGTGAATAAGCGTCGCTCCACAACCAGCTATGGCGAACTCCCTAGCAACAGCAGAAGATGCGTAGAACTTTGCCGGATCAGCCCCATCAATAGTCCACGAGGGTATCCCCATAGCGTGTCCTTTGTCACCAAAAGTTTCTGCTCCCGATTGTGCCGAGTTGAATGTGTCTAGAGCAATTTGGTTATTCTGAATCATAAAGCAAATTGGCAGTCCACGGACTCCTGCGAAATTCATCGCTTCCCAGAACTCTCCACTACTACTGCACCCCTCTCCAACTGGGGCTAGGTGAAATCTCTTCACGCCCAGCTGTTTTGCTGCCAGTGCCACACCAGTTGTAGTGGCGCTTGCTATTGGCAGGGGAGCCGTTGGTGGGAGAATACCTTTCTCCCAGTTGCCAATGTGTAGATCTCGGCCACCACTGCCTTCTATTCCCCCATCCATATACGAATCCGCCTTCCCCATTTGCGCTGCTAGGACCTCAATTGGCGTCTGCCCCATGGCCAGAGCAAGGCCCATGTCTCGAATCATCGGTGCTACGATATCTGCATTTTGACGCGCATCTTCGGGAAGGTCCACTGCTCGTTTCATTGCGGATGCACACGCCACTATTCCCTCTTGCCAAGTTGATCTGAAACCCTTCCCTCCGAATCTCCCTCCATCAGGTGTGGGTAAGCCAGATGTGGAGAGATCCTTCAACTGTTCATCGACCAATCTTGTCCTAATCATCCTTCTTTGCCACTGCACTCTATCTTCCACCGTCACTGAATAATAGTGGGCAATTCTCCTAAGGCAAAGGGTAACATCTACCAGGAACCTCGCCATTCTCCTTTCTAGGAACATCTCACCCTTCCTTCGAGGTATGATTTCGGATTCACTCAAGAATGAGAGATTCGGACCAAGTAGACGTTCTGAGAGACTACTCTCCAACTCAGAAACCAGCAACTTCGAGAACTCGTGGAAACTACTCCCACTCAGTCTTTTAGGGAAATTTAGATTTCCCCAGCAATCAGAAACTGTATCCAGATGCCCATCATGCCTTTCTGCAATGAATTCCAATAACGTGTCTCTGACAATTTCAGATTCAATTCTTTGTGAGAATTCCAAGGAGAAATCGGGTTTCCACCCGATACCCCAGATTATTGGCAACAACGATTGAGGCTCATCATTATCCGGAGAGGCATCCTGTGGAGTTTTCTTACTCCGAGAATTCCCTTCATTTCTTCTGACTATTTCTTCTTCGAGTTTACTCATTCCCGCACGTGGATCCCTTTCCCAGATCTCTATACTCCTTGTTCTGCCCTTCCCCGAAGAGGATCTATCCAGTGTCGTTCTTGCCCTTTTCCCGCAGTCAGCGCACTTTCGATCCAATTTATTGGCATGATCTGATCTTGTCTTCCAAATTTGGTGAAGGCTGCATTCAGGACACTTCCAAATCCCTATTCTCGCCAATACCATGATTGCCCGAATAGGTATAGTACAACAATATTCGCCATATTAATGGTTATTTTACCACAATTAATAGTTAAATGTGGTATTTCCGAGATAATATTAGATATATTTTCCTATTTAACCATATTAAAACAGTGAATTAAGAGTAATTATACCACATTATTGATAATAAATTATAATAATACTATAATTTACAAAATAATACCATATTAAAACGATATACTGAAAACAATAATACCACATTAATATTTAGTTATACTTGAATCTACATTATCGGACCAGGAAAGTATGCCTCCGGTCAAGTTGAAAACCCGTCCAACGTTCAAACCCGATTCTATGATAAATCTGGCCACAGCAGCCGATCTTTGGCCACTTCTGCAATATACGACAATATCCACTTCCGAGGGTAACTCTTCTACTCTTGATGGAATCTCAAGATGCATTATTCGCGTATCTGTACCTTCAATCGAAGCAATCGCCTCCTCAGGGGCCCTCCTCACGTCTAGGATGAATGGTTTCCAACCCCCTAGTCTTCTTTCAGAAAATTCCTTTGCGCCAATTTCTTCGAAATCTTGTCCCGCCGATTCCCCCAGTTTGGTGATTCTTGCTCTTTCTGGGTTGTTAGAGAATGAGAGTGACCGCATTTCCATCGATAAAGCATCAATCGCTAGCAGCTTCCCACTCAGGCATTCTCCTATACCCAAGATAATCTTGATCGCCTCGGTGGCCTGAATTGTTCCGACAATCCCAGGTAGGACTCCTAATACACCAGCCTCTGAGCAATTCGGAGCTAATTCGGGAGGAGGGGGCGTAGGAAACAAATCGCGATAATTTGGCCCATTGTTGAGGTTGAAAGTCGAGACCTGCCCCTCGAATCTATGGATACTTCCGAAAACCCACGGTTTACCGAGGATTTCACATGTGTCTCCAATCAGATATCGAGATTGAAAATTGTCCGTCCCGTCAATAATTACATCAAAATTGTCCAATATTTCCATCGAATTCTCATGAGTCAGTCTATCATTGATCTTTACAACATCAACGTCAGGATTCAGTCCTGCAATCCAGTTTGAAGCAGACTCAACCTTAGATTTGCCAATCCATTCGCTACTGTGGATGATTTGCCTCTGTAAATTGGACGCACTAACCGAGTCATTATCGATTATGCCAATTCTTCCTACTCCAGCCGCTGCCAAATACATTAATGCTGGAGAGCCCAGACCTCCGACCCCCACCACAAGTACCGATGAATTGAGCAATTGTTCCTGCCCCTCGTCCCCTACTCTTGGAAGTACCAGATGCCTCGCATACCTCTCTCTTTGTTCCTGATTAAGACGGTCTGACATTGTCATCCGAGAGAGGGAGTCCAATCAAGGTACCTTCGGTCCTCAATCTTGCTCTTCCAGCCACTTTTCTGCATCTATTGCTGCCTGGCATCCCATTCCAGCGGCTGTAATAGCCTGTCGATACCTTTTGTCTACAATATCTCCAGCGGCAAATACTCCCGGGACAGCCGTCATTGTGTTCTCTTTGTGAACAATGTATCCTTCTGAGTCAGTTTCCAACTGATTCCCAAGGAAATTGGTAATTGGCGTATGCCCAATTGCGATAAATGCCCCTGCACAACTGATCTCCTCCTCAGACCCATCTCTCGGGTCTTCTAGGACAGCACCTGTAAGGCCCTGCTCATTCGCAATCCATTTTTTCACTTGCTTGAATGGCTTGATCTCGATTTTCGGATGACCCTCGGCCCTCTCGTACATCACTTTAGACGCCTTGAAAACCTCCCTCCTGTGGATGATAGTAACTTTGCTAGCAAACCTAGTCAGAAAAGTTGCCTCCTCCATCGCCGAATCTCCCCCTCCAACAACAATAATTTCCTCGTCCTGGAAGAAAGCACCATCACAAGTGGCACATGTTGAAATTCCACGTCCCTTCTGTTCATCCTCTCCCTCCGCACCAAGCCAAATTGCTTCTGCACCGGTACAAATTATCAGTGACTCTGCCCTGAACTCCTCTCCCTCTACCCATACTCTAAAGGGGCGCTGCGATAAATCGACCCTTTCCACATTCTTGTCTTGGACCTCCAGGCCGAACCGTTCGGCCTGCTCCCTCAAATCAATCATCATCTCAGGACCCCCAATTCCCTTTGGATAGCCGGGGAAGTTTTCAACATCAGATGTGAGCATTAGTTGCCCTCCCGACATATACCCGGCGAACATCAACGGATCCAGCAGCGCTCTAGCTGTGTATAGGCCCGCAGTGTAACCTGCAGGGCCCGAACCAACTATGATGACGCTCCTGACATCCTCGCCCATGGAGTACCGAAGTGTTAGCATCCCTTGAATCTTGACAGTCGCACAGGCTCTAGAATTGATGACAATTCAGAAAGAAAATTATAATATAATAATCGTCAAGACGACAAATCATGCCAAAATACATGTATTCTGGAAACTACACTAAGGAAGGTGCCGCTGGTCTACTGAAGGACGGAGGTAAGGCAAGGAAGGAAGAAGCCGAGAGAATAGTGGAAGCCATGGGTGGGTCTCTGGAAGCCTACTATTGGTCATTCGGCGAGATGGATTTCATGATGATTGCTGACATTCCAGAGGCTATGGCCGTGAAGTTCTCTCTGCACGTAGGTGCTTCAGGGGTTTTCAATGGTAAGCTAACCCCATTGATCACCGTCGAGGGAATGGAAGAGGCCACATCTACGGAGTTGCCATCGATGCGACTTCCCGGCGAGTGATGCCTACCCTCACTCTGACATCGCTGCGACTGCACCAACTGCGGATCTAGCATGTGACTCTAGCCTAGGCTCGATGTGTTCAGGCCCGGCTCCCGGGCCAATTATCCCCAGTCCAATTGGTTTGTTGTGCTTGATTTGCAACTCTATTATTGACATTGTCACTGAATGCCCCATTACTAGCCCATGGTCCGTCTCACCACGCTCGATAATTCCCAAAACGATAGCACCATGGATTTCTTCTCTCTGTAGCATCCTGTCCAGAGCCAGGGGGGCCTCCATAGAACCAGGAACCCAAATAATATCATGAACTAACCAATTCTTGGAAAC
Source organism: Methanobacteriota archaeon (assembly GCA_004195615.1). Classification (GTDB taxonomy): domain Archaea; phylum Thermoplasmatota; class Poseidoniia; order Poseidoniales; family Thalassarchaeaceae; genus UBA36. Next base: position 46,550 of record PSPW01000002.1, on the reverse strand, counting down.
TGCCTCATCCTTAGCGAATTCCAGCATCCTCTCCACTTCATCGCGATGAAATGAGCCACAAACAATTCCAAGATTCATGATTTGCCCATCCTGAGCATTGTCTCCACAACAGCTTGCGTTCTCGAGTCTATCTCAATGTTTACCCTATCTCCGACGATCTTTCTCCCTATGGTGGTAATTCTGAGCGTCTCGGGGATGATGTGCAAACTGAAACTTTCTTCATCGCATTTTCCTACAGTAAGGGACATCCCATCGATGGCGATGAATCCCTTCTCTAGAATGAAAGGGCCGCAGTCATCTGGTATTGATATCCTGAGATCCTTCCCTTCGCCAACCATTCCGAACTCCAATATTTCAGCGGTTGCCATTACATGTCCAGAGAGGATATGACCTCCCAATTCGTCACCAAGTCTCATCGACCTCTCCACATTTAGGAGATCTCCAGTAGATCTGTCAGCTAGGGTTGTTCTCTCCAGAGTCTCTGAAATTGCATCAAAATCCACTCTCTCCGAATCTATTCTCACTACAGTCATGCAAACTCCATCCAAGGAAACACTTGCCCCGGTTACTAGTCCCTCATCGAATCCACTAAGGTCTACTGAGAATGTTCGGATGGATTCCCCTTCGATTATATCCAGAATTGGTGCAGTTCCCGCTACAATTCCAGTATACATGTTCAGTCCTCCTCGTATGGGCCCCCTTCTGTGCCAGGCCATAGGTTCAGGATTCTTGCAATTATCTTTCTAGTTCCATCTAGGTCGTCCGACAGTCCTTCGATTCGTGTAATCTCGACATCTTCGAACCCATGTATATCCAGCCCAGCCCTTATCGCATCGATAGAATGCTTCTGATCATATCCTAAGGCTATCAGATTAGGGCTAACTTCTTCCAATATCTCGAATATCGGCACCCCGGGCGGATTTCCAACTATTGCTTTGTCGACTGGCTTCAGCCCTTCTACCATCCTCCTTCTCAGTTCTTGACCCGTGACTGGCTCATGCTTCTGCTTTCGTACAGTTTCATCATGGGCAATGACGACAATAAGCTCGTCACCAAGAGATTTTGCTTGCTCAACATAGTGCAAATGCCCTGCATGTAGAATGTCGAAGATTCCAACCGCCATTACTCTGACCATCAATAGAGACCCCGTTGATATCTTCGCCTAATCCTTTTCATCGAAAGTAGCAGAAATTTGTTCTCCAGTAATCATCGGAATTCCATGCCTCGCTGCATATTCCCTAGCCCCTTCTAATGACAACGCCCCATCACCATCTGATTCCAGCATCTCGGCACCAATAGTACAGGGGACTAATCCAGCCAATCTGGCTATTGAAACGGCTAGTTCGGTATGACCCTGCCTCGTCTTGAGACCTCCAGATGATTCCCTGCATACTGGGATATGGCCGGGAGTCCTGAATTCTCTCCCCAATTCGGAAAGTGCGGAATCGCCCTTGTCACCCTTTCGCAACAGTTCTCCGGATAATTCTCCAAACCTTCTTGTCGTCAGGGATCTATCTCTGTCGGTAATTCCAGTATACGTTTCTCTATGGTTAAGTGAAAGAGTGAAGGCGGATCTCGAATCATACTGAAGATCATTTGTGACTAGATACTCCAGCACCGGGTTCTCCTCAATCAGAGCATCGTGGGAATGGATGTCTTGAAGCCAGGGGAGTCCAAACATCTCTCCAATTTCATCCCCTATTGCTAGGAAAAGAAGACCGCCACAGTCTTTTCTCAGCCTCCTTATCACCCCGGGTGTCGCTGCGGTTGCGGGCCAAAGCAGATCCGTTTCCTTCTCTCTGAAATCAGAGTCAAAGATCATTACTGGATTTCCAGACTCGAATGCGGAAATAGCCCTAGCAACTTCGTCATCCATGTTCAGCGGAGGGGCCATTGATACCCGATACTTTCGGTCTAGAAAAAATGATGTCCTAGTACAATCCCCACTGGCACAATGGCAGGGGCGACTGAGTCTTCGGCACCTGTCCGGGTCGACCTTGCTGGTGGTTGGACCGATGTAGGTCCATATACCAACGACTTTGGCGGAGAGGTCGTTAACTTCGCAATTAATCTTAGAGTGATTGCTCGGTCCGCTTCAGTTCCAGCCAACAGAAAGGCAGACTTTGAGTTTCCAGTTCCGAGGGGCTCTGGATTGGGAACTAGTTCTGCCATGAATGTAGCCTTGTCAGCGCTTATATCCCCTGACCAACTAGAAAATCCGGAAAAACTCGCTGAGGAAGCCTTTGTCCTCGAATCCCAGGGGGGAAATTATTGCGGAAGACAAGATCAGTGGGCATCAGCCATAGGTGGCTTCAACCACTTGCTGTTCATCGGCGACTCGGTAGAGAGAATGCCATTCGAGCCAATGAAATCATCGATGAATTGGCTGAAGAAGCACCTGATAATTTCATTCTCGGGCAAAAGTAGAAATTCCGGAGAAATGCAAGAATCAGTATGGTCGAGGTACTCAAATGGGGATACGGAAGTCATCAGCGGCCTGCATAGGATTAGGGGTGCCACCAGAGTGATGGCAAATGGCCTCCAGCAAGACCGTCGGGACATGGTGGTCTCTTCACTGAAGGAGATATGCGAGGGAGTGGATTTGATTGATAAGGCAATCCATGACCCTTTCCGAGATGTTGTAGAATCCCTCATCGGTAGAGGCTCCGCTGTAGCTTGGAAGGCATTGGGGGCAGGAGGAGGGGGATGTTCGGCAATCCTGTGCTCCCCAACTGGTATGGAAGACGTTACTCAGACTATTGAGAACGCGGACTGGGAGATTATTGAGTGGGATTTCGAGGACCAAGGCGTTCTTCTGCATGGGTGAATATTCCAGTCCGAACTCTCAAACATGACCGTTTGCCCGAGTATCCATGGGCGACCGCCGTTCCATGTTTGTTCCTCTGGCACTTTTGGTCCTAATCGCACCACTAGCGGCCTCTTCAATTTCTGTTGAGTCATCGCCACAGGGTGGTTTCGATGCTAATGGCGATTGGGTCCCTAGCATAGAGTCTGACATTCACTGGAACTGGTGGACTCATTGGAGCCGAGACAAGGATTCTAACTCCCTCGATGACAGGCTGGAATGGTTGATCGAACAACCCGAACAAACTCAGAGGGACTGGTGGAAGAGGGCTCCAGAGGGAAGTGCAAGGGTTTTCGTGGATTATGATCACCACCCAACAGATGCCGATATCTCAGCCCTAGAGTCACTTGGGGTGGAAGTGACCTTCAGATACGGATATCTGGACACGGTCTCTGGAACATCTCCCATATCGAAAATAATCGACGAGGGGGGCATCAGATCACTCAATGGCGTCGTGATGGTAGAGGACCTTGGTCTCGCCGAGACTAACATGCACGAGGCAGTTCCTAACATGGGGGTGGACACCGTATGGGAAGACTTCGGCCTTGATGGCACCGGCTCTGTGATTGCCATTCTGGATACGGGAGTCCGTGGAGACCACGAGGGGCTCAACGACATGGACGATGACCCCCTCACATGCATCGACGACCCCCCGGACCCATTCGATCCGGACCCCGATCCCCTTCCTTCGGATTGCGATCCAAAGATCATCGCATTCTTCGATGCTGTTCTCACAGATGAGGAGCAAGACCCATCCACATCATACGACTCAGGCACACACGGAAGCCACGTTGCAGGAATAGCGGCAGGAACCGGCGGCGGTCAGACTGACCCGGGAACCGGACTGAGGTACGTGGGAGCAGCTCCAGGGGCTCATCTGATCAATATCCTGGCATGCTGCGATGGGGACATCGAGGACGTGATACAAGGGGCCCAATGGGCAATTGACAACAAGGAAAAATATGGAATCGACATAGTGACCTCTTCCCTGGGAGAGCAGCAATTCGAGGTACATTTGGACAACGATGGCAACTCTGCATGGAGTCGCCAGATGGATATGGTAGTTGAAGCCGGGATCATCACCACACTCTCCGCAGGCAACGAGTTTGGTGGACTGACCGTTGCTGGATGCAATACCATAGATAGTCCTGGAGACGCTAAGCTGCCCGTAACCGTAGCCAGTTTGGATAAGGATCTAGGACTTGCAATCTACAGCAGCAGAGGGTACACATCCGACTTGAGGGTGAAGCCGGATGTAGCCGTAATCGGATCAAACATCATGGCCCCGGATGCAGCGACCCAAGATGGTTACATCAGCAAGTCAGGGACCAGCATGGCCACTCCTCTGATGGCTGGAATCGCGGCTCTGATGGTCCAGGCAAACCCAGACCTCACACCCACCGAGTTCAAGGACATCATTTCCGCTCACTCTATCGAACGCGATGTCCAGTTGCTCGATGACCCCGGATTAAACGACTGCAGCCTATTGGAAACCAGACCAGACAACGAATTTGGTTTCGGACAGGCTGATCCGATGGCCTTCGTGGAGGCAGCAGGAAGCATTGACCGCTCCCTGAATATCTCGATGGAAGTTGCCACCATGGGAGAGATTCTCAATGAGAGCTACATACATGGGTCATCTTCCGGAGCAGAGGTAGGATCATCAGGACCAGGTAGCCAGACGAAGGTCGAGGTTCGAGTAGGAGGCGGAGAATGGAAGGAAGCCGTGGACGATTCCCCACTGGGCGACTGGGCGTTGTGGAGCATCCGATTGGAACCACACGTTGAGTCTGGAAACTCGACAATCTATGCCAGACTGGTGGTCGACAACGAACACATTTCCCCGATTGACGCCCGAAGGGTAATCCTACTCGATATGCCAGCAGTAGCTGACGGGTCCGACGACTCGGACGCTTCCAAAATTCTGATTATCGCAGTAGCTCTGATGTTTGCCTTGATGATCGGATACGTGGTCATCCACAGGGGACGCCTGATTGAAGAGTGGTACGATGGGGAGAGCCTTACGGACAACAGACTCAGAAGAACGGCATCTCTGTGCATTCTATACTTCGCCCAAGGCCTCCCATGGGGGTTCGCTGTAGTTGCATTCGTAGCATACCTGGCCAACAATGGCTTCACTGCAGGAGAAACCGGGACTCTTCTGGCCACGATAGCACTTCCTTGGACCTTCAAATGGATATGGGGGCCTGTAATCGATACACTAAACATCCCGATCTATGGAAAACGAAGGCTTTGGGTCCTTTTCTCTCAGTTCGGAATGGCAGTGACCATCGGAATTATCCTCTTTGTCCCCAACTTGATAGAACAGATCGACATTGTGATCACGCTCATGTTCATCCACAACATCTTCGCTTCCCTCCAGGACGTCAGCACTGACGCTCTAGCAGTCGACGTTTTGGAAGACGACGAGGTTTCGAAGGTGAATGGATATATGTTCGCATCAAAGAGGGCTGGGATGATAGTCGGAGGAGCAGTTCTTGGCGGTTTGGTCAGCTCCATCGGCATCAGGGGGATGCTCGCTGTCCAGCTTCCCCTACTCCTTCTGATCATGGTGCTGCCCATGTTCCTATACGAGAAGCCGGGTACTAGGCTATTCCCGTGGTCCACCCGATCGTCCGAGTCCACTGGGTCAGAGAAAGACAGACTCTCCGAGGAGTCAGATGAAGTGGATAAGAAGCTCTACTGGGATGATCCGGAGGAATCTAGGTGGTGGGCTGCCGTAGCAGTGGGTAAGGCAACCTTCGAAGAGAAAATCTCCATTCCAGCATTTATCACGATAATCTCGATCTTTATCTTCGTGTCCGGTCTAGTGTTCGCCATCGTCTCAGTGGATCTCACAGTGCCATTCTACTCAAAGGCCAAGATAGTCGCATTCGGAGGCTTAGTCCTCGCAATATTTGTAGCGTTTTTCAACAGACTTATTGGATCAGGATCACGCTATGACGGGGGTGGTTCTTTGCCCAAGGTACCCAATCCATTCTCTTTGTTGTCTCAATCCTCCACGAGAACTCTTGCTCAGACTAGTTTCAACTTAACCAAGGCATTCCATCTGAAGTCTTCCTTCCTTCTGATTTTCTGCTGCCTTCTTACCGAAATGTACTACTTCCTTGACCCTATTATCATTGATATATTAGTTGTGCAGTCTGGTTGGGGGGATGCAAAGTACAGCTTGATCGTGGGAGGAGGTGGCATCCTAGCAACCATGTTTGGCCAAATCGCGGGTGGTTTCCTCGGGGAAAAATTCGGCGTAAGGAGGATGGGAATGATTGGATTCACCTGCCTCGCGATATGCAATGGCATGCTAGCCGTCCTGGAACCACTATGGACAAACACCCCAATCATGGTGGTGTACGTGTTAATCAAAGGCTTCGTCACAGGTGTCGCCTTCATCGCTGTAGTTGCTGTGTGCATGAAAATGACATGGAGCAAGGTGGGCGGAACGCAATTCACTGCATATATGTCGATGTTCAACCTAGGAGGCGTGATAGCACTCTCCAAGACAGGGCAGGTCCTGGAATTCTTTGACAACGACGTCATCCCAGCAATCTACGCTGGTGCTACCCTCACGATGTTCGCCGTGGTCTTCTTGATTTTCATTGACCCTGAGGAGTGTAACAGGGTTCTGGAGAATAAATCCGAAGATGGAGAAGTCATGGATGCCTTAATCATGGATGCCGATTTGGGAGAGTCTGCTTGGTGGGATGAGGAAGGAGGCGACGACTCTGTCACAGCTGCATGATTTCATCGAGAGTGCAGATGAGGATTTCCTCGTCTTCACCCAGACGGTCTGCCCATACTGCACACGGGCTTTCAGGACTCTCGATTCGAAGGGTCTCACCTACATGGAGGTGAATCTGGACAACTTCGCAGGACTCAGGAAGGACGTGGTCATGGAGACAGGACACAGGTCCGTCCCCGTGGTGTTCGACATGCGTGGCGACACCCCGATCTTCGTTGGAGGTTCAGACCACCTTATGGAATACCTCTAGAGGCTCCATGACTGGGTAATTCCACCAGCTATTCTCACTCTCAAGAAGGTGGAGCTACCTGTGAAGGTGGCCGTGAGGGTGTATTCCCCCGATGGATAGGGAATCGTCCCTAGCGTACCCATCTCGCTTGCTCCGGGTCCCCAAATTCTCTCCAGTGCTGAGATTGACATGTGGTCTCTCAGAGTCAGGGAGATGGATGATCCCGAACCACAATCGGCATCGATGAAGTAGATCATCTCATCCCACTCACCATCGCTCGGATGGTCGTTAACGAGAAACGTATCACGAATCTCGATGTCGTTACCAGTATCTTCCCAAGTACCGTTGAACAGGTCCCCTCCCCTCACGAAGTATACATCACCGGTGTGCCCTGAACCACTTTCGGAAAGCATCATTCTGAGATTCGTGACTCCCATCGGATCCTTCCATGTGAATGAGTAGTAGAAACCAGCTTCGTTGTCGAACACGTAATCCAGCCTCGAACCGTCGGAAGAGGTGGCGATAATCACCGCCATGCTCCCTGATACGTCGGATACGAAAGCATCCCATTCCATGGAGAATAGCGTGAATGACCATGAATTTCCCTCCTCGAGAGGGAAACTCAGAACCGGCTGCGCGACGCCGTTCTCGAAAGCTCCCAATTCGGAATGGGTAATCCTTCCGAGGAATGGGTTGTGATTGAGCACCGCATGGCGCCTAGCCTCTGTCCGGCTGGAAATAGCGAGCATGTACGCAGTCCCATCCTCTTCGCTAGTGCTAGCAACCACCAGTCTAGCAGTGTCGTCGCTGTAATCTGGAGTTGAGAAGGTGTAGAGCCACCAGTCCCCAGTCTCCCATGTAGCGACCTCGAAAACACCCGATGAAGGGCCCCCCGAGTCTGACTGGTTACCCGAGCACCCAGCAAGGGATGACGACAGTAGTATCACTAGGATTGCAAATGCGCGACTCGACCTCACGACTCTCGCTAGAGCCGACCCATCAAGAGCCTGACGCTTGTACGATTTCCCTAAAGAGCGCCTAGCTCACCAGTCTTGGTCAGCATCCCAGCGATAACTACGCTGACGATGCTCATCAGCTTGATCAAGATATTCAGGGATGGCCCACTTGTGTCCTTGAACGGATCTCCAATCGTGTCCCCAACTATTGCGGCACTATGTGCATCGTCGCCCTTGACGGCCCCCTCAATGTGACCTTGCTCTATGGCCTTCTTCGCGTTGTCCCATGCCCCGCCTGCGTTTGCCATGAATAGGGCCATCAGGACCCCGCTTGCAGTTGCCCCGGCCAGAGTTCCGCCCAGTGCAGCGCTACCTAGTAGGAGGCCGATTATCACCGGGCTCGAAATAGCGACAACACCCGGCATCACCATTTCGCGTAGAGCTGCCTTGGTAGAGATGTCCACGCAGGTGGCACTGTCGGGTTCCACTCCTTCACGCCCCTCCAGGAGTCCATCGATTTCCTTGAACTGCCTCCTAATCTCTGCGATCATGGCCTCTGCTGCACGTCCAACCGACTTCATCGTCATCGCTGCAACTACGAATGGCAGCGATGCCCCGATTAGTAGTCCGATCACGACCATTGGCACCGTCAGGCTCAGGTCCTCTGCCTCAAGCCCAGCACTGGTCTTGAAAGCGGCGAAAAGAGCGAGCGCAGTCAAAGCCGCACTGCCAATCGCGAAACCCTTCCCGATTGCTGCCGTGGTGTTCCCAATTGAGTCAAGTCCATCGGTAATCTCTCTCACATCGTCTCCTAGTCCTGACATCTCGGCAATTCCTCCAGCATTGTCTACTACTGGGCCATAAGCGTCCACAGTCATGGTAACGCCAACCGTCCCCAGCATCCCCATGGCTGCCATTGCAATGCCGTATAGGCCTAGATCCCCTCCGCCCATCACGTGATCGGCCCCGAAAATTCCTGCAGCTATTAGAAGAACTGGGAGGAAAACTGACTGCATTCCTACTGCCAGTCCCGCTATTGCGTTGGTTGCACTGCCAGTCTTGCTCGCTTCCCCGATGTAGGGTATCGCATGGACCTTGAAGAAAAACACGTCCTCTATCCCCGTGTAGTACTCAGTAACTAGTCCAATCAGTATCCCGACGAGGGATCCGATTGCGACAGCTTGGATTACCGTGGTTGGTAGCTCCAGGTAATCTAGGGCAAAGTAGCCACCAGCGATGAACAGCCCCGCTCCGATGAATGTAGTATTTCTCAGGGCTGCTCCTGGATCCATGTTCTGCATTGCAGTAATCGAGAAGACGCCAATTATGGAAGCGATGTAACCAACTACTGCCAGTACGATTGGAATCATCACGTAGTCAGGGCCGAGAAGATCTTCGTTGGCCGCTGCAATCACCATTGCTGCAATAATGCTCCCAACGAATGACTCGAATATGTCTGCACCCATTCCGGCAACGTCTCCCACATTGTCGCCGACGTTATCCGCGATGACACCGGGGTTTCTCGGGTCGTCCTCGGGAATTCCCGCCTCAACCTTGCCAACTAGATCTGCACCCACATCTGCTGCCTTGGTGTAAATCCCACCACCTACACGTGCGAAGAGGGCGATTGAAGATGCCCCCATGCCGAATCCCGCTATGTTTTCCACCGTCAGGAACTCGATTTCAGTGAGGTAGTACATGAGAGAAATTCCCGCTAGCCCCAATCCTCCTACGGCTAGCCCCATCACTGCTCCGCCATTGTATGATGTCATTAGAGCGGCAGATTGCCCACCATCAGCAGCAGCCTGCGCCGTCCGACCGTTCGCGCTGGTGGCTGCACGCATTCCGGAGAAACCCGCTGCGACACTGCACAACGCACCAATGATGAATGCCAACATGGTCTCCATGCCGAGGCCATTCTCTTCCCCTCCAAATAGAAGGGCGATTGCCACGATGACAATGAAACCCGAGAGCAACTTGTACTCAGCGTAAAGGAATGCCATCGCACCGTCTTGGATTTGTCCGGTAATCTTGGCGACAGTCTCGTTTTCGATCTTTATTGAATTCACCTTGTTGTACAGGAAGAATGCAATGACAAGCCCGAAAAGACCTGCTGCAAATCCTATAATTCCTAGTTGTTCTCCATCCATAGTTACACCATCAGTTCGGCTCGTCGAATAGAGTTCTCTATTTAATCCAAATCCAATTGCAAAACTACCGTCCCCGATTAACCAATATTTGCATGGATTGCCGAGGCAAATGAATTCAGGACGCCTACACCGTCGTGTTCGCGTTGGAAAATACTCATTTCTTCCTCGGAAATGTGACCCCATTCGAATGCTCTTTCCACTCTCGCCTTGGCTGCTTCGGGGTGAAACTGAACCCCCCACGCAGGGAGGATCAGGCCATCTTCACTCATCACTCGAACTGCAGTTACCCTATTGTGTTCCGCTGAACCCAGTAGCAAGCAACTCTCCGGGACGGTAGTCACGTGGTCTTGGTGGGAATAAAGGGCAACTGGGGCACCGTCCTTTCCACTACCTCTGGAGTCAAACAGGTCGTCCGACAAACCATTTGGGTTCAGTGCAAGTTCCCAAACTCCACTTGACATGGAATCCGCTCTCTCGACGGTAGATCCAAGTGAATGGCAGAGAAGTTGGTGGCCAAAGCAGATTCCTAGTGTGGGTATTCCCATTCTGGATGAGCACCTAAGTAGTGACCCGCCGCCATTCATCCATTCTTCCCACATTGTCACATTCCTTCTCGAACCGCTACAAACGACAGCATCAGGTTCGATAGATTGGATCCAAGCCTCAGTCAACCCATCATCTCCATGCAGAGGCATGGCTACTCTCTTGAAAATCACCTCATTCCCAGACATCTCCATGCTGCAATCTCCCCAGAACGGGTACTCGTAATCCCAATCTGGCACGTCATCCTCAGAAAGTTCGACTAAGCCTTCGTCCTGTGCCCGAACACCAATTTCTTCCGACTGCATCTGAGGGGTGACTAACAGAATCTCCACTGCGCTCCTTTCAGCAATCGGTTTGATAATCTCCTGATTTCCGCCATGCCCGAACTCTGATCTCTCGACCAAGAGGTCAATCAAGATGACTCTGGTTACCCGTCCCACACTATTCCGAAGAGGCAATTCTTTGAAAGACCCCCGCCCCTCAAGGATGATGAGCAGCATGGTCGACAAACAACTAATTCTGGATTCGGTTGGGCCAGTCCAAGCAGTTCTAGATGCTCATGACGGAGTGGTAAACGTGGTAGACACAACCGATGGGGTGATCATGATTTCCCTAGAAGGGGGATGCACTGGGTGCAGCTCAACACCCATGACTGCTATGCAGATTTACTACTCTCTGATGAAACTAGACCCAGTAGCGGACGTCGTTTTCGTCAATGGCGAGCTTCCCGCTTACATGCGCTCTTTCATAGATGACAAGCTAAACTCGGAGTAGGTCACTCCTCATTCCGGGATTTCATTATACTGTGCGGGTTTGCCTCGCCTTGGACGTCCTTCCCCTTGATGTTCATGACCGACGCCAATGCCATCATTACTGCAATCACCGCAAAGGGTCTTGCTATTTTTTTGGAACCCCAGATCTCGCCTCCGAAGTAGTGTAGTGAGAATAGAAGTGCGGCTGAAGTTAGGCATATGGTGGCGATTACCCTCTGTGCCATTATCTCGCTCTTTGTTGTCCTCGATAGTGACCCTATTGCCATCCAGAGGAAGGTTGCCAAGCTACACAATCCCAATGAAGCAGCCTCAATGAACTCCAGGTATCCCACATCCGACCCTGAGGGGGGCAGTTTGAGTATCTTCTGATAAATCAATAACCAAATATATCTCCCTCTGAATGGACTCTCGTGGGCACTTCCCCTAGATCCAGATGGTCCAATCGAGACGACTCTTCCTACCAAGAGAGTAAGTCCAAAGTCAAAACCAGAAAAAAGACCAGATTTCACGAATGGACTAAGCCGAAAGTCGACTCATCGGCGCCTATACTGATTGTCGGACAGTTGACTAGCCTAGTGTCACTAATGATGCTCCATGCTGGGGTCGAGTCATCGGGCTCAGGAAGCCTGAAGGGTGCCTCAGTTTGGGGATTGGGGGAATCTGCTCTCCTGGTTACAGTAGTTTTCGGACTAATCTCATTTCTGTCACTTTTCCGAGTTTCAATTTCTCACAAGGCACCCAAACGGAGGCGAAGAATTGCTAGAGTTTGGCTACTAGCAGCAATCCTTGCTACGCAACTGACTTGAGTGACTTTGCCCTGCGACTACTGGTAATCTCCCATGCACCCCCTAGCCAGAGTGATCTTTGCGATTTCAGGCACAATGATTTTTGTTGGCTTATTTTTCATGGGCACCGGAACCACGATACCTTTCTTCGATTCCCAAGAAGAAGTGGAAATGGAGTTCGCTTTTTCGGGCCAAAGTGCCACTCTACACTTCGAGCAGACTGAATCACCATCCAACAATGGCTGGGCAGTATACTCTTTTGGACAATACTTGGACGATGATGGGGATGGGATCTGGGATGATTGTGGAATTCTTGAGATCACCTTCTCTAACGATTCAGGGGTGGACTTCTTCTATCCTCAATGTGATAATTCGACCCAGAGGGAAGAGGTAGCAGAAATGATTTACGTCGGCCAGCTGTGCTTTGATCCAACCAATGAATCTTCATCTTTTTGCAACGAAGGGAATTACAGTTTTGAATCAAATGTTTTCGTCAGACTCTCTCAGGAATTCGGGCAAAATGACGACCAGTCTCTTTTTTTCCGTTTTATCGAATGGATTGTGGATGGTTTTGCCACTGGCAGGACAATTTTTTGCGCCTCTTTTCCCTTGCTGTTCCTGGGGGTATTCTTAGCCTTCTCCCTGTCCGATGAGGAAGAGGATTCCTCGAAAAAGACGAGTGACGGTCCCTCAGCCGAATGGCGGGCCTACTCCCTCATGAGTCAGGAGAGGGGTGGAGACGGCATGCCGAAGGCATTCAGCAGGCATTCCGAGAAGAAGGATCTTTTCAGGAAACCAAAGAAAGGAAATGTCCGAGGGGGAGTACACAAGTCTGGGGGGCTCTACTTGGATGGCTGGACAGATGCAGACTCTGATGCTGCGTACAAGAAAAAAGTCGGGAATCGCCAGGATAAATGAATCAACGCAAGATTGGCAGAAGCATCAGGAAGATTCCCACGATTACCATTGCCACTACGGCTCGACGGAGAAAATCGAAGATAGAATCCAGAACCATGCCGCTATACGGCCCACGCCTCTTGCCGACATAGTTTCGGAGAGGTTCTTTCTTGTCCATCTAATTCCCTCTATCGTCAGAATTTAGCTTGAATACGGGTATGCGCCTCATCTTGTGTAAGTTAGTTGTGTGCAACCTCATGTACAGATTCAAGACTTCCTGCTCACGTTCCGATAGCTCTGATTCCAAGGGGTTTTCTACCTCCTTCATCGCCCACTCAAGCTCTTTGTAGGAAGCACCGATCTGTTCCTCATCGGTCCTCCCATCTTCCCACAAACCATCCGTGGGGATCGCTTCTCGGATTTCCTTCAGAATTCCCAATTCCTTCCCAATTGCACACACCTCCGACTTGAATAAATCAGCAATGGGGGAGATGTCCACCCCTCCATCCCCATATTTGGTGAAGAACCCGACTCCGAAGTCCTCTACTTTGTTACCCGTCCCAACTACAATGCCGTTGTTAGATCCAGCAATGGCATACAAGGTTGTCATCCGTAACCTAGCACGAGAGTTAGCAAGGGATAATTCGGAAACCCCATCTTCCTTCAATTCCGAGCAAAACTTGTCGTAGGTCAAAGATAGGTCGAAATCCCTACTCTTGACATTCTCCCACTTCGACTTCATCCATTCAATGTGGCGATTCGAGAGTTCATACTGCAACGGGTCCTGGTGGATTGGCATATTCAGAACAACAGTTTCCATCCCTGTCATTGCCGAGAGGGCGGAGGCCACTGCCGAATCTATTCCTCCCGAAACTCCAACTACTAGCGTCTCGATATCATTCCTTTCGGCGTAATCCCTGATCCAAATGGAGATTTCCTCAGATATTTTTCCCCAGTCTTTCACACTCTCCCCCCTAATGGCAAGCCATGCCGTATTTCTTCAGACGCCAGTAATTGTAAGGCCATGGAGTAAGGAAGCCCACAAACAGCATCAACGGCACTGCAGTATTATTCAGACCCAATGCTCCTTTGGTGAACAGGAGGTCAGTAAATTCCATCGAGATTTCCATCATCAGCATCGAGATGAAAGACATCCCCAGTGCGGTAGACAATGCGTTGCGAAAATCCATCTGACCCCGAATAAGGAGGAATGTCTCAAGCATCACACTCGTTGCTAGGCCATTGATTAGTGGGAGAATTGCAAAGAAGTACCATTTCCTAGAATATAGCTCTATATCTACAGTTATCCCGGAGTAAGAGTAGTATGCTAGAGTCCCGAATTCCCCTACTGAACACCCAACTAGGCACCACTTGGTATTGCTTGCAGAACTCCTCCAAACGCTCCTATCTCCCCAGTGGAAATCCTCTATCTTGCCATCTACAGAGTAACCAATTGACCTGATCGCCCCACTTAGGAGGTCCTTGGAAACATCCTCGTGATGGATGATCGCCGATCCATCGAGGTGGCTGACTTCAGCCGAAGAAACCCCCCTTACCCCTTCGAGGACATTTCTAACTCGATTGGAGCACCCATCACAAGTCATTCCTCCAACGTCAAGACGAATCGTCTCTGTCACATTACCAACTAACGCATGGGGCATTTGAAGTCTTGCAAATTTACAATTTTCATCCCAATTTCTTCCCCCTCAAGTTCAAGACGAACTCATCTGTCGCTTGACCGATGGTTGTGCCCCACTCACCTGGGAATCTAGACCCTGTATCATTGGAGAACTCTTTAATGGAGACGTGGGAGGAAGAAGCAACATTCTCGGAATCAATCGAATCAAGGAAGAACCTTGAGTCACCTTTCACCTTCCTCGAGGGCCCCCCAACGGCTAACGGTCGCCCTGGCATTCACCACGTCCTCTCTAGACTGTTCAAGGACATGGTTTGCCGATGGAAGACAATGGAGGGGCATGTTGTCGAGAGAAAGGGAGGCTGGGACACTCACGGACTTCCCGTTGAGATAGAGGTCCAGAAGCAACTGGACCTAATGTCGAATGAGGCAATTGAGAATTACGGAATGGAGGCCTTCAACCAGAAATGCAAGGAAAGTGTCTGGACATACGAGGAGGCATGGAGAGAGATGACCGAGAGAATGGGATTCTGGGTCGACATGGAAGATCCATACGTCACTCTTCACGATGAGTACATTGAGTCTGCATGGTGGTCACTGAGGAAGATGTTCGACAAGGGACTTCTTTTCAGGGGTCACAAGGTTCTCCCCTACTGCCCTCAGACTGGAACTAGTTACTCCACTCACGAAGTCTCACTTGGGTACAAGGAAGTATCTGAACCAGCCGTTTTTGTCAAGTTCAAACTGGAATCCGACAAAGCCTCGATTCTTGCATGGACCACTACCCCATGGACACTTCCTGGTAACGTTGGCCTTGCTGTGGGCCCCGAGGTAACTTACTGTAGAGTGAGAATCACCGAGCCCCCCTCTAAATCATGGGGGGGAAGGGGAGGGGCCGAGGTCGGCGAGGAACTCATCTTGGCGAAGGATCTGATTGGCAGTGTCCTCAGGAACCATGCCGACGTGGTCGAGGAGTTCTCCGGTTCAGAATTAGTTGGAAGGGCCTACTCTCCGCTGTTCCCCGAAGCTATTGATCGCGGAGAATCGAAGACCGCTTGGACAGTAGTTGCTGCCGATTTCGTAACGACAACCGATGGGACGGGAGTTGTTCATACTGCAGTGATGTACGGTGAGGATGACTACAGACTCGGGATGGAAAAGGGATTCCCTGCACAACATACCGTTGGTATGGATGGAGCTTTCGTCGAAGGGATTCACGAACAACTCGATGGCCGTTATGTCAAGGAATGCGATGATGACATCATCAATCTCCTTGTAGAAAAGGGGCTATTGTACAGGGAGCACACCTACACTCACGACTATCCTCACTGTTGGAGGACTGACCATCCGCTTCTGTACTATGCAATGGACAGTTGGTTCGTCAGAATGACTGCGGTGCGGGAGCAGATACTCACTCACAATGAAAGTGTGGAGTGGGCCCCAGAGTGGACCGGGACGAAGAGGATGGGGGAGTGGCTATCTAACATCAAGGACTGGGCGATAAGCAGGGAGAGATTCTGGGGTACTCCGTTACCAGTCTGGATTTGTCCCGATTGCGGTCTCGAGCACTGTATTGGGAGTATCGAGGAGATGACCTCTATGAAGACTGAATCTTCGCCACAGCCACCTGAGTTGCATCGTCCATACGTGGACGACGTCAGACTTGTCTGCCCATCAGAAGAATGCCAAGGAGAGATGGCTAGAGAACCCTATGTGATGGATTGCTGGTTCGACTCCGGTTGTGCTTCTTTCGCCCAGTGGCATTATCCTTTCGAAAACGATGAGAAATTCTCTGGTTCATTCCCAGTGGACTATATCTGCGAGGCTGTAGATCAGACCAGAGGTTGGTTCTACTCACTCCTAGCCGTAGCGACAACCGTGTTTGATGAGCCCTGTTACAGACGTTGCCTTTCTCTTGGACACATCCTCGACAAGGAAGGTAAGAAAATGAGTAAGTCCAAGGGCAACGTCGTCAATCCGTGGGACCACTTCAACAAGGAGGGCGCTGATTCGATCAGGTGGTACATGACTACTCAGAGTGCTCCATGGTCCCCGACAAATTTCGACCCTAATGGAGTAAGGGAGTCATACGCAAAGATGTTCCTCACTCTTTGGAATGTTTACCGATTCCATGCCGACTACGCTTCACTCGATGGTTTCAATCCAGAAGATCAGTCTGGTTTTGTCCCTCCGTCCGACAGAAGCCCGCTAGATAGGTGGATTCTCTCTAAGATTACAGAAATGGCAGACGAATTCCACAAAAACTTCGTCTCATGGGACTTCCACAAGGCTGGAAGAAGTTTGGAGGATTTTGTCGTCAACGATCTTTCAAATTGGTATGTCAGAAGATCCAGGAGAAGGCTCTGGGAAGAGTCCGACAGCAATGACAAGAGGGCTTGCCAACACACCTTGCACGAAGTTCTCCTGATTGTATGCAGACTAATGGCTCCGATCTCTCCATTCATGCCAGATGCCATCCATAGAGGCCTCACCGGAACCTCAGTCCACTTGACAGACTGGCCAATTGGATCAGACCTTGTCGACCGCGCACTCCCCACTCGTGACTTCGGGATCGAGCAGGAGATGTCGCTGGTCCGTTCCCTTGCGGAGGCTGGGAGGAGAATTCGAGTCGAATCCAGCAGGAGACAGAGACTACCCTGCCAAACAGGATGGATAGTCGGAGGTCCCGACATCTCGAGATTCAACGACATCCTAGCAGAGGAACTCAATGTCGAGGTACTAACTACTGAGGCCGACCTTGATGCCTTCCAGAAGATTGCCCTCGAGCCAAATCGGAAGGTCCTAGGTGCGAAATGCCGCTCTGACCTGCCTTCTGTTCTAGCCCAACTGGATATGGCCGATCCAGAGGAACTCCTGCTGGAGATAGAGGCAGGAATAGCCGCTCTAGGTGGTTATGAGATTACAATGGATGACATAGAGATAAGGAGGGTAGAGAAAGAAGGGTTCGCGGCTCAGAAGATCTCTTTCGACGAGGGGGATGTTTCAATCGTTCTCGACATGCACATCGATTCGGCTCTCCTATCCAAGGGTATGGCCAGGGACATCACACGCAGGATTCAAGCCAAGCGCAAGGAAATGAACCTCCAAGTTGAGTCCTCGATCAGTCTCTCGGTATGGGTTAAGGGGTTGGCATTGGAAAACAGTGACTGGGAGCACGTAATCATAGAGACGAGGGCAGGAGAGCATTCGTTGAACGAAGGAAAACCATCCAGTAATGCCGACATCTTCGAGGTCGACGGGACCACTGTTTCATTCCAGATTCAGTGACTATGCACTATTCCAAGCGGTATAACTCAGGAAGCATCATTTCGACCCCGAAGAGAGGGTCTGGGTCAGTTGAGTCATGGTATGCTATGAACGACCCCCCGTCGGGTAGAATCCCCATACTCGCAAAGTCAAATCTGATGTCATTCCCTGCCCCCGAGGTCGAGTCCAGATCCCCCTGTCCCAGGTATGTGAGCATGTCCGGCTCCATGCTCTGCGAGAACTCACGGACGTGATAGGCAACGTCAACATCGGGCCCATCTGCGCTCTGAAACCTCACGTTCAGCACGAAAAGGTCGTGCACTCCGCTAGAATGAAACTCCCACTCCTCAATCTCCGTGGCCTTTTCAGACAGGTTGTATGTCCGGTTCTCCCATGTCTCCCCTCCATCCCATGACATCATGTGCATCAGAGAGGCCTGACTCGCGCTGACGCAATGGAGGGCTGTTGAAGAGTCGAAGGAGCAGTATTGCGAGGGCAGCGAGGAGCCATTCAGAGTAACTCCGGTCCACCAGTTCAGAGACGTGTCCAGATAGGCATCGCTCCCGTCTATGAAGTAGCTCGGGAAGTATAGGCCGCCCGATGGGACTGGAAAAGCCCTCATCTCCTTATGCGGCTTTGTGAAGTCCCACTCCCAGCCGAGACTGTCGGGGTTCAGATCGACCTCTATCACCTCGAGACTTTCGTCCCTATCCGGGAAATCGAAGTAGTCGTAGTTCAGCCCGTCAGTTGAGATCTGCCCGCCGACATTTTGGACCTGATGCCAGAAGTTGGAAATGACCAGACTGGCCCATGGGCCGTTGCCGTATAGCCCTCCGTTGATGGGACCAATCACCTCAACCTGCCAAGAGCGGTCGTAGAAAGGCTCAGGAGTCCTGTTGAAGCACCAGCTCCACTCCGCGTCCTCCGCGTCGTAGAAGAAAGCGTAGAACTGATCCGCACCGCTTGAACTAGGGTAGGGAAACCAACCCATGGAGATCAGGTCTCCGTTTGTCGCCTGTACGATGCTCCCCTCGCCCAAACCCTCTTGGCCGGGGACCGTCGGCTTGGGCTCCATGCACCCTATCTGCGAGAAAATTGAGGGCCGGTACTCCTGCCAAGTCAGCCCCCTGTCCTCTGACCAAGTGGGGTACTCTCCCCCAAAGTTGAGGATCCAACCTTCCTTGGTCGCTGCTAGGTAGTGCTCGCAGCAGTTCCCTCCTTGCTCATTACCGAAGACCGCCCATGTCGCGTTACCCCACGTCTGGTTCTCCATCGGGTCAGCCACAACGAAATCCCTAGTGTCCTCTTGGCCGCTCGGGTCGATTAGGTAGTAGTCTCGACCCCAGTCGACTCCCTCTTCCTTTGAGGTCACTTCCTCCAGGCACCCCGGAATCACGATCATCAGTACCATAGCGAGGGAGGCTATGATACGTCTCGTACTCGGTGAGATCACGAACTGCCGTAATGATGGTATTATATCGCACTTTCACAGAATTGATGACTACTCAATCCTCCATGTCGCCCCGTTCGGGCCATCCTCAACGATTACTCCCATGCCTGCTAACTCGTCCCGTATTTCGTCAGCCCGCCCCCAATCCTTGGATTTCCTTGCACTCTCCCTCTCAGCCAACAGATTCCCGACCTTGGGAGCCACTTCATCCTTCACACTCTCATGGCTCTCCATTCTAGCTAAAGCCTTCTCTTTAGTTGGCAGCAGTCCTAGCACATCTCCGGCGAATTCTGAGATCCATCCGACAGCCCCTGAGATTTCGTTGCTCCTAGATCCCGAGTTTAGGAGTCCCCGCAACCACTTGGATACTACTTGGACCTCGACTAGAGCAATTCTGGTGTTGAAGTCGTCATTCATCCCCTCTTCCAGTCTCTTCGCCGCTTCTACTAGGTCTGGGAAATTACTCCACTCTCCGCTCCCATGTTTCGACAAACCTTCCCCGTAGCAAGTTACAAGTCGATTGTGATGGGACTCCGAGTCATCAATCATTACTTGGTTGAAATCGACAGGCTGTCGGTATGGTGCGTTAATCAACGTGTACCTGAGTACAAGTGGGTCAACATTCTCCAATGCCTCTGAGATAGTCCAGAAATTGCCCAGGGACTTGCTCATCTTCTCCCCATCGATGTTGATCATTCCATTGTGGATCCAATACTGGACGACTGGGTCGTGCCCCAGACAGCACTCGGACTGGAATATCTCTGCCTCATGATGTGGGAATAATAGGTCAGAGCCGCCTCCATGGATATCGAATCTCTCGCCGAGATGTTTGAGTGACATTGCCGAGCACTCAATGTGCCACCCCGGCCTGCCTTCTCCCCATGGACTTTCCCAGAAAGGCTCACCCGGTTTGGCCATCTTCCACAAAGCGAAGTCTCGATGGTCTCTCTTGCCAGAACCGGTTTTGTCCACCCTCCCTCCAGCTCCGGATCTCACCATCTCCAGAGTTTGGCCTGTTAGTTGGCCGTACTTCTCTGGTGAAGTGTCTATTTCGAAGTAAACCCCATCCTCGGCCAGATATGCGTGACCCTTCTCAATCAGGGTCTCGACCATCTCGATGATTTCCGGGATGGTCTCCGTGACTCTGGGATAAGCATCTGCCCTGATTACGTTCAGGGCATCCATCGACTCGAAATAATCGGAGATATTCCTATTTGCGACTTCCAAGAAGTCAACCCCCTCTTCATTGGCGACGGCGATAATCTTGTCATCGACATCAGTGAAGTTGGTGATGTAGCTAACATCGAAGCCACTCTTTCGGAGCCACCTCACTATTATGTCGAAGGAGATTGCCTGCCTCGCATGTCCAATATGGCTCGGTGAATAGGGGGTTATCCCACATGCGTAAAGGCCAACCTTGCCATCCTCGATGGTCTCCAATTTCCTCTTTGTCCGAGATCGAGTGTCGAAAACCCTCACTGCCACTGCCTATTGAAGTGGCACTTTGGACATCAACCCCTCGCTGCTTCCACAAGGGCAGAGAACAGTAAGTCATGCCCTTTGCGCTCGGGGTGCCACTGAACTCCGATACAGAAACGCTTGTCGCCCCTTTCTACCCCTTCAATCAGGCCATCGTGCTCGGCCCTAGCCGAAACGGTCAGACTCCCGGGGTCCGATACTCCTTGGTGATGGAGGGAGTTCACGGTGAATGAATTACCCATTAGGTTGGCTAGCAGCGAATCCTCCTCGACAATGACTCCGTGCTCCGTAGATTCTCCAGCGAAGCCACCATGCCCCTCGTGCCCCGGTGTCGTGTCGAGATGCTGGTGCATCTCCCCTCCATGGGCTACGCTGAGGATCTGCATGCCTCTGCAAATCCCAAGAAGGGGCATGTCCATGTCCAGTGCTTCCTTGATTAGGCCCATTTCGGAATAATCTTGCTCCGGGTAGAACTCAGTCGTCATGGGTCCGGGCTCCTCGTTGTAGTTCGCGGGGGAGATGTCAGGACCTCCGGCAACTATCAGACCATCAATCGACTCCAGAAGAATCGTCATGTCGCCAGCTGGAGGTATGATTAGGGGAACCCCTCCGGCTTTGCTGACCATTGAGATGTAGGCAGAGGGCAAGATTGCGGCATTCCTCTTCCAATTCCCGTAGGATACATCCTTGATGAAGCAGGTGATGCCAATCACAGGCTTCATTCAACCACCGATGATTCTTGTTGTAGTCGAGCATACCTGAATGACCTGATTCCCACTATCATGAACGAGATTCCAACCTGAAGCAGCAGAAGGTGTGAGACGATAGCCAGCCATGACATCTCCCCGAATCCAGAGTTACTACCCTTGCTCCTCCTAATACCATGGCCAGTGCCACTACATGCATGCATGTAGTGGTGTCTGTCAGAGGGGGGGGGTTACTCTCTCGGACAGAAGCCCAAGTAGAATCATTGGCATTCCCATGAATGCGGGAATTAGAGCAGTAATCGATGGGGGATCCGAGCTTTGGATAAAGTATGCAATCACTCCCTATGTAGATAGCACTGCACCATTCAGAATGGCAATCCGGGGACGGTCATGCCGAACACTCTGAATTCTTCGCTCATAGCCTACCCCGGAAGCAACGATTAATGATATTCTCCCATAGTGATTCTGACTAAGAATTATAATCACCTCAATTGACCTTCGCGACCTTTTCTTGAATCTCATAGTCCTTAGCAACTATCTGCTCCCAGAGAATTTCCGCCACGTCCTTGACGTCCATCTCCGCGCCAACTGCATCTAGGCCGTCTTTCACCATGATCGAACAGAATGGGCATCCCACTGCAACAGTGTCGCAACCCGTCTCGGACAACTCCTTGGCACGAATCTCATTCACACGCTTGTCAGCTTCCTCTTCCATCCACATCTGAGCACCCCCGGCTCCACAGCAGAACGAATCACGACCACTTCTCTCAGCCTCAACATCGACTCCGCCGATTACATCCCTCGGCTCATCTATGATGCCCCCGATTCTCCCTAAGTAGCAGGGATCATGGAAGGTAATGCTCTGGCCATTTTTCTCCACCCTAGGCAATCTGCCCTCCTCTTGCAATTTGGCCAATATCTCTGTATGGTGGAAGACTTCCAACTCTTCCCCGCCATAATCGGCATATTCCTTCCCCAGGGTGTGGAAGCAGTGGGGGCATGAGGCGATAATCCTCTTCACCCCCAACTCCTGGAATGTCATCATGTTAGTCTCAGCTAGCATCTGGAACAGGTATTCGTTCCCCGCTCTACGCGCAGGATCCCCCGAGCATCCCTCCTGCATCCCTAGGATTCCCACATCCAGTCCAGCCTCCTTCAGTAGGGATATGGTCGACCTTGCAACCTTCTGATTTCGTTCATCGAAGCTTGCCGCACATCCAACGAAGTAGATGTACTCCGCCGGTTCACCGATCTTGACATCTAGATCTGCGGCCCAGTCTGCCCTCTCGTGCTCGCCATACCCGTATGGGTTAGAGGTGGACTCAATGTTCCCCATCACAGTATTGAGAACATTGGGGTACTCCATTGTCTCCATCATGGCATTCCGACGCAAATCCGTTAGCTTCGGGACGTGCTCTATGTAGAGCGGGCATACGTCTACGCAAGCGTTGCATGTTGTGCATGCCCATACTGCTTCTTCGGTTATTCGCTGCATCATCGTCTCCTTTGGCGTTTCACCAGACAGTAGAAGTGGAGCGTGCTCGTTTGCATAGTCCCTAACATCGTGTATTACTTGCATAGGGTTGAGCCCCTTGCCAGATGCATAGGCAGGGCAAACATCTTGGCATCTTGCACAGGATGTGCAGGACCATGCATCAATTAGCTGCCTCCAGGTGTACTGGGTGTAACTACTAACACCGAATGAGTCGATGTCCAAGTCCTCGAGCGGAACCGCCTTCCCGTCATCTCCTACTGCAAGGGGCCGCATCTTGGCCACCGGCCCGATGTCGTGGAAGAACACGTTCGGAACCGCCATCACCAAGTGCATGTGCTTTGAAAGAGGTATTAGGAATAGGAAGACCGAGATTGCCAGCATGTGTAGCCAATAAGCCACTACAACTGTATTGACCGATAGCCCAAACTGATTGAATTGGTGACCTATCGGCTCCCAGAATGGACTCGGATCTTCTTTGGACTCAATCATGAATGAGGTCGTCGTAATGGTGAAAATTAGTATTAAGATTACATTACCTTCTAGTTGTGATTTCCCCTTCAGCTTCTCAGGGGTAAAAGCAACCCGACGAACGAACGCTGAAACACATCCGATCAGTGCCATAGTGTAACCAAGCTCAACCATGCCGTTCCATGGGCCAACAATGAATCCCGGCAGCAACTCACTGGAGAAGTAATTTGCCGTAGCAAGATCGAACATATCGGATGCGAGCATCAAGAAACCCCAGAACATCAGGACATGCATCGTTCCAGCAATCCTATCTCTGAGCACCTTCTTCTGTCCCAGCCACCCGACTATGAACTCCCTAATCCTTGGGCCCCAAGAGTCGAATCTAGAATCCGGTGAACCAATCAGAACCAGACGCGTGGCCTTCTGGACTTGGTAAGCGAAGAAACCTATGGAAACAGTGGCCATTATCAGGAGAATCATCCAACCATCCAAGAGTCCGTAAGTTTGCAGAAGGGGATGAATCATTGGCACTCACCGGGGTATACCCGAATACCTCGCCCACAAACAAGACCTTGAAACAACCGCTAATCAGGCCAACACTCATGTCCTAATGTGCCAGCCAACAGTCATGCCGAGTGCCTTTGCTCCCGGGAAATGTATTCTTTTTGGAGAGCATGCTGTGGTATTCGGACATCCCGCTGTGGCTGTCGCAATAGATCAGGGGGTCAGGGTCAGTGTCGAAGTGTCCGACAAGTGGAAACTCGAGGGATCATCATTCGAGCCATCAAGGCATCCACATATTTCCCACATAATACAGAATATCTTCCAGTACACTGGTCCCCCACTTGATATTGATGTTGACAGCTCTCTTTTCTCAGCCGCTGGAATGGGCTCATCCGCGGCTCTATCGAATGCTTTCGGAGCAGCAATGTACGCCTATCTGAATCCAGGTGAAAAACTCGATGCCGTAATGTTGGCAAAAATGGCCCATTCGGCCGAAGCATCCGCTCAGAAGGGGCGGGCCAGCCCAACAGACACCGCAACCAGTGCTCTCGGGGGATGCGTTGTCGTTTCCGGAAGAGCAGTACCGGGAACGAGACACGTTTTCGATACCAGTTTGAAAACTCCCGAGGGCTCCAGGAAGTGGGCAATCAATGTCGTTGACATCCCTCCTAGGATCGGTGATGCATGGCTCGTAATTGGATACTCGGGAACTGGCTCTCCAACGGGGAGAATGGTTGCCAAGGTTGCGAAGCTAATTTCTGAGGTTCCGGATATGATGGAGGAAATGGAAGCAATTGCCAACGTAACAAGGGCTGGTTTAGTCGCCCTATCCGCCGGCAACCTAGAGGGCCTGGGGATGGCCATGGATGCTTGTCACGATAGTCTAAGGAAATTGAAAGTCAGTAACAATAAGCTCGATCGAATGGTCAGTGCAGCAAGACTCCATTCACTAGGTGCAAAACTGACTGGGGCTGGCGGCGGTGGTTGTATGGTTGCCCTCACACATGAACCAACTATGGTGTCCGAGGCGATTGAAGTGGCTGGAGGGGTGCCCCTATCGACTAGACTGGGTGCAGAAGGAGTCAGATTTCTATGACCCATCCTTCAGAAAATAGGACGTAGAAAAACCTCTTTGTTTATATTATCATTTATAAGAGGGCAGACTGCCGACAACCTATGCTCAGCGACGAAGAAAGACTCACTGTAGTCAATGTAGTAGCCTCTACCAGAGTAGCGGAGGAACTGGACCTCCCAGACATAGCCATCCAGTTGAACTGCGAATACGAACCAGAGCAGTTCCCAGGAGTGGTCTATAGGGTAGTTGAACCCAAACTAGCCATCCTGATGTTCAGGTCAGGCAGGGCTGTTTGCACGGGAGGGAAGAACGCGGCCAATATCCAAACCGGGATTGAGCGAATGATGGGAGACCTTGGGGGGGCTGGGATTGAAACTTGGCTTCTGAGTCAAATCAAGGACCCAGTCGACGTTATTTCGCTGGAGGATATCAGCGGCGCCTATGACAACGCAGACTACATTGCCACCGAAGCAATTGTCAAAAAGGCAGCCGAGTATTGGGTAAAGGAGAAGGAAAAGCAGAAGAAAAACAAAGACCGAGACAGGGGCGGAACTGGTGATACTGTCATTGGTGAGAGGAAAATCCAAGTCGGAGACAAGTTACGGGGTGGCGTCGGCGCTACCATAAACACCGGCAAGAAGATGACAGTCGACGGAGTGTCGTTGAAAAACAAAATGCGTGTCCTTGTCGCCGGGCAAAATAATCCTAGTGAAAACGGGATTTATGTAGTTACCAACGCCAACAAAGGTGTACTCACTCGATCTGAAGATGCAGATAATTACGCACCTGATGGTCCAGATGGAATCCCACTCAAATTCGGGGACGAGCATCGCATGGTAATGACAGGGATGAATGTTGAGGTCACTGGAGGCTCGAAAGATGGTAGCAGATGGATTCTTGCTAAAGAAAAAGAAACCTACGTAATAGGCGTCAAACCACAGAAATTCTATGACTTGGAATACACAATTGAGAAAGACTGGGTTGTCCCTCTCGAATCTGATGGCCAGCATATTTGGTTTCAGGGGAAGTCTGGTAATGTAGAAATAGAGGTTCAGAACATGGTTGCAACCTACTCACTGTTCTATCCCGAGGACTATGGCGCAGTCGCGAGAATGGATGATATCAATACTAAGATCATAGATGAAGATGGTGGAATCAGGGCAGCCACTGACGAGGAAGTAAAGGGCGAGGACCCACGAATTAGGGGAATCCTAGAAGGAGAGCCACTAGCAGCACTGCCAAGGAAACTCAATCTGAACAACCTGACCTTCCACCTGCCCTTCGACAAGGTCGAATACGAGCCCGAGCAGTTCCCCGGGCTGATTTACAGGCTTGATTACCCAAAAGTGGTCTGCTTGATTTTCGGTAGCGGCAAGATGGTGATTACCGGTGCGAGACACAAGGACGAGATTCTTGAGGCTGTCGAACAGATCAAAGACGAACTAGCCGACCTACTATAGTCTTTGAACCAACGTTATTGAGCAGACCGGCATGCGGATGCCATGCGCCCGGCCTCCTACGCCATGCTGATGGTGGCTGCTCTTGCGTTCGCTCCAATTGCTTGTTCTCTGACCGTAACAGATCTTTCATACCATCATCTTGACTCAGAAGATGCATCGGTACAGACCAGGACTACGGGTACTACCGATGTTCCAGACTGGCGGGTTAATGACAACTGGATGTATGACGGCTATCTCGATGTGGCAGACTTCGTAGCGGACTCCGGCGTCTCTACGAACGTTGAGACTCTGGAGGGATCCCTTGACAGAACCGTTTCTGACATCTACCTGTCCGACATTGATGGGAATGAAACCCTCGTCTACGAAGTTGAATCAGTAGGTGCTTACGAGTCAGACGGTGCAATTGAGATCGATGGGACCAGTGGGTGCCTCTACGTTGATATGCAGACAACAGAGATAATCAGAGTCTCAGACTTGGCTACTTACTCTCAAGATGTCACGATTGACGTATACTTCGACCCGCTATTCTTCGGAAATTGCGCCTCTTGGATTAGGCAGGATATCGGTGTGCTGAGTGTGGAGAATACATTCAAACCTCCTCTGGAGAACTACGATTTCCCCCTCTCGGTTGGGGAGACATGGGGTATGGACTACGACCAGGATACGGAATACAGCGGTTCTAGCAATTACGTTGACATCCCGGACGACACGAGCGATTCCAACTCAACCAGCTGGGCCGTAGTGAGCCAAGGCAACTCTGGAGTCGCGTATCCCGGTTGCTACCAGTCATTCAACGTGACAGCCTATGACTCGGATGGGGACGAGATGGGATACAACTGGTACTGCCCATCTATCCGTGGCGAAGTGAAGAGCTCAATCGAACAGGCATTCGGTTTCTTAGCGGTACACGAGCTAGTTAGCTACCAACCAGTCTTGAGAGGGAAGGAGATTTCGATAGACGTCGAATACCCACTCTCTCCCACTGGCATAGAGATATCCGCATGGATCAACGTCACAGACCAAGGCCAAGGGGTGGCGGACCAGAATCTTCAGTTCCGATACGAGTCCGAGCAGCAAACCCAGAATTTCACTACCGATGAAAACGGCTCCTACCACTTGGTCTTCAACTCGGGAAGTAATCCCGACGACACCTACGGTGCCGGAGAGCTAGGTAGTCACGGACTGATAGCATGGACGCATCTGGAGGGCAAGATCCTCGGAACAAAGTCACTAGTGATCGACACCGAAGTCCACGAAATCGATCTGGTCACCAGATCATCAGCAGTAACGGTTCAGAGGCTCAGGCCATCCACCGGGAACGAAGTTACTCTCGACTCATCCTTCGGATTCACGGCCATATCGGGAGACATTCTGAGTTTCTCCATTCCAGTATTGAACCGAGGCCTAATTCAATCTCCATACTCCACCATTGTCGTCACCGCTCCCGATGGCTCCGAGGTATCAGGCACTGTCCCTCCACTCGACAGCCTCCAGGAGTCCAGGGTAGCCGTGAACTGGACCGTACCCGAATCACAACCATATGGCAATGTCTACTTGTTCTTCGAGGTAGATCCTCAGGAGGAGATCTCTCAGGATGGGAACCGTTCCAACAACCAGGGCTCTTTCGTCCTCTACGTTGGGGGCCTTCCAATCGCCGGCCTCTCAATCTCTAACGAGGTCCTCACCCACGAAACCGTGACTCTGGACGCCAGCTCTTCTTACGACTCAGATGGTGGTGCCGTAGGATGCGAGTTCAACATCGAAAAGGTCGATGAAACCACTGCAGTGGTCATGGATGATGACTGCATTGTCGATTGGTCATGGGCCGATGATGGGGTCTTCACAGTCACAATCCTCGTTACAGACGGCGAGAGCGACAAATCCTCGACATATTCAACGGTGACCGTACAGAACCGTCCCCCGGTGGTGACTCTTGGTTCAGACGAGGACGAGGTCGTGGTCACCACTCCCATAACATTCGCTGTGATAGATAGCAGTGACAACGATACAAGGAATCCATCCTCGCCAGTGGAAATACTCTGGGATGCAGAGTGCTCTGAGGGCCAGGTCGGCCAGTCGTGCACTGTAATACCCATGGTAGAGGGAAACTTGACCATTGGCGTCCTGGCAACTGACGATGACGGTGCCACTACCTATGTCCAACACTCGGTGCAAGTCACAAATATCGCACCCTCCAATCCTGTCGCAGAACTATATCTGGGCGACGAGAGGCTCTTCCCCGACAGTCGAGGAGTATTCACGGTCAACGAGGGCGACGAGATTACATTCTGGGGTCAGGCAGATGACTCGTCAAACGACATCGATACTCTGGTCCACGTATGGAAACCTGATGCCGAGTACTATCCGGAGAGAAACTCCACCAGTACAGGAGATAGGAGCACACTGTTGGGAGTCTCATACAACTCATCCGGAATGCACCTCGCGACTCTGCAGGTCTTCGACGACGATGGAGAGGAAACTGAAATCCTGATCGTACCAATCCAAGTCGTCAACGTTATTCCGGAGATTTCCTCTATGTCGACCAACCTCGGCGAT
Organism: Methanobacteriota archaeon; assembly: GCA_004195615.1. Taxonomy (GTDB): domain Archaea; phylum Thermoplasmatota; class Poseidoniia; order Poseidoniales; family Thalassarchaeaceae; genus UBA36. The sequence continues at coordinate 17,494 of PSPW01000002.1, read as the reverse complement.
CTGAAGGAAGACGAGGAGTTCGCAATCAATCCAGTGGTATCGGACACCGGTAATGACTCAGAAACCCTCGTCCACTGTTTCGACCTCGACCCCTCTGCTGACACCGACTCAGATGGGGACGTAGGAAATGACTGCGACGTTCAGTCCAGTGTTCTCGTTCACTCGTGGCCTGACTCGTCTTCAGCCCCAGACTCAGTAATATTCCACGTCACAGATGATGACGGAGCAACGGAATCGATGGAGTTCTCTTTCGTCGTCGTCAACTCCCCTCCAGAGGCCTTTGCCTCAGCCAGCGTTTCCAACCCTACAGAAGGAGACTCGGTTATCCTCTCAGCCAACGGGACGGTCGACTCCCAGGCTGACATGGATTCCCTAGTATTCCACTGGGACATCGACATCACCGTCGACTCAGATGGAGACGGCAACCCTGCCAACGATGTCGATTACACTGGCAGGTGGATCGAGTTCTCCTATGATTCCGGCGGACCGAAGAAGGCACAGCTAACTGTACTGGACGATAGCTCCAGCCACTCATTCACCATGGACCTGGAGGTGGCCGAGAAACCAGCCACCATCTCTGGAACCATCCAATCCAGTCTGGGAATTATCATTTTCGCTATAGCAGCAATCTTGTTGGTCGCATGGTTCGTCATGAGGGCCACTGAGAATGAGGCTAGCAAGACGCCCAAGGGGCCAGAGGAGATGGACATGGATGCGGCATTCGATGATCCCGGGAAATCATTGGACAGTACTAGCCCTTTCGAAGCAGATCCCGAGACAACACACCATCGAGAGGATGCCATGATATTGGAAGGATTAGACGAAGTTCTCGAGGAACTCATTGGTAGTAAGCCAGAAACGACCCCCTCCCCTGAGTTGCCTCCGGCACCGAGTATTGGCGAACCAAAAGCCACGCTGAACCCCGAAGACATCGAAGCACTCTTTGAGGAGTAGCTCTCGGACCGCCCGTGGTCAATCTCTTCCGGCTTCTTGGACTCCCCAATCCGAACACAACTCCAAAGGTCAATTCAGGAATGGGGATGGGTGCGACTGAACCAGGACCTAAGGTCGGTAATCGATTCCACGACCTCGGCGAGTCTAGGTGGTCGGAAAGAACGGAGAGGGTTACAGAAAGGCCATCCCGGAGAGTGATCTACATGGAGCCAGATGGACTCCACAGACTCCAGTTGGATGGAGTTGAGGGAAACCTCTCCATGGGGGACATGGTGATTATCGATCTCAAATCTCTCAATCACATGCCTAGCCAGCAATCCGTATGCTCCAGAAGGGCCCAGGACCTAGGGAATCAGACAAACCTCCCTGTTTTCGCCCTCAACGAGGACGACTCGCTCCTGATGATTGCAGGTGCTAAGATGAGAGTTGACACTCACAAGCATAGACTCGGCTCACCCGCATTAGATCGTGCTATCGACAACTAACTTCTAAATCAGGAATCATTCCTCTTCCAACCAAGAATCAAGGTCGCCATTGGAGACCTCAATTACCGAGTGCTCTGTGAAATCACGATATGCGACCCATCTGGATATTTCTTCTTCCTCTTCCCCTCTGTCAGTCTTTCTTCTAATCGAGTCATTTGCGTATCTGACGCATTGTCTGAGGAATGAAGCAACCAAATTTCGTCGCTCTTCTATGCTCATATCATCCGACCTTCAGAGCCTCAATCAGAGAGTCCACGTGCCCCTTCGCCTTAACCCCGTATCCGATCCAAGATATCTTTCCGTCTGACTTGATTGCGAACGTAGATCTGAGAGTCCCAATGTACGTCTTTCCGTACATGTTCTTCTCTCTCCAAGTGCCATATGACTTGTGAAGCGCAGCTTCCTCGTCAATGATTAGGTCAAATGGTAACTTGTGCTTGTTAATGAACTTCTGATGGGATTTGGCACCATCTGTCGAGACTCCGACGACCTTCCAACCGCTCCCTTCGAACCTGCCGAAACTATCTCTGAAGTCACAGGCTTGTGTGGTACATCCAGGAGTGTTATCTCTGGGGTAGAAGTACAGAATAACCCCCTCTCTCGAGGAGAGAATCTCAGAAAGTGAGATCTTCGACCCATCGGTAATCTCGGCCTCGAAGTCAGGTGCCTTGTCTCCAACTGCTAGTTCTACTGTTGCCATGTAATCGCGCGTCGAACCAGACTCATGAAGGCTACCATCACTCGATATACGATTTCAGAGTGACCGATGCAGATTTCGATAGAGGTTCGCTGAAACCGAAGCAGGTTTTGATCTCGAAATCCCTCTTTTCGCCCATTTCAATCACCCATCTCTTCCCTAATCCTCTTCTTTGTCGAGGCCCACGAGCATATCGGACAACTCCTCAGATCGTGCCTTAGTGCGGGACAGTGCTCTCTCCCGAAGTAGATAATCTGCAGGTGTCTCCTGTTCCAGGTCCCCTCGGGGAAAACGACTTTCAGATCCCTCTCGGTCTTGGACACGTTCCTACCATCCGAGATCCCCCACCTAGCTGCCAATCTGTGTATGTGAGTATCAACAGGGAAAGCTGGAACTCCGAATGCCTGACTCATAACCACACTCGCGGTCTTGTGACCAACACCAGCCAATGACTCCAGAAAATCCCAGTCAGGCCTCACCCTCCCACCGTCTTCTAGAATCTGCTCCGCCATCTTGCGGAGGTTCTTCGCTTTGGTCGGAGCTAATCCAATTTCACGGATGATATCGTGAATTTCTTCCACTTCGAGCAAGGCCATTTCCTCAGGTCTTCCCGCAGCCTCGAACAACTTCGGAGTAACTTCGTTCACCTTCTTGTCTGTTGTCTGGGCAGATAGCATCACTGCTACCAGCAGAGTGTATGGGTCGATATGATTCAGTGGAATGGGAGTCTCCGGGTACATCTCATCGAGTTTGCTGCCAATTATGCCGGCCTTCTCTGCTCGGCGCAATCTCAGACCTCCAGATCCGGGCTCCTTTCATCATTCCAACCAATTATCGCACCAGCAGCAACGCATCCAAAAAATGGGGCATAGCATGACAACCAGAGCTTGGCACTCCACTCCTCCGGACTCCCGCTCAGAATCCACCCAAATAGGGAGAGAAGGGCTCCTGGGATAATTGCAAGAGATCCAAACAACACAGCCCTGCCAAGTCCCATGGCATCAACGGAGCACTATCAGACTTGACTCTAACGGGAGTTCTCCTTCACTACCCATTTCGCCATTATGCCTGTCTGGACCAGAGAAAGCAATGCCGCCCACCAAATCCATTTCGGTAGCCCTAGTGCCCCTGTTTCACCGTCATCCTATCACCAGAAGTCCTGAGCGAGAACGAAAACGGCCACTAGTCCGATCATGGGAGCCATTTCCCCAGAACCAATTTCTCCCAACCACCCGAATCCGATTTTCCTCTTGCATGCATACTGCACCGAGGCCAAACCAATAATGGCAACCACCAGAGATGGAATTACTGATGTTGGAACTCCTCCCTTATGGTGGCATTACTGCCAACACAATTGTACGCGAGTAATACCGAAAGAAGATTAATCCAGAACCGAACCAGTGGTTCATGCAGCGATGTGGGGTAGCCGAGGTATCCGTTGCTCTAGACTCCGAGGAAGTCACACTCATCCTCTTCCTAAGAGACTCACAGGACCCCGAAGCCGACAGACTCCGGAAACTGGCTGAAGAAAAAGGAATCACAGTACGCGAGTCCTCCAAGATGGACATGTGGAGGATGGCTCGAGTCAACGACGGCAATAATCCTCCTTCTATACTTGCCCTGGTGGGCAGACAACCAGATTCTAGCGTCGGACAAGTTCTATCTTCAGGAGGGTTGTGCTGGCTTCTGGATGGGGCAAGGTATCCGGTCAACATTGGATTCACTATCAGAACGGCCGAGGTCAGTGGCGCTCAGGCCGTATTCGTCGATGGCTCACTGAACCACACCGAGAAGAAGGCAGCAAGACGGGCATCAATGAAGGCTCACAGATTCATGCCAGTGCACTGGGTCGATGGGAAGATACTGGTCGAAATGGCCAAGGAAGCCGGCTTCCGAATCATTTCCATTGAGGACACCGGCAATCTAGGACCATGGGAAGAGGATTTGACAGGCAACGTCATTCTTGTCGTCGGAGGTGAGCGTGACGGCATCTCAGAACTGATACTAGAGGAATCAGACTCCGTGATTAGAGTCCCGATGTCCGGTTTCGTGCCTTCTTACAATCTGCAGGCGCCTATGGCAGTAGTTGCTGCTGAAGCGCTCAGACAGAGAAACTCAGAGGCCTAGAAGGAATCCTCTAACTCCCTGCTTATGATCATCCTCTGAATCTGACTAGTCCCCTCGAATATCTGGTAGATTTTAGCACCTCTCATTCTCCTAGCAACGGGGTACTCCTCGGAGTAACCGTACCCCCCGAGGACCTGGACTGCATCAGTAGTGACCTCCATGCACATGTCCGCAGCGAACCTCTTGGCATGTGCCGACTTCAGAGTTGCCCTTTCTCCTGAGTCAAGTGCATTGGCAGCACTGAGAGTAAGGAGCCTAGCGGCTTCTATCTTGGTGGCCATGTCAGCCAGAATGAATGAGATTGACTGGTGCTTAGAAATCGGTTTACCGAAAGTCCGTCTCTCCTTGGCGTAGGTCCATGCTTCTTCCATCGCGCCTCTGGCATTTCCGACTGCGGCCGCTGCCACTGCTGGCCTCGAGTGGTCAAAAGCCTTCATCGCATTCATCCATCCGCCATTCTCCACTCCTCCGATTAGATTTGATACAGGTACTCTTACATCGGTGAAATTCACGCCTCTGGTGTCAGAACACCTCTGACCCATGTTATCTTCCTTCTTGCCAAGCTCTATTCCTGGCGAGTCCGCATCGATGATGAATCCACTAAGGCCACCATATCCGGCTTCTTTGTCAGTGTAAGTCAGGACGAAGAACCAGTCCGCGTATCCAGCACCAGAGATCCATGCCTTGCTGCCGTTGATCACGTACTCATCACCATCTCTAACTGCCTCGGTCTTCAGAGACTGGACGTCAGAACCCGCATCCGGCTCAGTCACGCAATATGCCGCCAGCTTCCCTGAAGCGGTCCTTCCTAGGTATTCCGACTTCTGCTCCTCAGTACCTCCAGTCAGGATTGGGAATGATGCCAACATAGTGTGGTAAGAGGCGGTACCAAAACCAGGATCACCTCTGGAGAGCTCCTCACAGATAATCATCTCATCAACTGTAGACATCCCGGACCCACCGTACTTCTCCGGTATTGTCACATTCAGCAAACCCAACTCGTGGGCCTTCGAAATCGCCTCCTTGGGGTACGTTCCGTTTTTGTCCCACTCCTCTGCATTAGGGGTCACTTCCTCGTCACAGAATTCCCTAGCCATGTCACGAATCATCATCTGCTCTTCGCTGAGCCGGAAGTCAACCATGCACCATCCAATGAATAGCACTATTTGAGCAATTTCAGGGAGAGCTCATTTTCATCAACAGTTATTTCTCATCCTTTCTTCCGAGTAATTGATTCGCGTGGTGGGAAATAGGCTTATCGAGCACGCAGGAGTAGAATACCCAATAATCTGTGGAGCCATGTACCCTTGCTCTAATCCCGATCTAGTTGCAGCAGCAGCCAATGGAGGGGGAATGGCGATCATCCAACCAGTATCCCTGACTGTGGTTCACGGATATGATGAGCCAGACCTGAATCAGGGGTTGACCGAGGGAATACGGTACATCAAGTCAAAAACCAATAATCCACTAGGATTTAATGCCCTGATTGAGAAGGGCAACGACAAGTACCTACAGAGGATGTCCCAGTGGATTGACATAGCACTGGACGAGGGAATCAGATTCTTCGTGACGTCCTTGGGCAAACCCGACTGGGTTTGCGAGAAGGTACACTCAAGGGGTGGCTTCGTCTATCACGACGTAACAACCCGATTCCATGCAGAGAAGGGAGTTGAGTGCGGTGTCGATGGTCTGATTTGCGTGAATAACAGAGCGGGGGGTCATCTAGGTACTGACAACATGGAGCAGATGTACGAATCACTTTCTGATCTGGGCCTCCCTCTGATTTGCGCAGGCGGCATAGGAAGCGAGAAGGAGTTGAAGGGGGCGATTCGGATTGGTTATGACGGGGTCCAGATGGGCACTCGCTTCATCGCAACCGATGAGTGCTCAATGCCTGATGGGTACAAGCAGGCCATAGTCGGGGCGAACGAGGAGGACATCGATTGGACCGTCAAACTGACAGGAATCCCCGTCTCTGTAATCAAAACTCCAAACTATCGTAGGGAGAACTCCTGGCTAGTTAGAGTCCTTCTTTCAGGACGGTTGAAGCACAGAACCAGGTGGTTGCTGAACACAATCTCATTCAGAATGTGGAGGAAGATGTCCAAGGGCGCAAAGTCATCAGACATATGGTCCGCTGGGAAGAGTGTTGACACCATCGAAAGCGTGGAGTCTGCAACCACGATAATGAGGAGGCTCGGAGAGTCTCTATGAAAATAACTCAGGCCACTTTTTCTTGATGGCTCGGAAAATGACCCTTGAGAATACCATGGAAATTAGTAGGAAGACTACCGATGCCCACACCGGGGTATCTTCACTAGTCGCAAGAAGATATGTGACAACCAGTATCCCTGCCCCGTAGACCGCACGAAAGGCAGAGAATACCAAGAAAGCCCGGAATGCCCTGCTCTCAAGAATCCTAGCCTTCAGATTCCTACTCTCTCCTTCGTCCATACAAACTCATTTCGATGCCGGGTTTGTCGCACTTAGTCGTGCCCGTGCTCGATTAGTCCCGCAGCATCAGCACCATAGAGTATCACGATCATCAGGGTGATTCCGATGATGACGTTAACCAGAGCCTCTCTTCCTGTCTCTGGGTTGTGGATGTCGGGAAGGGTATCTACTGTAGCCACGTACAGGAATGTACCGCCTGCGAATAGCATTGCGAGGGCAATCATGTGTTCATCGAGACCTTCTAGAGCGTAGAATGAGACCATTATCATAACAGGAGTGACGACAGAGAACAACACTACGTCTCTGATTGAGTCGTTCCTTTCGTTCCTTTCGTGGGTTGAGAATACTCCTAGGCTAAACGCCGCAGGGACCTTGTGAATTAGGACTGCGAGTGCAACAATTGCCGTAACTGCCTCAGAGCTTCCGGCAGCAGCGGAACCTATCGCCAGACCGTCAGCGGCAGAATGTAGGGATAGGCCGATGACGATAATCCACGGCGAATTCCTATGATGGATGTGCTCGTGCCCATAATCTCCCTCGTGATTGTGGTGTTCCTCGTGGACGGCGTGACCAATTCCTGATCCTTCTAGCATAAGCATCATCATGAATCCGGCCAGTATGGCACCTCCGATAATCAGACCCTCCAAACCTTCCTCTTCTTCGTGACCTGTCTCCTCTTCTTCGTGAACCCCCTCGTCGTGCTCTTCCATTGCAAGCTCAAAACCCTCTGGAATCACCACAAGGATGGCCGATGCCAGAAGAATACCAGAGGCCACTCCAGTAATCCTGCGCAAAATATCGCGATCCTCCTTGATTCTACTCAATATGGGAGTCAATCCTCCAATTAGTGCTAGAATCAGCGTCAATGCGGCTAGTTCGATAGGGGCGCTCTCCAAAGCCATTACATCGCTGAGAAAATAATAGATATTTAAGAAATGTTATTAATTTAGCTTTCTGTCGTTGCGTCATGACTAGGATAATCTCCTTCAGCAGTGACAACGAATTCCTCGAATCCCTTGATTCTATGATTGAGGAAACTGGCTACAAAAACAGGAGTATGTTCCTTAGGGACGCCAGTCTTCACTTCGCCGATGCCAGTCGTGGGGATCTCAGTTTCATGGATGACGACACGGAAACAGAGGGCGTGATGGTAATTTTCTACCAACACGGAGTGGAATCAAAGATTCTAGACATCAGACACTCTCATTCTGTAGAAGTGTCCTCATTCCAGCACAACTGCCTCACTGGGAGTCACACCTGTGTTGACACATTGCAAATTAAGGGAGTCGCCAGCTCGTTGAGGGAAATCGTTTCCAGGTTAAGGAACACGAAAGACGTCGACAGGGTCTCCTTCGTACCTGCGCCTCAGCGAGAAGCGGGTTGCTGCTGAATGTGGAATTGTGAGATACATTCGGCGTGGCATTCAAGGTGCGGTGCTTCGACCATGCCCTGTGGGAATCCCCTCTCAACTCAAATCTATGCTGGATGGCTCAATGGGCCCGACCAAGCAGAAGGCCGCTCGTCTGGTAGTCGATCTGGCCTCCACAGCAGGCGCTTCTGAGTACATTCCAGTCAACAATGCGCATATTTCAGGTGTCAGTGTGATTACTGGTGGTCATGGGCTAAGGAGATTCCTTTCAGATCTCTCAGGAGACCCTCTAGGTGTAGTCTCGATCCCAACCACCCTGAACTCGGCTGGATGCGATCATGAGAAGATGGAAGAGATGGGGATTGACTACCCTGACTTCCTTGAGCAGCAGTTTGAGATTATCCACTCTTACTCCGAACTGGGGATCGAGGCAACCCTGTCTTGCACGCCATATGACCGGGGAATAGAGAGTTCTGAGGGCATAGGGTCTTGGGCGGAGTCTAACGCAGTTTGTTTCTCTAACTCCTATACTTCCTTGGTGACAAATCGAGAGTCAGGGCTCTCCGCCCTAGCATCCGCTCTCACTGGCTGGGCGCCGAAGTGGGGGTTGCACCTGGAATCAAACAGGAAGCCAAATGTCCTGGTTAATGTCGAGGCAGAGATGTCAAACTTAACCGACTGGAGCATTCTTGGAGATTGGATTGGGAAGCAGATAATGCCAACTTGGGATCTCCCTTGGGGGCTGATGCCTAGGTTCGTAGGCCTTCCAAGGGCAAGCTTCGAGATGCAGAAGGCATTGACTGCTTCGGCAGCCAATTACGGCTGCCCAATGCTCTGGGCCGATGGAATCACATCCGATGCCCCAGAAATCGACTCTTATCAGGGCGAGGTCATGTTCACTGAGGAAGACCTCAATCAGAGGTACAGGGACCTCTCTCCAAGGGGAGGGGTTGATTTGGTGGTGATCGGATGCCCCCAAGCCAGTGTGGGAGAGGCCAGAGAAACAGCTGCAGCCGTTAGGGCAAGGATGGAGTTGGGAGAAATCATACGTGATCATAGACTATGGTTGTTCATGAGCTCCCACAATTATGATCTGATTTCCGCAGATGGGACGTTAGACTTGCTCGAGGAGGCAGGGGCACTTGTGCTAAGGGACACCTGTCCAGAGGTAACTCCATACAATCGTTCGAAGTACAACCACCTTCTGACTAACTCTCTCAAGGCGGAACACTACCTGACCAGTGGCTTGAATCGCATTCCCACCAGCGTTGCTCCAATCATCGAATGCGTCGCTCACGCATTTGACGATTCATTAGTCGATGGTCCACCTCCCGTGCTAGGTGAGCATTCTGCAACTCCAATTCACACTTCGAAGACCCATCAGGAATCTCCATTCGAGTCAATGGGCAGAGGCATTCCAAGCCAGATCAAGTGGAAGGTTTCTGGCAAGGCTTTGGTCACTGACGTACCTATCACGTACCTTGGGTATGTGAACAAGGACACCGGGGTGATAGAGGAACTAGGCCACCCACTAGATGGAGTCCCCATCAAGGACACCGTTTTGATCTATCCGAAGGGTTCCGGCTCCACAGTTGCCCCCTTCGTCCTGATGGGCCTAATTTACACTGGCTACGGCCCCATGGCCATCGTTAATCGCGATGTCTGCCCACTCACGCTCCCAGCCGCTTCCCTACTAAACGTCCCCTATGCTCATGGATTCCGGGATGACCCAACTATTCGAGTGAACACGGGGGACGAAGTCTCACTCTCTCTTTCAGATGGTGAAGTGTCACTTAGGGTCGAGGCACGCTCGACCGAGGATTGATGGCGACTACTCCCTGCAAGGGCCATGGTTGCACGCAATGAACCTGAACCCTGCAGGGAACAGGACTGGGGTCTTTTCGAGATTACAAAGAGGGACGGAGCAGCCAGAATCGGCCGACTTCATTCCAAGCACGGGCCAATCACCACTCCAATGCTACTCCCTGTCATCAATCCTAATATCAGGACAATTGAACCCAGAGAGATGTGGGAAAAATACGGAATCGAGGCCTTGATTACAAACTCGTACGTGATTTGGAAGCACGAAGACCTCCGCACGCAGGCACTTTCGGAGGGAATTCACTCGTTGCTTGATTTCCCAGGTGCGGTAGTAACAGACTCCGGAACCTTCCAGTCTTATGTTTACGGAGATGTTGAGGTCGGCCCGGAGGAGATAGTGGCATTCCAGAGGGACATGGGGGTAGACATAGGCACGATGCTCGACGTTTTCGGAAGGCCAGACATGACTAGGGAGGAGTTGGAGGGAGCTGTAGAGGAGACGGCAAACCGCGCAAAACCATCACTTTCGGTCGCTGGATCTGAGATGCTCCTTAATGGTCCAATTCAGGGTGGGACGCATGCGGACCTGAGAACTCGCTCATCGCTACTAATGGGTTCATCCGAGAGCGAAGGCAGAGGGTTCGCAGTACACCCAATTGGAGGAATAGTTCCCCTTATGGAACAGCAGAGGTACAGAGAACTCTTCGAGATATTGCTCGCTTCCAAGTCATCCCTTCCTCCCGATAGGCCAGTGCACTTCTTCGGGTGCGGGCATCCGTTGCTTTTCCCCATGGCCATCGCACTTGGCGTGGACATGTTCGATAGCGCGGCTTACGCGATATTTGCAAGAGACGATCGTTTGCTGACTCCTGAAGGGACAGTGAAACTGGGCGACATCCAGGAATGGCCATTCCACTCGCATGCACTATTCGGAATAACACCCCAGATAGTCAGAGAAATGGAAAAGGACGAGAGATCAATAATTCTGGCCAAGCACAATCTGGAAGTCACCCAGGCCGAATTGGCAAGGTGCCGTGAGGCAATCCGAAATGGGACTATCTGGGAGTTAGCTGAGAAAAGGAGCCACGCCTCTCCGTATCTAAGAGAGGCATTCGTCTGGTTACAGGAGCAATTGGATGACCCAGACGATGGTCCCGTAGGAGATTCCGTTCTTCAGATAATTGCCTCTACTAATCCACTTAGGAGAGGAGGAGAGGGTCTTGGAGAGGAAATCGACTTCAGACCCCACATCCTCCACATCCAAGCACTTCTGGCTACTAGGTGGAGAGTGCCCGGTTCTTGGTGGGACTCGACTTCAGGTCCTCCTGAGAGGGTACTATTGATCGAGGGCGCCCCTCCGCCATGGCGAATCTCTGCATTGGGGCCAGTTATCGAGCAACTGGCAGAGGAGCCACGAACGGTCGTGATGATTTCCACTCCAATAGGCCTCATCCCATTCTCGTTAGAGGATCTCTCACCATGGTGTCACCTAACAGGACCAGACGGGATATGGGACCCTATTTTCGATGATCTTGAGGTTATCGAGGCACTCGACGAGTTCGGACTCTCCAAAACCCCCCTCGTCCGCATCATCCCTCGAGAAGAAGCGGAAGAGCACCCTGAAGCAGCAGGCGTGAGGGAGTGGCTAGATCGATGCTCCGTTGTCGACAAGCTGGCCCTGTTGTGCGCAATCAACCCCTCTGATGGATGCAAGATAACTGATGAAATGACAAGTCGGAGATCTCGCACCGACCGAGTGGTGAATGTTAATTCGGGTGGGAAGCACATACTCTCTCCGAGACTAACGGACGGTGGAATCTCATTGACCACTCACGGTGCATCGGTTGCGAACGAACTGAATTCCTCTCCGATTCCCGAGTTCGGTTCGAGTGAAGAAGGCTCAGACTTCCCCGGAATCCCCCGAGTGTGCATCATCGATGACGCAATCCCCTTCGTGGGCAATGGGAGGAACGTGATGCATGGATACATATCAGGGGCCGACTCACACCTGACTCCCGGTCAGCCATGCATAGTGGTAGACTCGAATGGTGCCTTGGTCGCTCATGGGACTCCGATAACTACGCATCTGGAGATGTCATTTCTGAGAAAGGGAGTCGCTGTCAAGGTCAGGGAAGGCGCTATGAAGCAGGACCAGTGAACGGCACGTTCCGGGGATTCATTCAAGTGTTTGGCGCATGACCACAGTATGACTCCCGTAGGGAGTCGGGGTCAACTCATGTTCGACGACGACTCTCTCTCTGAACTCCCGATTATCATCGCAAAGGGCCTGCGAAAGATGTACGGCCCCCATTTGGCTCTGGATGACATCAATCTGGAGATACCCAGGGGTGCAGTAGGCATTCTGGGTCCAAACGGAGCAGGAAAATCCACCCTCTTCAAGTGCCTACTGGGACTAATCACTACCACCTCGGGAGAGGGCTCGGTACTCGGATACGATATTCGGACCCAGGGCGAACAGATCAGATCCAAGATAGGGTACATGCCGGAGTACAACGCTCTCGACCCAAACCTGTTCGCAGTCGATCATGTCAGATACGCGGGAGAACTCCTGGGAATGAACCCGAAGAATGCGACCCAAAGGGCCCACGAGGTCTTGGAGTACGTCGGCCTCAAGGATCAGAGATACAGGAAGATAGAGACATTCAGCACTGGAATGCTCCAAGCCACTAAGCTAGCATGCGCACTAGTCCACGACCCTGATATCCTGATATGCGACGAGCCAACAAATGGTCTAGATCAGAGAGCAAGAGAATTCATGCTCCAGACCCTCAATAGAACGGTCCGAGAGGGAAAGAGATCCGTTCTGATGAGCAGCCACGTAATGGATGACGTGCAGGATTTATGTGACAGCATTGTGATGATTCACAAAGGGAAGATAGTGATTCAGAGCAGTATTGAGGACCTTGTCGAGCAAGTCGACAAGGAGATTGAGATGGTCATATGGGGTGGGGCTAGCAAGATGGAAAAGGAACTCTCCTCCATAGGCCTAGAAACTAGGAGGCTCGGCAGGGTAATCCGAATCAAGGTGGAAAATGACTCCACAATCAACAAGGCGCTCGAAGCCGCCGTTTCGGCCGGAGTACAAGTTCGCCAGATGAAGGAATACGAACCGGATCTGGAAGACGTCTTCCTCCTGGTGATGGATAAGCTGGGAGAGCAGATTAAGGGGACAGAGGACCTGATGACGGTCAAACACACCGGAGGTGACTGATTGCCCGAAGAGCAAGTCGACCTCGAAGGAGAGGTGACTCGAATGGATGCTGCATTCGGCTCCGGAGATGGGGACGAGGAAGCGACTGCTGTTGTGGCGAAGTCCAAAGCGTCCCTCGGACAGATTTTCGAGCAGACTTACCGTCCATGGGACGGCGAACTCGGTCCGAGGTGGATGAGGAACTATGCCATCTTCAGGCATCACGTTTACGGCGTTTTCACCAGCAAGGGGCATAGGCAATACCACCCCATGGTCAGACTCCTGATTTTGATTATCTTCCTAGCTTCTCTGACACCCATACCAATGCTGTTCCTATCATCATTTATCGGCGATGAGGGGGGTTTCTTCGAGAAGATGTGGGGGATTAATCGATACAATCTGTGGGGGCAAGTCCTAGGATACTTCCCCCGGAATCTATGCATGTGGCCACTTCTAACAGCAGTCGTCGTTGGAGGGATGATCTCCGATGACAGGCAGCATGGGACGAGTGCGATATACTTCTCAAGACCTATTTCGAGGCTAGACTACACGTTCATGAAGTATCTAAGCGTGGCAATAATCCTCGGATTCGTCATAATTTTCTCGTACTTTGCATACTACACAAGTGCAATTGTGTTCAAGGCAGAGGGCTGGGCATACCTTGCCGACACGCTCCCAATTTTCCTCGGAGGTATGCTTGCGGGCTCCATTCTGGTCATCACTTACACTTCAATCGGACTAGCACTCTCCAGTATCAGCCAAAGCCGCTTCTTCGCAGCGATAGGTTTCCTGAGCATAATCTATGGTACTAAGTTGGTCTCGTTACTGGTGGAACTCCAGTTCGGAACCACCTTCATGTACGCAATGAGCCCATACGACTGCCTTGCTCATACAGGGCAATTCCTACTGGGAATCCCCTCTAACTACGAACACCCCGTGTCAATCTCGGTGGTGTCCCTGATGGCGATGAACTCCGTTTCGATATGGCTTCTCGTCTCCCGAGTCACTTCACTGGAGGTCACTAGGGAATGACAATGGAGCAACAAGACCCACCAGCGGTCCTCATCGATCAGGTCTCGAAGTGGTACGGACAGGTGATTGGAATTAACGATCTTTCGTTGGCGATTGATGGTGGCGTGACTGGCGTTTTGGGTCCCAATGGGGCTGGCAAGTCCACTTTGTTCAAGCTAATGATGGGGAGGATTAGGCCCAGTCAGGGTTCTGTCAGACTTTTCGGAGTAGACCCTTGGAAAAACACATCCCCCTACAGGAGAGTCGGCTATGTCAGCGAATCAGAGAAACTCTACGAGTGGATGACGGCACTGGACTTCGTCACCACCCTAGCTAGACTACATGGCATGACCAGGGAGGAAGCAACAGAAAGATCTGCACACGTCCTCGAATTCGTAGGCCTGGCAGATGTCATGCACAAGGAACTAGGCAAGTTTAGCAAGGGTATGAGGCAGAGGGTGAAGATCGCCCACGCCTTGGTACATAATCCAGACCTGCTCATCCTCGACGAACCTCTGCATGGGTGCGATCCACTAGCCAGGACCAGCATAATGAGCGTTATTCGTGAGTTGGGTGAGCAGGGTAAGACAATCCTAATCTCAAGCCATATTCTCGAGGAAATAGAGCGGATCACTGAGCAAATCGTGATTCTCCACAATGGCCGTTTGCTCGCCATCGGAAATTTGCATGCGATTAGGGGGCTCCTGGACAAGCATCCTCATAGGATACTGATCAACTGCGAGGATCCTAGAAGTCTGGCTAACCTGTTTATAACCGAGGAACCGGTTTTCGGCGTCAGGTTCCCTGGAGAAGGCCAACTGGAAATCCAAACAAATGATCTATCCGCAGCACACGCAATCCTGCCCTCGATAGTCGTAAGCTCTAACCAGAAGATCACGAGCATCGAGAATCCGGATGACAACCTCGATTCCCTCCTAGGGTACCTAATCAAGGAGGGCAGCTGATGGACCGAAAGGGCAAGTCTCTGTTCGAGACGGTTTGGACCAGGATGGACAGGAAGGCAGGAGCCGTAATCGAACTCACCATCAGGCAACTTATGCATCGAATATCGACATGGGTGGTATTGGGCGTCGGGGCACTCCTGATGGCCCTACTTCTGATCTTCTACATCGATTCAGTAAGGGAGTCCTTCGAACCCATCGATAACGATGGGGACAGCGAGGACAATGACGGCGATGGATATCCAATGGGTCAAGAGAGGAAGTACGGTACACCCGACTGGGACTCTGACCTGTTTCCTGGGGCCAGCGTCTTCATCCCTGAGAGCGATATAGACTGGAACGATGCAGACAGATCAGAATTCGGCAACAAGTCATGGGAGGGCAGCGCATTCTTCGAGGTATCATGGGTTGACGACCAATATGCTGGGGAATGGTGGGATTCCCACGTAGACTGGAAGCTGAATCAGGAAGGCATACCAGAACTGACCGATTGCTCTGATTGGGAGTTGGAAGAGATCCTTGAAGCCATCTGGGCCGATGCCTGTGACCTAGGAGACGATGATGGAGATGGTATGACCACGTACTACGTGGAAGGAAAGTGGAGGGGTGAGGGGATTGCCACCGTGCCAGATAATTACTACCTCTCATGGGGATTCTGGACCGAGGAGGTATACGTCGAACCAGAACCTCCCGAGATGTACATCAACGAAGATGGAATAGACTGCTTCGATGCTTTCATCCTCAGAGGACCAGGTTGGGAGGACAGCCGGGTCGGCTGCCCATCGGAGGCCAGAATCTCCGGCAGTCATGGGTTCGATGACGACGGCGATTGTCTAGCTGCAAACGAAGGCAATGGGAACGATGACAATGGGAATGGTGTCAGATGCGACGTCCAATGGATCGCATCAAATGGTGTTGTAACAAGAATCGAAGCGGACGACCTAGTCGACGAGGATCCAGACGAGCAGGAATACATAGGTGAGCTCGGCCATCGGACATTCGTCATCGCAGTCGGAAAGATGGCATTCGTCATCCTACTCGGTCTCTTCATCCCGCTGTTCCTATCCCTTGGCCTAGTGAGGGACGAGACTGAGAACGGAACCCTTCACCTCCTCCTCTCCAAGCCGATACATCGAGCCGAATTTATCATCTACCGATTGACGGGTTATCTGGCAATCTCAGGCAGCTACGTAATCGCCCTCTCCCTTATCGTGGGGCTGATTTCGTCGATCCTGGGCCCCGGGGACCAATTAATCCGCATCTCAGACATTCCCGTTTGGATAGGGATAGGGGCTGCCACCACTCTAGTTCTTGCTGCCTATGGGTCGATGTTCAATGCCATGGGCCTGATCTCTCCCAAATATGGCGTCTACCTGTGCATCGTCTTCGGAATATGGGAATTCATGATGGGAAGCTTCTCCATACTCAATCCCAATTGGACGGTGGCAAGCGTCTCGATATCCCACTGGGCCCTCCAGATGATCGATGCAGTCGTCCTCCTCGCCTGGCCAGACACCATCCAGTGGGCCGAAATGGACAGGGCATTCGAGATCGACTCGGGACTGTCTGTATTCTGGCAGCCCCCAGTACATACGCTAGGCACCGCATCTGCGGGAATCGCCCTTCTGAACAGCTTGGTGGTCCTTCTGCTGGTCTCCGTCGCATGGATCTTCATCGCCAAGTCAGTCTTCAGCCGTAGGGAGATAATGTGATGGCCATGCTGGATAATCCAACCAAGTTCGAGGGAGACTTCTCATCCCTCTGGAGTTTGGACGTGATGCCTACGATCCACGGCCTCTCATGGTGGTGGTACTGGGTCCTGATTCTCATCCCGGATCCGAACAATCCGAAAAGATCCCGCCAGCTGATGACCCTCTGGTCGACCAAGGAGACGAAGGCGATCAGGGTGAGCGGGCACTGGTGGAAGCCCGGCTCGAGGATGTACAAGGACGACCACGGAGGCTTCGTCATCCCTGGAATGGTCTGCGCGTGGTGGTATGATGGCGAGAAGATGCACGAGCCACTGACCATGCGCGAGCGTCGCATGGCAGTCGTTAGCGACGAGCACCCACTCTGGCCCGGGGATGGGGGTGGGCTCGGGGCCGGGGCAATCGTCCCAATAGACAGGGAGGATCTCTCGATGGGCATGAATCCAGGGAACGAATCAATGTGGCTCAGCCTGTCGAGCGACAAGGATGCCCGCTCAAGAGGGGCACCTTCCAAATTCGATGCTCATCTCACACCTTGGTGGGGTCCTCCGAGTGAACTCACATACAAGAATAACGAGATAGCCTTAGGAATGGGCTACGACATACTCAGGCTCCAGGGGATGAAGGCACGACTGGTAGTCGATGGCGAGGCGTTCGAAGGTACGGCATACTTCCAGAAGGTCACCGTGCAGGC
>PSPW01000047.1 GCA_004195615.1 Methanobacteriota archaeon | reverse complement strand
CCACTAGTTAGGGGCGCTTAGATCAGCCTGGAAGATCGTCTGGTTTGCAACCAGAAGGCCGGGGGTTCAAATCCCCCAGCGTCCACCATTTTTCCCTAAAGTGCCATGCACAACTTTTCCATATCTGAAGTCATCCGGAAAATGTGACTCCCGCTGCTAGTGACTCGGTTGTTAGTCCCGACGGACGTTTTCTGTGGGATGGAAAACGATGGGTTGAGTCCCCTAAGGGCACCATTCAGAAATTGGTTTGGAGTGGGGAAAATTGGAAAAAGATTCCCCCAGAAGAGGGGGGCGTAATTTTCAGCCCAGACGGCCAAGAAATATGGACCGGTAGTGGATGGATAGCAGCCCCTCCAAATGAAGACTCAGGTCATTCTGTTGATGTCCATGCTCCGATCAAAACTCATTTCAAATCCTTGATGTCATCTTTCGGCGATCATAACAAGGAAGCTTCAAGTATTACTTCCGGTGAAACTTCAGCTTCTATCGCAGCACTAGTTTTCACTTTAGTCATCACAACTTCAATTTTCAGCTCGCAGGTTATCCAACCCTTGCTATTTGATGCCAGTATTGCTAGGACTGGCAGATATGCTCTGTCGATGGATGCATGGGATACAATCGAGGATGATGATTCCGTGTCTGTCGTGGGAATCGGCTCATCAATGCTACAATATGCCATAAATGGGACTTGCATAGAAGAAGAAATGGGATCCAGCAACACATTCGTTTACAATCTAGCAATTCCCGGTTCAATGCCCTACATGGAGATGATTCAGACTGAGGCTGCAGTGAGGGCCTCTCCTGACCTGGTGTTGTTGGAGGTCGGTCCCAATAGCCTCTGGGACGTCGACGAGTTCTCTAATCAGGGATTGATGGATTATTTCGAGTTGAGGCTCACTATTTTGTCACTGCTTCTCGATGGTCAGGACGATGGCCGATGGGTGGAAATCCTGAGAGACTCGGAGATAGAACTCATAGATGGTGGCATAGAGGGGGGCTATAATTCAGAAAGCGTGTATGCTAACGATGCTTTGGAAGAGTTACTTAGAAGGGTTTTATTGAGCGAATCCTCGGCCCCCAGAACAGTCTCGGCAGCATCAGTACCACATCCTAGCCATGAGGACTGGCATGGCTACCTGAGAACACAGAACTGGCTGTACAGTAAACTGGAACTAATGACGGAAGAAGAACGCTCCGAGTGGGAGGAAGCAATCCCGAACCACCTGAGGAAGGGGGTAAACAACCCCCAGGCCAACGGAACCCTGAATCACGAGGCTTTGCACTACATGGTTTCCAGATTCTCAGAGTCAGGCATCAAAGTCGTCTTGATCAGCCCACCCCTCCACCCTCTACTCGTAGGCCAACTTTCGCAAGGGCAGTACGACGGCCACAATCGTACCCTCTCAGAACTCTCTCAGTATGAGGGGGTGGATGTGATGAACCTGGTCTGGGATGATTACTGGTCCGATGGAGACTTCTACGATCACAATCATTTGGACAGGCATGGCCGACAGACCTTCTGTGAGGCCACTGCGCCACGAATATACAAGATTCTCGAGGCTTGAAGATGGATTTCACCACTCCGGGGTACTACTACTGGTTCCTTCCCTTGGTCATGGCTCTGTATTTCTACCTCCTGAAGGGAAGGAGGGACCAGAGAGTAATCCTCCTAGTTGCAATGAGCTACCTCTTCTTCTGGATGGCTTCTGGATGGTATTTCGTTTTGCTCGCTATTTCGACTTGTACCGACTGGATTGCCGGTCGGCGGATCTCGGATTCCGATGACGACACGATTCGAAAGAGATGGCTGATTGGCAGCATCAGCATCAATCTGGGGCTTCTTGCTACCTTCAAGTATCTGGATTTCATCATAGAGTCTCTAAATCTATTCACGCTCCGCCTCCCCTCTTCTCCGGAATTCGACACCTTCGGTCTCCTCCTTCCAGTGGGGATATCATTCTACACATTTCAAACCATGTCATACACCATAGACATCTTCAGGGGGAAAAGTAAACCCTACGAGAGGTTCCACGACTTCGCCTGCTATGCCTCTTTCTTCCCACAACTAGTGGCCGGTCCAATCGTCAGGTCACACGAATTCTTGGATCAGATTGAGAATCCCAAGGAGTTCTCATTCAGCAGAGCAAGGCTAGGGTTGACTCTGATTGTCTATGGCCTGTTCAAGAAGATGGTCATCGCGGACAACGTCGCCCTGCATGTTAATTCCATTTTCATCGAGGGAGCAGCGCTGGATAACTCGGCATTGGTGTATTGGGGAGCCCTGTGCTTCGGGATACAAATATACTGTGATTTCTCAGGATATACCGACATTGCCCTGGGCTCCGCCCATCTGTTGGGCGTGGAACTGCCAGAGAACTTCAGAACGCCATACGCAGCCACCTCTCCGAGGGACTTCTGGAGGAGATGGCACATCTCCCTGTCAACTTGGCTCAGGGACTACCTGTACATCCCCCTAGGAGGGAACCGGAATGGAACCAGTACAATGGCGATAGCACTGATGCTGACCATGCTTCTGGGTGGCCTCTGGCACGGGGCATCTTGGAATTTCGTAATAT
Source organism: Methanobacteriota archaeon (assembly GCA_004195615.1). Lineage (GTDB taxonomy): Archaea > Thermoplasmatota > Poseidoniia > Poseidoniales > Thalassarchaeaceae > UBA36. Next base: position 2,886 of record PSPW01000047.1, on the reverse strand, counting down.
GGGGGTTCTTGCACGGACTTCTACTCTTAATCAATCGAGCCCTTTCGTCAAACTCAATCATCGTATCCTCGTTCTCCAGATTCCCCAGGTCGATGACGCTGGCCTCATGGATTTCAACTCAGTATTTCGTCTTCCTGACATGGCTTGTGTTCAGGATCGAGGACACCCAAATGCTGACCAGGAGCATGAAATCTTTCGTAGGTATAGACAGCTATTGGGACTTCGGGGAACTGGCCTCCTCCCTACCATACATCAAGATTACAACGGGAGTGATGGTTGCCGGATTCCTAATCTTCCATGCTTTGAGTGGTTACGTGGGAGGCGGGAAGTACTGGTTGGCACGCAGTCATCCGATCATATGGGGGGTCATCTGTGGCGTGGCGATTTCGCTATGTATTATTTTGAGCCCCTCTGAGGCCGTCGATTTCATCTACTTCAGATTCTAGATATTCTGCTCGATAGCCATTCCAATAGTTCTCCAGAAATATCTTCCCTCCGGAGTCCGTGATCAATCTGTGATTTGAGCCAGGATACTGGGTCTCCACTGTCATACATCTCCATTTCATCAAACTTTACCGCATTCAAACCACCATTATTTATCAGGTGATTTAGTAGAAAAATCGACTGCATCTCTCCGAATTCAATAAGAGGAAAGTCCTCTAGGATGCTCGAAGTGTTTTCTGGGAATAGATACCTGCCGCAAAGAACGTAATTACTCATAGCTTCAGACTGCGATGGCTTCTCTTCGATGCTAATTACACTACCTTCAGATATTTCGACGACTCCGTAATTACTTACTTCGCTTTCATCGACAGAGCAAACTCCAACGCAGGGTAGCCCTGATTCCTCGAAAACGGAGACCAGCATCTTGGATGCTTCGGACGCGTACTCAGGTCCCGATCGATCTGGCCCAAAATGATCCCTCATCATCAGCATGTCACCCAATAGCACTAGGAAGGGGCCATCTACTTGATCAATAGCAACAGAAATCGCATCCGCTACCCCCCCCGCTTCGTTTTGGACATGGGGAATTACTTCTATTCCAACAGTACCAAGAGAGAGCGAATCACGCGGCAGGTCTGCCCTGATTTCGTCGCCATGTATTGGGGTTCCCTTAAAGAATCCATCTAGGAACTCCCTCTTTCTCTTAGACAGAACCAAGTGCACCCTCTTTACACCTGCCTTGGCCGCTTCCCAGACTAGGTGATTCAAGATTGGAGTGTCAATTAGAGGCATCGTTTCCTTCGGAGCGAATAGGCTGGCTGGAAGCATCCTCGTGCCTAGTCCACCTGCGAGTATTATGGCATCCTTAACGTCCCCCATATCCTCTCCTTGAGCCCGATGCTCTTCAAGCAAACGGACATTTGTTTATCTAGTCATGAAGATGGTAAAGTGAAAAGCCCCACTCCCAACCGGACAATAATGCAGAGGGTGACCATCATCGTCCCAGTCAAGGATGAAGAGAACGGCCTGCGGTTGATGATTTTGAAATAGAATTTATTTTCGTAATCGATGAAAGAACAACCGATAATTCCAAGAAGATTGCAAGTAGATTCTCAGAACATATTATTGATCAGAACACCACTCAAGGCAAGGGTTCTGCTATCCGTCAAGCAATCGGTGAATTCAGAGGCGGGTCTTCTGAATTCGTGGTTTTTCTCGATGCAGATGGGTCTTACTCATTCGCCTCTGTTCGAGAAATAATTCACTCATTAATACAGGGGGCGGATGTAGTTTCTGGGTCCAGATTCCTAGATTCACCGAGGAGGCCAATGGGGATGAGTCGATTGCATAACTTTGGAAACCGCTCCCTGTCATTAATTTCCAGTATCAGGAACGGTCATAAGATAAATCAAATGGGTTCGACTTAGAGGCAGAAATTGCTGGTATATGTCGAAAGAAGGGTTTGACGCATCTTGAAATTCCAGTAGATTGGAGTCAACGGAAGGGCGGTGCAAGTAAACTGAGGTCATTTTCAGATGGATTTGTAATTCTATTGCGAATAATTAGGACATAGAGTTACTGATCCATCCGGAAATTGTTTCATTTGGGTTAATCAACGAACCAGATTGAATTATTGTCCCGGGATTGGAAACAGCGTTGCATCCAATCTGACTCCTGTCTCCGACTAGTGCACCCATCTTCTTCATCCCGGAATTCACCCTTTCGCCACTCTTTAACTGGATTATCACTTCTCGCCCATCGTTCCTAACGTTTGACAACTTCACTCCAGCACCTAGATTTGCATCAAAGCCAATGATTGAGTCTCCAACGTAATTGAAGTGAGGAGCTTTAGCCCCGGGCAGTAATATGGAATTCTTCACCTCTGTCGAGTGTCCTACAACCGCTCTCTCGCAAATCCAACTGCCCTTCCTGAGAAATGCCCCGTGTCTTATCTGTGCCATCGGACCCACATAACTAGGTCCCTCGATATTCGCAAAATCTCCAACTATTGCACTAGGGTGAATAATTATGCTGTCTTCCGAATCTCCAAGACCTGAAATCTGAGATTGAATCCCCTTCGCGTCATCTCGAAGAATATGCCACGGATTATTGACATCCTCCCACTCTGGCAGGTCATTTGCAAACTCTTGAATCCCCGGGAACAGGTCTTGTAGTAATCCCATGAATCATTGACGCATTAGAAATACGAATAACTGTTTTCTGATAACTATTCTAATTGTCCTTCTTCATCTATCTACAGACTTATTTCGCAGTCTATCCATATGGGGTCGTTTTGAAATACAAAACCGAAGTCGAGAATTTTGATGTGTGGCATTTTCGGCTGCGTCTCCGATGATGCTGCATCCAAAGTTCTAGAAGGTCTCAGGAAATTGGAGTATAGGGGGTATGACTCGGCTGGACTTGCAGTCTTATTCCCTGAGA
>PSPW01000016.1 GCA_004195615.1 Methanobacteriota archaeon | reverse complement strand
TATTCCCGTCAATGATGAAATCGAGAAATTGCTAGTAACCCATCCGCTGTGAGATGGCGAGGCAAAGACTGGGACGGGTGATGTCGCCCCATTTGGAGTGGGGGCATCTGGAGAAAGAGAGCTAGGGTAGCCGCCCTGGGGTTCAATGTAGTTCCAATCACCCCAGAGTGAATCTGATTTTAGACGATATTCGACCCATGTGCCGTCTCCCCCACCGGAGGAAGTGCTGTCAACATGATACCAGTGATCGAAAGTGAGGTAGTATGAGCTAATGTATTCGCCCCTTGGAACATTCTGCTCTGGGATAAGAAGATGTCCGGATGTCCCTGCGGGAACAGGTTCGCCGGGCATAGTTCCAGCGGAAACCAGACCTTGTGAGGATGAAGATGGAATGACGCCATGTGTCAGAGTCTGCTCCTCGCCGAAAATACTTCCATTCAGATCTAAGAATGTCGTGGCCCTCCAAAGTTTGCTCCCATGACAGATAAAGGTCATTTCAGAAATCTCAGAATCATCCAGATTCCTATTCTCATTCAAATCTAGGCCAGCTTCAATCTTGAATCCCGCATATGAGCAGTTGGCCCCACTGGGCTCTGATAATATGTCGACCTCGTATTCGTAATAGCCCCCTAATATTGCTGAAATATCTCCTCCAGACCCACTGGAGTCGCTGATTACTATCGTGGGTGAAGAAGTGTAGTTAGCACCCCCATCCATTACCTCTGTAGAGTGAATGACCCCCGTAGAGTAGACATTTGCCGAAAGAGACTCCCCGGTTCCATTTGCCACTCCAACAGCAATAACGTCCGATGACTGAAATCCAGACCCGGGAGAGTCAATGGTGATTGATGTGATTGTTCCGTTGGAGTCGACCGACTCTACTGATGCTTCGGCCCCAGAACCATCGCACTGACACTGGATCATAATCTGATCAATAGTATCGAAACCTGAACCCCCATCATTGATTGTGATGCTCTCTATGCCAGAACTCATCGTATAGGACCCAGAGAATCCTGATCCACCCCCTCCAGTTGCAGATAGATTCCCGGAAGAGTACCCATCTCCTGAATCGTCTATTGATAGGGAAGTGACGACGTCGCCATTTGAAAATGTCTCGCAGTAGAATATGGATTCTAGGATTTCGTCGTCATCCAGGACCTGATTAAAGTTGTTATCGAATCCATGATTGATGTAGTCCCCGGGTGAGTCTCCACAGTCTGAGAGGTTAGTGGATGAGGATTTTACGAAGACCATGCGCCATCCTGGAGTATACTGGTATGCAGGATTTAGAGTTACTTCGATCTCCCCTACATCGAATGTGCTTACATTGGAGCGAGTGCCGTCGTCCTTGAGAACCAACTCACCTTCATCATTCACCTCAACCCCAACAAGGTTTCCAGAGGCGAAATTATCTCCGTCCCATTTAATTCCTGAATCTGAAGAAGAAGAGGGTGGCGAATTAGTAATGTGGACCCATCCATCCATTATTGTAGAGTTCGTAGGTACTGTGAATCCGTCTACTACCGTAGGACTTCCTTGGCTATTGATTATAGAAGGTCCAGACCAATTAGATACACCTGCGTTTGATATTGGAGACATTATCATTAGTAGAGTCATGACAATAGCAAGTCTTGCGCGTTCACTGGGCATGCTCACGCTGTAGATTATGTCAGTTATGAACCAATCTACGTAACTCTAAGAAAAGAGACTTTTAGATGGAGCCACTGGGGGGAATTGAACCCCCGACCTTCGCCTTACCAAGGCGACGCTATACCTCTAAGCCACAGTGGCAGCGCGGCGACGACCGAAGGGGGCGATTTAATCGTGGCGACTACCAAGGAGCAGATTTTCTACGAACGTCAGTGTGAAAACTAATGGATTGGTGCGCCCCAGTAGCCGAGGTCGCATAGCCCGGTATTGCGCGGGCCTGGAAAGCCCGTGGGATTTTTCCCGCGCGAGTTCAAATCTCGCCCTCGGCGCCAATATCTTTCCAAATGATGTCAATCGCATTACTCTGGGGATGAGTTTCTTATTCAATGCCAATGGCCTCACAAGAACATGGAGCAGGCGGGAGAGGGTGATTCGAAAGTTAGCGAAGAACGCCTGATGGATAGGTTGAGTGATTACCCGGTCGGTAAATTGTTCTCCCAAGTAGACAATAGGTTGAGTATTCTAGATGTGCTATTATCTGAAGTAAAGTACAATATTTTCCTAGTCAGAAAATACTGGGGGGCCAAGGAAGGGATAATGGCCAGTTTATTCATTTCAGGGTTCTTTCTTGGCGCATGGGATCTTGGAATTGGCGAGATTTCCAGTGGCGGGGACTACAACAGATGGGGAATCCTAGGTGGCGAAAAGAGTGGTTTCTTGCATATGGAGGACCTAGCCCTAATACTGGCCCTTCTTTCGATAATTTGCTGGGTTTCATTCGTTGTGATGCTTTGGAATAGCTATCCAATAATGAGGGAAAACATGGTCTATCTATTGATTGGGATGGGTTTTATCCAGTTTGGTTACATCAAATCACATGCAGATAGTCCTACTTTCCCATGGGAATCAGGAATTGGCGAATGGATTTGGATCATAGTTTCAAACCTAGTGATGTTCTTTCTATCGATTTTCGTAGTGAGGAAGGCAGTGGTCGAGACTAGGGACATACATGTGCAGAGAAAGCACTTCCACCCCGACCCTAGAGTCATAGAAAGAGCTTGGAGGGACCACAGCCTCCTTGCTTGGAGTCTTGGGATTGCAGTCTGGGTTTTTATTCTGAATATCAGCTTCTGGAGCAGTACTCATTCAGTAGCCCCAAGCCCTGGTGATTTGGACTTCAACTACTCCTTAGTCATACTTCATCTATTTACTGGGATAATCGCCACATTTCTGCTACTTGGAATTGTCTGGTTACCCGAATTTATGCTTGGAGCAACTGAAGTAAGAATTCAATCATCCAGAGCACGAGAGGTTTCGGGAGAAGTGTTCGAACCCAAGAAATCCGAACAGGGGAAATGCCCGGTTTGTAACCAAAACACAACTGCGATTCAGGAAATGACTGGTGAGATCAGCATTCCCTGTGAATCGAATGACTGCTCCGGAAAAGGTGTGATTGGATCTGAATGTGAAGAATGTGAGACAAGAATTCCATCTAGAGTGGTATGCACAAACTGTGGATCCAACACCCCAGTGGGAAGCCACTTTGGAAGGGTTGAGGCTTGGTGAAGGACTCGACTAACGAATTTCAAGATGCTGAGGGCAGCGATTTCGAGGATGACTCGAAGAAAGATGCTGCCGGAACCATTGTCGCTATCAGTCTATCACTTCTAGTTGTAATGGCCTCTTCCATTGCACTACTCTACCTATGGAAAGGACAGGATCTAGTTATCGAGAGACCCTCATCGGCCCTGTCCTCATGGGAAACGGAATACAGAAATCTTGTTGGGGCGAATAATCACTCGCTATCTGGACTTGATGGCAAAGGAGTTGTTCTTTGCGTTGTTGACTCTGGAATAGACCTCAGCCATCCAGATCTCAGAGGTCTTGATTTGAAGGGATGGCGAGATTTTGTGAATGGCATTGATGATCCCTATGACGATGAGGGTCACGGCACAGCAATGTCTGGCATTATTGTGGCCAATGGAGGATTGAAGGGGATCTCCACAGGAGTTGATCTCCTAGTAGCGAAGGCTATTGACAACGAGGGACAGGGGAGTGCAAGTGCAGTTGCCGATTCTGTTGACTGGTGTGTCCAACAGGGAGCAGATATCATTTCTCTCAGCCTAGGAGGGGGGCAGAGTTTCGGATCGGGATTATTCACAACCGATCAATTGGAGCAATCAGTGGACGAAGCATTGGACAGAGGTGTTTTCGTAATTGCTTCTGCGGGCAATGATGGCGAGGACGATGACGGAGACGTGGGTTCTCCGGGTTCGGTTGAAGACGTGATATGCGTTGGTGGGATTACTCGCGCAGGAGGAATCTGGTCCGGTAGTTCTGAAGGAGATAATGATGGAAGACTTTGGCCAAATCCAATCCTACCAAGAAACAATCCAGACAAGAAACCGGAGATAGTAGCTCCCGGTCACGAGGTCCCGGTACTGATGGCCTCTGAGGTTGGGAACAGTGGGTGGTGGGGTTGGTCCAGTGGCACATCAGCAGCCACTGCATGGGTAAGCGGTTCTCTGGCACTTCTTCTGCAGGAGAATCCGGACCTACAGAGAGAGAACTCTTCGGGAAGACAATCGATCGATTCGGTTAAGGGAGCAATATCACAGGCATCCCAGATGAGAGAGGGCCAAGATTCACATGACGATCACTATGGATACGGGCACCTCAGGATTGACCGATTAATTTCTCACTTGGAAGGTGATGGGGGCACTAATGATTCTTCAGAAAGGCTACAATGGTACCACCTGACATATCTGTAAAGCCAACAGAATCTATCTCGTTGATTCTTTTGACTAGTTCAATCCATGAATTGAATGACTGGACCTTCAACTGGGCCGGAGTTGATTCCACCCCCTCGGAGAAATCGCCCACATCACCGGTTGGAACAGTTGGTTCCAGCAGAAGTACTAGCCCCCCTGGTGCTACCAAGTCGAATGCCGCTGCAGCGGCTGCAACTCTTTCCTCTTCCGGCAAGTCAATTATAATCAAGTCCAAGGGCATTGGAAGAACGGAATTTAGAGCAGTTTCGGGGATGGAAATATTTGAGGCTCGGGAGGACAAAGTTTCTGCAAATACCTCTTGCCATGTCATGGAAACCACTTGAGCCCAGTCTTCTGCCTCGTATCTCCTGATCAATCTATCAATTATCACACAAAATCGAGTGCCTGGTTCTATTATTCTGAACGCCTCTGGCGGATTTACTTGCCTTTCTGGATGATCCTCATTACTTGTGGACCATAGGTCAAAGAGCCATGCGGAGAGATGGCCAATACCGCCACCTACGAGAACTGCGTTACTTGGGTTTATTCTAGAGCAGACATCCCTAATCCTAGCCCTCACAGATCTAGGTAACAGGGAGAGGTCCATGTGCAACATCTGTTCTCCGATGCTGGATGCTACATCGGGCTCGGACTGATTCCTCTCAACGTCCTCAGAGAGGAGGAGGTCCATCAAATCAGAATCAGACATCTGAGGCAGACCTGTTCCATTACCGTCACCGTCCACGTTTCACTCTGGCGAGGCTTGCACTTCAATAATACTCTAGGATGGGTTGAATACCCGGTCTCATCACGATTATGCGTGGAAGATGACGAAGGTGCTTGGTCCGAGTGCCCTGATTGCGGCGAAGTTACTGAGCATTCAATTATCAAGAGGACTCCAAAGGGAGAGGGGGAGGATGTCTTGGCAAGGTGTGATTCATGCTCACTAGTCCACATTATCATAATTCGCCCCCCCAAGCCAGTAATGGTGAAGACTACCTTATCGGAGGGGAGAGACAGTTTCGGCGTAGAAATTGAGGTCGACGAGGACGAAGATATCTCCGTTGGCGACATGTTTGAGCATCAAGAAATCACTTGGAAGGTGACAAGAATTGACAATTCTGATTCTCGTTCAGAACAAATCCTCAGCGCATCTAAGATTTTCTCCATGTGGGCAACGAGATCTGACAAGACAGTAGTTGGTATCACAATGACCAGTGGGGAATTTAGTGAATCAGGGAAATTGGAATGCGAGCCAGACCGATTATTCTCGTGCGGTTCGATCATTAACTTCGCAGATTCGAGATGGAGGATCAGGGCAATACACACTGGAAATGGCAGGACACTCACGGGAAGCAGAGTTGCGAACAAGATACGTAGAATATACCTCCATCCCCCTGAGAATTCGTATCGATGACAGTTAGTCCCCATCAAATCTGGTTTCCAGATCAATGCTGAATAGTCGAGCAATAAGGGCAATGTTCCCCAATGACGTAGTGATCTGAATTCTGCTCATCTACAGACAGTGGTTCACGGCACTTGAAACACATCTGGATATCGGTTTCGGCCAAATTGTAGTCAAGGGCAACACGTTGGTCGAAAACGAAGCAATCTCCGTTCCAATTAGAGCTGCCGCATTCTTCGAAGTAGCCCAGAATGCCTCCTTCGAGTTGCTTCACGTCTTCAAACCCAGCATTCAACATCACTGCCGAGGCCTTCTCGCATCTAATCCCACCAGTGCAGTACATAACTACAGTTTTGGACTTGTACTCGTCAGAGAGGGATTCGATGGCGTTTGGGAAGTCCCTGAAAGAAGAAATCCCAAGTTCCAGAGCACCTTCGAAGGAACCGATTCTAGTCTCGTAATCATTCCTTGTGTCTAGCACCAGGATGTCCTCTCCCTCATCCAGAAGGTGTTTGAAATCCAATGGTTTAATGTAAGGTCCCGTAAATTCAGATGGCCTGATTTCCGGCATTCCTAGTGATATTATCTCATTTTTCCTCTTGACGAGCATGCGACGGAATGGCTGGTATTCGGAGCGACTAAATTTTTTTGGGATTCCTGAGAAACGCTTGTTCGACTCCAGATATTCGACAAATTGATTCACTGACTCCTCATTCCCTGCCAGAAAGAAGTTGATTCCATTGGGACTCAATAGAATTGTTCCCTTGAGAGCTAGGTCGGTACATCGATTCAGAAAGGGTTCACGCAAGTCATCACAATCGGGCAAATCAACGAATCGATAGCCAGCGATATTCAGAATGTTGTCATTCACTATTGTAGTGCGAGACGATAAGAAGTAAGAACGCTCTGCATCACCTTCGATTGGTCCAAGGCATCAACAGAGTCTTAGTGACATGTACGGCGACTCCGGGGTTCTCACGGAGTCGGCGCATCCCATACTCATACCATTTCGTACCATATGGCAGGTATATCCTAGTCCTATGTCCTTTCCTGCATAGGTCCCTCCGGATGTTCCCCCTCACCCCCAATAAGAACTGAAATTCATATCCCGGCCCCTTTCCCTTGCAGCGTGAAACGAGAGTTTTGTGACGTGGATCGTCCTTTCCGGGTCCTAAGCCTCGAGATTCCAGAGACTGGAGGGCATGCTCTATTACTGGGATGTCATGTGAGGCTATTGCCGTGTAAGACCCCGAATCTAACATCAAATCAATGGTACGATTAGTCGCATCAACGATGTCATGATAGTCCGTGTAGGAAATTTCTGGAGGCTCAAGATAGATTCCTTTGCAAATCCTAAAGTCCGACTTGGGGCCCAATAAGTCGCACACCCTGGAGATATCGTCCGGGGTTCTGAACATCCGTCCTTGAAGAACGACTCCGATGTTATCCATACCCTTGGAATACATGGCTAGTGCAGCATCAATAGTTGCCTGTGTCGCACGATTATCCTCCATGTCTAACCGCACAAAGATATCGTTTTCCGCAGCTTTACAAACTATTCGTTCGATATTTGAATGCGCTAATTTCTCGTCAATCAATAGCCCTAAGGCAGTTGGCTTAATAGAAATGTTAGCATCGATTCCACTATTCACAATTGAGTCGATAACAGCCTCATACTCATTAATGAACCACGATGACTCCTCTATGGTCTTGATCTCCTCCCCCAGTACATCTATGGTGAAGCATGCTCCCTCTGAAGACATCTTCTTCATCATCTCAAGTGCCTGTTCTAGGTTCTCACCTGCAGTGTACCTCTTTGCTACCCACCCTACAACGAAGCGAGGGGCAAAGGGGAGGAAGGTGACAATGGCTCGGCCGAAGAAACTCATGCATGTCACAGAGTGTCTAGAGACTTGACAATTACGGGAGGGAGATTTGCTTTCCTCTAAGAACGGGGACGCCAAGTTCGGAAAGAAGAAATATCAGAGCCTGCCTCTGCCAACTCTTGAATGATTTACGATCCAAGTGTGCGAACACATCCCCACCAGGGAATGCAATCCTTGTTGACTCCACTGCTGTGCGAACTGAGTGAGTCCATGGTCCAAGGGGCGTGGAATCGCCTTCTTGTTCTTCGAAAACTATTGCGTAATTAGCTAGAATATGCCCAACCCAGACCTCTGATGCCGAAATCACAGCTTTGTGCCTAGGTGCATAGTGCCCTCCACCCAGGCCAATCATTACATCTCCCTTCCCATCCCATTTCCTTGTAGTAGAGCCTTCTGACATCCCTAAGCAAAGAGAGATTGTCTCGGACCAGACTCTAGCAGCTCTTTCATCGGACCATTGTTCTGCAGTTGAGCCTATTTCCAGATACAGCGTAGGCGTTTCTAGAAGGGGGCCATGGTGAGTTGCCTCCAGAGTAAGGTCGTACTCTTTGTCTAGTTCGAATTCGGTTGCAATTCTACTCATTGTTCTGAATAATTCTCCGAACCGTGTTGAAGGAGGTACAGCAGTACCAGTGATTCCCCCCGAGCGAGCCTTCTCTCCGTGGGGGTACTCTCCCGGGACTCCTACTGCATGGAGAGTTAGGGCAGGAGTCTCGGATGCAGAAACGTGCTTAGAGAGAACAAAAATCTCGTCAACTTTGGATCCGGTAACTGATTCGTGTTCAGAATCAATTCCGTCTGCCCAAATGTGCAACCCATCGATAAGAAGGGCGTCAACATTGCCGCTCGAATGCCCCGTAACCTGGCCGTGACTGAAGGATTGGGAAACTCCCCAACCCCTCACCTCCATTACTTTGGAGAGGATATTCATCGAGGCGGGGTCCTCAGAAGAGGCTAAGAGCAGGGTGACCATGTTGGCTGAGAGCGATTCCGACTTCAATATTCTCGGGTACTCTTTCAATAGTTGTTCGGCTTCGGAGGCACATGGGGCCAAGCGAAATCGATTTTGCTCCCTCAAGGATCTCCAAGGGAAGTAGTATTCATGTGTTGACTGGAACTCAAGGAGAGATGGCCAAGATCAATCGAAATGGAGAATTACAGGGACCGGTGGTCACCCCATTTCCTACTTCGATAATTGATGGTGTTATCTTGGACCAAATCTGGATTGGGATTTGGTTAGATATAGAATTTAGACAGGCGAGAATGGCTGCTCTGCCAATAGAAATGGAGTGGAAGGATGGTTCGAGCAGAGAGGATTTGAGGTCCTCGATTAACTCGTTGGGGAGAGAGGAAATATTGCCCTCGAACTCTCTCTGGCACAGAGTGCTGGATTCACAGCCAATGAAGATAGGCAAATATGGGGATAAAGTCGTTTTTACCACTGTTTCTGGAATATACATGATTGACTCGGACGCTAATGAGATTTGGAGGGGTTTACTCCCAAGATGGTCATCAATCTCTATTTTTTCCGCATACGACGAGATAGTCGGAATAGTGGAATTTCCTGGGGGAATATCAATTTGGTCAAAGGCAGGAGGAGTTTCAGTCCTTGATCCCTCAAATGGTCTCGAGATTTACACGAGAGTGATTGATTTCGGGGACAGTGTTTCCGATGTAACATTCTCTGATGAAGGGGGATGGTTTGTGATGCTCCACGAAGGTTCGATTGCGGTAATGGACAAAATTGAGGGAGATCATTTTCTCTTCAGAACCAGCGGCCCTGTTTTGGATGCCGAGTTCAGTGACGGTTCGTGGAAATGGACCGGTTGGAGGCATGATGGGTCGTTGATTGATTCCGAGACAAGAGTTTCTGGCAGGGAAAACGTTGGAGTGGCCATCACAGATGGTAACATTTTGACAAACGATGGTTCTTGGAGCAGATTACAGTCCTATTGAGAGTCGACGGTAATCGAATGGCCGCACTTGCCGCAGACCTTTCTATCACTGTGCTCACCCATGAAAACTCCTGGTCCACAGTTGGGGCACTCAGTACCCTTCCTGATCAGCTCGCCGTCTTCCACAGAGTATTTTGATGGCTTGGATTTCTTCCATTTTTCTCCGGAACCTCCCATCAAGCCTCACCTTCCTCTTCGGCTTCGTCTGACTCCCCTTTGGGGACTGGAGCTGCTGCCTTTTTCTTCTCTGGTTTAGTTTCGTTCAGAGACTTGTGTCTTTCGACCACATAGTTGGGTTCTATGGATGCAGACTCAGCGGAGCCGTAGACAAGGATAAGTCCGGATGTTCGTGACATTCCGAACCTTGTGTTGACGTTCTTGACGAAAACTAGTTTCTTATCTGCTCCCGGTTCTGCCTTTGCAGCAGCATCTACCATCTGCGATAGGGATGGAGTTGCTTCTCTAGCATGATTCCACTGGAAAGTTAGTTCAACTCTACCAAGAACCGAATTTTCCTTTCTCTCAACGATTTCCATTTTTTCACCTACCTGATATTTACCTTCAGGGCATAACTTCCGGGTCTGTTTATCTGGAGTCGCTTAGCAACCTCCGACCTGTCAGGATGCATGATCACTACTAATCCCTGCCAGTCAGTAGTCACGGGGGCACTGGGACAGTAATTGCACTGCGGAGGGTCAGCCTTCTTCTCTGGATCTGGGAGAATCATGTTGCACTCCCCGCATGCGAAAGGTTGCCTGACCATCTCATTCATCCCCTCCGACCCATTCGAACGAGCCGAGGCCATCCATCTTGCAGTTAAGTCCAATTTTGCTTGAACGAGGATCATTGTGGTTGATTGACTTGGAGACAATCCTAGATCTGACAAATGACCCTTCTTCCAGATATCTACCACTCTGGGAACCTTCGATCCTCTTGACTCCTAAATTGACCTGTATTGGCTCATCGAGAATCTGAGACTTGTGCAGAAGGGCTTCCATTGGACCTATCCTAACGAATGCCCCGTACTCAGAAACCTCAGAAACCGCACCATCGATAACCTCATTGTTGTCCATAGAGAAAACCAAGGCCTTGAATCGGACGTTCTGGTAAATCGCCCCATCACCATGGATTATCTTCCCTCTTCCTACGGCCTCGTGGTCGAAAGTGAGGACTGTAAAGTCCTCATCCTCGTCAAATCTGCACTCGAATGCATCGTGAGCCAGCTCATCTATGTGATCCTCTAGCCTACGGCCCCTTCGAATGTACTCTGCAGGTATGCGGATGGTTGACTCTCTTGTTTCAAGGGTGTACATTCTTCTTCCTCCTATGCGGACCTTCCCGAAGCCGGACAGAGGTGGGGGTCGCCTCCCGTCCCTCATCGGCCATGCCTCTAGAGGAGAGGTCCGTGCGACCCGGCGACAAACCCCTCCTGTATAAGCACAACGGATTAACAGATATGCCCGGCTATTTGGTTTGTTCATCAGACCGTAGGTCTGAATGTGGGTTTGGTGCGAATGTTCAAGTGGACTCGGAATTGCATCTCCGATTCTGATGGTGTCGGCTGTCTCGGAACAAGTGTCTCGGCGGAGAGTGATTTGCGCGATAGTGGTTGCTACGGTGTTGACAATGCCAGTGACAACTATCAATTTTGGGACATCACCAATAGACATCCTTGAGGAGTATCAGGATAAGAAAATGGACACACAAGGAGAGGAAGATGAAGTTTGGATAGATGGCGGTCAGCCGTGGCCACAGTCCGGCAGAACTGCTTCTAGAATGGCTGACGTTCCAGAACATGCCCCAGCCGGAGGGTCAGACTCAGGGGAACCTACTAATTCGACCTCACTGATGTCTATCGTAGAACCCTCGGTAAATTGGGCCTATGGGTCATACTCGATAGGGACCGATGCTCTTGCAACACCGATAGCAGATATGTCAGATTCCATCGAAGTCGGACCTGGGGCAATGCAGAGGTGCGGGGAGAGTTCACTGTTCACGGTATTAATTCAGAGTGAGGATGTCTCGGGCTCGGATCACAGTATGCTTCGACTGATTGAGGGAGAGGATTCTGAACTCTCATGGCAGGTTGACTTGGGGGCTACTGAGAAGATTAAGGCGGCCCCTGTAATAGTAGATATTGATGGTGATGGGAGGCCAGAGATTGTAGTTGCCTATGATGCAGGGGGGGCATTGAACGTGGACGTCTGGTCACCGAGGCTTTCATGCTCTGTCACAGGGTGGTCATACTCGGGACACTCGGAGGAGTTACTCTGGTCATGGAATGATGATTCTCTGATGATTAGCAGTAACGAGGGGCCATACACCAGCGGGATTCTAGGTGGTCACAAACCTACAACTCAACCCCTTCTCGCTGACATAGATCTGGATGGGGATGCCGAATTAGTCATCGCCGCACTGGATGAGATTTCTGAAAACCCCGTCGTCCTCGCTTTGCCACTTCAGATGAATGGTACTCCAAATTCACTTTGGGAAGTATCATTGAGCAAAGGAAGTCATCCGTCTGATCCTGCTTTCGCCCAAGTTGACGACGATACCGGTTATGTGATTCTAACTACAATCGAGGCTAACAACGGAGGCATGTGGGTCTGGAAGATAGACTCTGAAACCGGGAGTTCAATCTGGCAAGGGGGCCTTTCCCTAAACAATCTAGATGGCGACACAAATTCGCCGCACGTCAGACTACCGGGGCCGATTATCGCTAACCTAGATTCAGATGACGATCCAGAAATAATCGTCACGATTCCGAGCGATGCCGATGGCTCCGCGGCTGTGGATGGAGCCGAATTCAGAGGCCTGGAGATTTCCGATGGGTCTCAATTATGGGAATTCGAAGCTTCAAATGGCTTTGCTGACGCACCTCCAACGGCAATAGACACGGATGGAGATGGAACCCATGACAGAGTGTGTTGGAATACCTGGTGGCAGACAACAACGGATAGACATGGTGCGGCCGGATGCCATGATGTTGGGGGGAGCACCCCCAATCAAGAATGGGTCCAGGATCTGGAGCAGAGTAGCGGCAACCCCAATGACGAAATTGCAGTTGCGGCTCCGACATGGATGGATATCGATTCCGAGGATGAGCCAGAGCTACTAGTTTCCTACGGGAGGTCACTCTGGGCGTTTGATGGTTCCAGTGGATCACCGGCGGGAATAAACTCAGAATGGTCCGACGGGATTGAACTGGAGCACAGGACATGGTCATCTCCTTCTCTAGCCGATATCGACGGAGACGCCACACTAGACATAGTTCTGGGCAGCATGGTTGTATCGATGGCTATGTCGGACGTAAGGCCGTTGACGGATGGACGAGGAATTGAGTTCAACCCAAGTGCTCCTGACCCTGGAGAAGATGTCACAGTTACGGTATACGTCGAAAATGCTGGAACCTCGGACACCGATGAGGTTGTGGATGTGGAACTCTATGCTGATGGGGAGAAAATTGGAGGGAGTGGTATTTCCGTAATGGAACCGGTAGAGCCTAGTGGTTCGGGTTCATTCGTGTCCTTTAGTGTGGAGTGGAGCGGGAATCTGGGCGAACATACCTTCGAGTTGGTACTAGACCCTTATCTAAACTTGAGTCAAACGAGGTATGACAATGACATCCAGATTCGTACTCTATCCATCATCCCAACCTACAATGCATCGTTCGAGATTCCGACCGAGCCTCTGCGAATAGATCCTGGAAGTGAGGGTTATGCAGAATTTGGAATCAGGTCCACGGGGAGGTTGGCAGGAACTTGGACCCTAGAAGTTGATGATTCTTCCCTTCCAAATGGCTGGTCGTGGGAAGACGACACGCCGGGAGGGATTAGTTCAGTAGAGATTGACGTCGATGGCGTATGGAGTCCGATGCTCAGAATAGTTTCACCCCCAGATGCACTAGGTTCAGATTCTGGTTTCTTAGCACTTACCCTTTCTCATGACGAGGGAGTCGCGGAAATCACAGCCAACCTTCCCATCGAAGCCAATAGGACAAGGGGATTGTCAATCAGAGGTCCCGACGGAACTGCTCAGAGCACTGGTTACGGGCTTGTATCCGAAGAGGCAAGAGCTTGGTTGCTGATAGAGAACGTTGGCAATGCTGCCGAGGAACAGATTGCCATATCATGGGATGGGACCGATTGGGGGTCCAATCTCAGAATATTTGATTCGAAGGGAGATGAGATTAGTGCCCTTTCCCTTGGCCCGGGGGAGATGAAGGAAGTGACGGCCAGGCTAGCGGTCCCGAGCGAAACTAGTCCGGGCGAATGGGTTAGTACTCCCCTGAGCATGTGCGTCGGGGCTGGGGGTGAGCAAGAATGCAGCCAAATCCAACTAGAGTTTGTTGCTTCGAGATCGGTCGTACAACCAAGCCATATGAGATCGGTCCCCGCACAGAACCTCACTTGGGAAATCTTGGCGGATTTACCTGATGACACTAGCGATTTGAATTGGTCATTGGTTGATTCCGGGATGACTATGCAAGACTGGACATGGAGTGGGAGTGGTCATCTATCCATCATCGGAGACGTCATTTCCCTCTCGGGAGAGCCCGGGACTCGAATTAGCGGTACACTGACTCTCGGCCTGCCGGAGGATGCTCGTCCTTCGTTCCATCTTTTCGAGGATTTCGAAGAAATGGAAGGTGAAGGGTCGTATCTTTCCCTATCTATTGAGGTACTGCAGATTCACAGAGCTGGATTAGAGGTCAATTCCCCCACAACACAACCATTCGTTGTTGAAGTAGGGGATGCGAATGTTGTGATTCTACGTCTCGAGAACCCAGGTAACGGTGATGATTCATACTCACTCTCTCATGATCTATTTCTAGACGAGAATATCACTTCCGATCCCGGAATCGAGGTTTCATTCTCCAGCAACCCAGTTCAACTTGGAGCAGGTAGCCTGAGGACCGTCCCAATTAGCCTGACATTGCCAGAAGAAACACCGGCGAGAGTTCCCATCTCAGTGGCATTCACCATGACTTCGCAGGGTAATGGAACCGTCTCGGAGCAGAAAGTGATAGTTTTCGAAGTCCGTCAGGACCACAGATGGGAGATTGACCTATTGCACGACGGTTCTTTGATCAACGGTTCGACCTTCCTTTTGACTCCCGGGGAGAGCAAAACAATGACTGTCAATGCCACAAATACTGGAAATTTAGTAGATGACCTATCGCTCTTGATAGAGACTCAGTTGTTGCTGAGTGGTTCGGACTCATCACAAGACTGGGAAGCCAACGCGAGTACAACCACCGGAGTGGCTGTCAACGAGACGGAGTCAATGGTCATCTCTGCATCTGTCCCTGAAGACTCTTGGAATGGGTCAATAATGAGAGTGGACGTAATCGCTGATGCCAGAAACGAAGTAGTCATGGAATTCCATTTCTTTGTCGAGGTGTCTCGAATACCAGGTTGGGGGATATCTTCGTCGATGGCTGATTTGGAAATAGATGCCAATGGTTCAGCTGTAGAAATCGAAATACTCCAAGAAGGCAACAATCCGAGCACCCCCTTTGTTTCGGCATACATTTCTGGTCAGAATGATTGGGTCATAGACGAGTGGAGTGATCTTCCGGAAGTAATTCCGGGTTCATCGACCACGCTGTCATTCAACGTCACTCCTCCAGAAACTGCGACCCCCGGTAGAACTGTGGAGTTGCATATCAGAGTAAGAGAAGGTGACTCGTCGGGCCTAGAGGAGATTACTCTGCCCTTGAGGGTGTCATCGGTGCACAACTTCTCAATGGAGGGGCTTGGGCTTTGGTTAGTCTCCTCACAAGGAGGGCATCCTCAAGCCATGGTTACGAACACAGGCAACACGCCGACCACAATCGAATTCCAGGTTCTGGACCTTCCCACTGGATGGGAGGCCAAGGGGAGCATGGGGGTCGTTCTCGGAGTGGGAGAAGTAAGAGGAGTGCCGATAGAGCTTGTGCCGGAAGAGGGTTGGAGTGGCGATGGGGGAATTGTCAGAATCGTTGCTGAGGACTCAATGGGTAATCAACGGGAAGTTTTTCTCGAGACGCAGTTTTCAGAATACTCATGGGAGAGCTCGCCCTACATCTTTGCCCATCAAGGGGATGATGCGCTGATCAGAGTCCATGGCACTGACCCGGATTCCTACGTCGTAGACGATGTTTCCGGGGAGAGTCTAGAGTGGAGTGAGATGGGGTGGCTGCTCCCGGTCGGTTCCTCGACGAATGGAAGCCTGACTGTTGATGGCAGTGTTTCCCTAGGCTACACCCTGTCCTCATCGAAGTTAGAAGCTAGGTCCGCTATCTGCTCCATTGCAGGAGGGTTCGAAGACGTCCGGGCATCATGCTCAATATCTAATGGAAGCTATGATTTCGAATTCCAAGTTCTGCTAATCGGGGATGATGGGAGAGTACTAGACTCCATTTATGGGAGCCTAGGAGAAAACGAATCGGCCCAATCAATCAACCTCAGCGGTTCTGAGTGGGACCCGGACCCGGGGGAGAGGAGCATCAGCATCAGACTGCTGAATGGGAAGGGAGAGTTAGTAACAGACTTCGAAAGGACGTTTGAGGTGAGGCGCAGCGACTGGAACGTGGGAATTGGAGCCGTGGAGCTGGTCGGCGAAGGAGAGAGTCAGCAGATTAACGTCCCAACGAAGAGGCTCAACGAGAATGTTCTGATTGGTGCCGACTGCATCATCACCATGAGCGCTGGGAATCACTACTCTGAGCACCTGGTCGACATGACGCAAGCATTCGTACCCGCACCCAAGTTCGACAGACCAGATGTAGAAGATGGCGTGGAATTAGTCGTATCTATTGGTTGCTCTTTCCCCTGGGACATTGATTCCAATCCAAGCGACGATGAGTCACGCCTCGTTCTTAGCGGTGGTTCGGCTCTGGAAGATAATTTCGACAAGTTTGGGACTGGTTTGCTAGCAGCATTCCTAGTGGTTGGCTTGTACCTCGGGCTATCTTGGATAGTCAGCAATCGAAGAGAGGGAGAGAGGCTGATGTCTCTGGCACAAGCGGCCATAGATGAGAAGATGGCTGAGAGGGAGGAGGAAAACGGCCAAGAGACGGAGAAGAGTGGTTCGGATGAATCTGAAGAAAACCCAGAGGATTCACCTGAAGATGGAGGAGGGGATGAAGTTGAGTTTATCCAACCGAAATCAGAGGATGGCGACGAGTACGATCAGAGACTCAGAAGGCTTCTTGACAGATAGCGAATGGAACGAATCATGGGAAGTTACATTCGCCCTTCTTCGTTCCACACATTCGACCCAATCAAATTGTCTCCCGATTCCTTAGTAGGCCCCATTAATGCATCCATGGAGGGAAAACACGAGAATCTCCTAGATCTCCTAGAGGATAATAGCGGTCTTCCCGAATTGAAGGAGGGTGAACAATCTCCAGTGGACAAGGCCACATTGTTATTCATCTCAATGCTGGATTGGCAGAATGATGGTGGAGCACCAAGAGCTCTGGACAGGGGGCATTCCAGAGAGAGACTGGGTAGATTCCCTAGTAATGACGGCAATGCAGTAGAATACCTCCTAGAATTCACCGGAGAAGGCGAGGAGGGCTCTAGTCTGCACTCCCTTCTGAAGAAATTAGGGAGGGGTATTGGCGAGGACATATTGGGACATAACGGATTCGGAGAGGGTTCGATGGGTATCGAGTTACTCGGTTGGCTAGATTCTGCTGACGTGAACGAACTTAGGAAGGAAATCGCGCGTGGAAGGTGGACGGTGAAGTCGGATGAGCCACTAGATGGGGGTGTCCAGGATGCCTTCAGACACCTTCTGGTTTTCCTAAGGTCGGCAAGCAGAAGAAAATGTGGAATACTGATGAGGAGACATTCCTAGACACTGAGGCGCATTTCCCAGAGTTCCTGATAAATTGGCATGGCCTCCTCCAAGATCTCTGAAAGGTGGATGTTTAATTCCTTCACCCCATGTCTAGGTGGGACGAAACCGGAAGTTTCCCACACGGAATCGTACCAATACTTCGCCCAAATTCCATCGCACTTCCGAGGTCCGGACTCCCAAGACAGCATCTGCTCAGAGAATGGGACGCCAACAGATTCGCATAGCTTCGTTAGTACTGCACTAGGATTCTCCAATATTTCCGCAGAGTCGACTATCGGAGGGGTTCGCCCCGAAACCCTGGAAACATGGTCCATAATCCTAATCTGCTGAGGAAGTCCTGTTGCTCTCAGGTCAATTGAATCAGTGATTTTCGATAGAGAGAGGAGTACTTCTCTCGGATGGCGAATTAGAAAGCAGTTGGCTAGACCATCAATCCAAGAGATGTTAGCACCATCCATCACGTGGTGGCACATGTGCTTCTGATACCAAATTGGCATCCCGCGAGGAATTGGCCCAGTAAGATGTGAAATCACGACTCCGATGTCTGCCTCGTGGTTTTCCATTACCTCTTGGGCCCCTGGGTGAGGAGTCTCCGTAGATTGTAGGAAGCTCGCATAGAGGGGCTCATCAGTAGCATGACAATCTTCTCGGTTGTCGAAAGCGTACATCATCGCTGTAGAGATGTTCCGTGGTCCGGACCACATCGCAATACTGACTCCGTCCGACACGAAGTTACCCCCTTACGAGTTCTTGGTAGAGATTCTGGAGTAGTTCGCATATTGGTCCCCTCTTTCCTTCCCTAATAGGTCTGCCATCAAAAGAAACGACGGGTGTGAGACCTGCGAATGTCCCGGTTACGAATGCCTCTTCGGCAGAACTCACATCTTCGAAGGTAAAGTTTCTTTCAGAGAAAGGTATGTCGTTCCTATCACAAATTTCCAGTACCTTTCCTCTGGTAATTCCCTCCAGGCAGAACTCACCTGTCGATGTCCAGACCACACCGTCCTTAACCATGAAGAAATGAGTGGAGTTGCAGGTAGAAACGAAACCGTGTGGATCCAGCATTAGCCCCTCCTCACCGCCCTTCTCAGCTGCTTCGATACAAGCTGCAATACAGTTGTGCTTGGAAAGGCTGTTTATCTTAGGATCCTGGACCTCAGGTCCGCTCCTTCTGACTTCGACAGAAACAAGTTTGATCCCTTCTACTGCCCTTCTCGGATTGGCTTTCTTGTACTCGGGAATAATGACAATAGTGGGAGGGGATGAGATTACCCAAGGAGCTTGGTAAGGCGTTGGCTTAATTCCTCTAGAAATAATCAGGCGCAGATGAACTTGATCGTGCATCTGGTTTGCAGTGATTACCCTGTCGATTTCATCCCTTATCTCCAATCTGGATCTGCCAGGATCAAGGGAGATTTCGGCTGCGCCTCGAAATAGCCTATCCATGTGATCTTCGATGAAGACAAGTTTGCCCTCATGGAGTCTGAAAGACTCCCAGACACCATCGCCCAGTAGGAATCCCGCATCGAAGACGGAAACCATGGCTTCGCTACGCGGGAATAGTTCGCCATTGACGGAGATTAGCACCGTTTCGTTCCTTGGGTCGTCTTCGTACTCATGAGTCCCCATCAGAGTGCCGCTCCAGTGAGGCGCTGGAACATACTTGCGTATAGTTCAGCCGTACTGGCTATGATGTCATCTGGTAGAGCAGGTATTGGGGGTTCCGAAGAATTGGACTGCCTCGCTTCGTAAAGTGCTGCATGATGCCCAGTTTCGATGTAATGCTTCCTTACTGCCTCCTTGGATAGTTGGACTATCTCGCCGCCTTCGTAAGCCTCTGCATCCCACCAACGATCCTCGTCCAAGGTTCCGAACGAGTCGATAAGAACCGGTTCCCTTCCGGGCCCTAGTGCGAATTCCTTCTTCCCATCCACATGAATTAGCCCCCTCTTCGATATCTCACGATCTATTACAGAGTCGACCTCTAGGACTATCTCTAGGATAGCGTCCAGCTCCTCCGGATCGAGATTAGAAATCGCCAATGCTTCCTCCCTTCCGAGGTTACGATCGAACTTCTCGAATTTGGTGGACACCTCGAGGAAGGGTTCGGGAAGTCTTACTCCCTCCGGTAGGATCTCTCCTGGGTCGAATCCAAACTGCTCGGGAGTGACCTCCCCCCTCTGGTACCTCCTCCAAGCCGTTCCAGCTAGATAGTGTCGGCATATTACCTCCAAGGGGACGAAGAAGTTCTCAGCGTCCTTGGGAATCGCACCTGGCTCCCTGATGACATCGAAGCGCTTGGCGAGCACCCTGTCGGGAGCATTCATCTCGATGACATGAGTCTTGCATATTCCCTCTTCCTCGATCAATCCAAACCAGTGACAGGATGCCCTGTTAAGTGACTCGCCCTTCCTAGGGATTAGGCTGGGGATGACCTGATCGAAGACGGAAATCTGATTGGTATACCTGAATTCAATGATTTCTGAATCGTCTGTGCTCCATACCTGCTTTACCTTTCCACTGTACAACAATTCTCCCATAAGCAGCATCGGAGAGAGTTCCTCCATCAATATTGCCCACTGGACATCTTAGTGGGATACTCGGTCATGACGGTCGGCTAGACTAAATCCTCGGAGTTCAGCGAGCGTAGGAGCACCATGACATCGGAAGCATCTACCGAAGGCGGACTAAGGCTCTCCAAGGCTGTCAATTTATTATTGCCAGTCTCACTATTTCTCCTCTTAATATCGTTCAGTGGAGTTTCGGCGCAGGAAGTTAGGAGTGGATGGGATCTGGTTGATGGGGGAACTGTTTCCGATTTGCACACCGCCGAGGCGATAAACGGAGAGATTTGGGCATTTGGGGATGGGGGAATTATGCTAAAGAGTCTCGATGGAGGTAGCACTTGGATTGGGAATGTGATCGCCGAAGGTTACAATTGGTCGCATTCTGATTC
Organism: Methanobacteriota archaeon; assembly: GCA_004195615.1. Classification (GTDB taxonomy): domain Archaea; phylum Thermoplasmatota; class Poseidoniia; order Poseidoniales; family Thalassarchaeaceae; genus UBA36. The sequence continues at coordinate 4,269 of PSPW01000016.1, read as the reverse complement.
GGGATATAATTCAATATTAATTGCAACCGATGATGGAGTGACGATTATTCTCGAGAATATAGGGAATGGTGAAAACGATAGCAATGACAACATACCCATCTTCCCAGGCCAGTTCCCCATTAACGATGTGGCTCTCACGGGGAGTCAGGAGTTTGTTACAGTAGGAGAAAATGGGGAAATATGGGAATTTGACGGAGATGAATGGATTAATCGTTCGTTCGGAATTGTGAATGATCTACTTAGCGTCTCTTTCCTAGATGGTGAAGATGTTGGCCTAATTTCAGGAGAAGAGGGGATTATTCTCGCTACCGATGATGGTGGTGCATCTTGGGACTATAGGGATGCCCCGGGGGAATTATCAACGGTGGACATTGTTGACATTGAGTACTTCAGCTCTATCAGAGCATACGCAATTTCTGAGGATGGTCATATCCTGAAATCATCCAGAGAAGGGAGCCTTGCAGTAGGATTTGTTTGGAGCATAGTGGAAATAGAAAGGGAGTACCCAGTAGGGGGCAGTAATGAGTTCGTTAAAGGGGGTACTGAGCTTGACTATGATGCCTCCTCAATCAAAGTTCTATCCCAATCCAAGATCATGCTAGCTGGCCCGAGTGGATACTTGTCATTGAGCAAGGATGGAGGCAACATAGTCTCTCGACAGATGATTCCCGTGTCGAATAATACTAGTTTCAATGCATTCGCCATGCAAGATGGGTTCAGGGGCGTTGCAGTCGGCGATGGAGGAGTCATTCTCAGGACCGAGAATGCTGGCTCAGAGGAATTCGTTGGATTCGAGGTTGCTGACTTCAATGACTTCGGACAATTCGTCGACTACTCCAAAGAGAGACTCATGGACGGTTTGGTTGCAACTGCCAAAATCGTCTTTTTCGGAATCCTGATGGGTTTCTCACTGGGAATCATTCTATCGATGCTGAAGACCTCCCCGACAACTCTGAAGAATGTCGCGCAGACGAATCGTTACCAATTGCTGATAATGGTGGTATTAGTGCCATTATGGGCCATTCTGAAAGTTCCTGTTTCGGTTTTCAATATCATAGGGGTGATTTTCGGTAGTAAGAAGAGACACCATGACATCGGAAGCAACAATTGGGTAATGGTAAACCCCCTCGACAGTACCTTGATTTCCTATAGGGAGAAAGCGGCGCAGATTGCGGCAAGTGAGCCACTGAACATATTAGCTATTAGGGCCGTGGGACTGGTATTGATTTCTTTCGGAGTCTATCGGATTCTCTCTAATCTTGACGAAATTAGTGCACTCAATCTAGATGGGTGGGAGCATATTTACTCTCCGATTGGGGCTCCGTCAGCTGTATTCTGGATAATTCTCGGATTGGCAATCGCAGTTCTGGGTGGGATTTTCCTCTCCTGCAATGGGGACTTCTCGATTCGTGACTTAAAGGTGAGGAAGACAGAATTCTCATTGAACCCGTGGGGGATTAGACCGCTGAACACAATCGCGACGGCATACACGGATATTTTTCGGAATACCCCGCTACTCGTGCAGTTCATGTTCATTCACTTCGGATTCGAGCTTGGTAGGAGGATGCAGGACCCCGGTCTGATGCTATTCAACTTCGAATACCTACAAGGAAATGCGAACTTCCTCACTGACATTTTCGTAGTCTACGAGACCAATCCGGAATCCCTGGGCTATGGGAGGCCAATTGGCGGAATTCTAGAAGATAGGGCATACATTAGCGCAATCTTCGCCCTTGGCCTGAACTCTGGGGCCTACCAGTGCGAAACCATCAGAGGTGCGGTCGCTGCGATCCCTTCCGGGCAGATGGAGGCGGGAAGGAGCATTGGCCTGAACTATATGCAGTCGATGAGGCTGGTAGTCATGCCACAGGCAATTAGGATTTGCATCCCACCATTGGGTAACGAGATGGTCAATCTTGTACTGAACTCATCTTTGGCCATGATAATAGGTTATGCAGAAATAACTAGGCAGGGCAAGCTGATTGTCGCGACAACATTCCAAGTTTTCTGGACATGGGGGATGGTACTTGTGTCCTACTTCCTAATCACTTGGACGCTTGCACTCTTCCTAAGGTATCTAGAGGAAAGGACCAGGATACCCGGGCTAGGAATCTCAGGGGGCGCTTGAATGTCAGAGATAATACTCAGCATCAAGGACATGGAGAAAACCTACGTTGGAGGGGTCCATGCTGTCAAGGGGATCTCGTTCGAAGTCACCAAGGGGGAATCGCTGGCGATTATCGGTTCGTCCGGAAGTGGGAAGTCGACAGTCCTCAGGTGCATCAATAGACTGATCGAACCGACCAAAGGAATAGTCCAACTGAAAGGCGAGAGGATCAACACTCCTGCATCTGACATCAACGATGTGCGTTCGAGAATCGGGATGGTTTTCCAGTCATTCGAGCTATTCGCCCATCTGAGAGTGATAGACAATGTTTCCCTCGGGCTAATTCACGTCAGGGGTATTGGCAAGGAAGAGGCCGAGTCGGAGGCAAGGAAGGTCTTGGAGCGAGTGGATATGCTAGACAGAGTTGATGCTTATCCTGGAAACCTGTCTGGAGGCCAGAAGCAGAGGGTTGCCATTGCTAGGGCCCTTGCGATGAAGCCCGAGGTAATGCTGTTCGACGAACCCACCAGCGCCCTTGACCCGGAGCTAATCGGTTCGGTGCTCGAGACGATTCAGGGGTTGGCGGAAGAAGGTATGACCATGGTGGTGGTTACTCACGAGATTAGTTTCGCCAGAGACGTTGCTGACCGAGTCTTATACATGGACCAAGGTCTTGTTGCAGAGGAGGGGCCGTCTTCCATTATCGACAAGCCGAAGACGGAGAGGATGAAGGAATTCCTCTCGAGTATCAATGACTGAAACCTAACAGCTCGATTCTTGTTTCCAGATGTCTTGGGAGTTACTGTTGGAATATTCGTAGTATGTGGTTGAGGAAACTACATCCTCGGAGCCGCTTGGGCTGACATCAACAGTGAATGTATAGCAACCGTAGTCACCAGCTGATTCTTCAAAGTGATCAAAGGGGATGTATGACAGACCCCCCGAGTCAGGGTCTATTTGGGAACCCTCGAACCGGATTTCTGAATTTATTTCTCCGAAGGTAGCACTACCAGACCCAAATCTACCATCTGAAGATGCCCAAGATGCCACGGTGTTCTCCACGGAAATAGCAGGGTATGAAATTGCAACGTCGCCCTCCTCCATAAGAACTGCATTGACTGTGTAGCTGGAAAATTGCAGGTTTGTTGGAATGGTTGATCCGGAATCTAGGCCGACCCATCCCATCAGAGTCACCCCAACTATGCAATTCTCCCCTTTATCCTGACAGTCATTGGAATCATCCGAAAAGACTCCGCTTACGTAGCTCCCAGCACCGGTAATATTCCTAGTTAGGAATGAGGAGTCCAGAGTCCTTTCCCAATTGAAGTCATCAACTCTGATAGAGAGTGTGTAGGGTATTTCTGGCTGTTGCGAGTTACCGGTGAAAGCATTTCCTTCGTAGAAATCGTCTACCTCTACTGAAATAATTGCATAGTCTCCGCGTCCATCACTTTTGTCAATTTTGAAGGGAATTGAATTTGACCAAATAATGGATCCCTGTCTCTCGATAGATAGATTTGCATCAAAACTATCTGAGCCGATGCCATTCTTCCTAAGGGTAAGCGTGATCTCTTCACCATCTTCTTCGTATCCTAGTAAATCTAGTGAGAGATCGCCTCCCAATATTGCAATGAAAACTACCGGAAACACGGAAACAAGTAGGAATGAAGCAGTGACCAGTGAAGCTGTAACTTTGCTGAAATTGGCCCGACCAGGGATCCCTAAATCGAAGCCGAGCCAAAGTATGGCAAATGACCCCGCCAAAAGAGCTACGACCACCTTCAAGTCATAGTCGAAGAATATTCCAAACTGCATGGCGAAGTAAACTAATAGTGAGAGTGTGGTGATTACCAGAGTTGCTGCGATCCTTGAAGCATCTAATTTCTCCTTGGTCGGATCATTGATCTCGGCATCGAGAAAATCTAGTTGTTGTTCGGAGATTTTTTCAAGAAGCCCCTGCTTACTCATACAATCACCTTGAATCTACCACACTTGTCTGATGGTTATCAATACGTTGCCCCACGGCTCAAGATGTGTTACAAACTAGAATAATCGATTATCCAGAGGCGTGACGTTTCCATCGTCATCGACTAGCGGTTCTTCGGTAGAGGAATTCCTACCGATGGCGGCACCGGCAAGAGCGACCATCATCGTGGTTCCGA
>PSPW01000015.1 GCA_004195615.1 Methanobacteriota archaeon | reverse complement strand
ATTCTCGACTAGTGGCAGCCTTAGGGTCTCGAAACCGTCTGGCATCCATGGGTCTAGAAGGAGTCCCTGCATGAGGTTCGGTGTCCTGTTTTCTATCCTAGTCTGGACCTTGAGACTACCATAATCGACATAGTACCCGGTGGTGATGTTCAGGCTGCTACCGAGGAGGGCTGTCTGGGGGAATGAACCCGAGGGTCGTATCTCGATTCCTATCTCGATGAAGCCCTCGGGGGGAATCTCGGGAATCTCACACATCTTCGGGGTGGAGGACCACCCATACGGGATTGGCGGTGCCAGCCTCATGGTGGAAATGTTGTTCTCGCCTGTGTTCTCGAGGGTGATCACCATGAGGGCGTGATCCTTGCCCTCTGGCCATGTTGTTCCAATCGAAAGGAAGAAGCTGTTCACTAGGAAGGGGCTGGTCGCCTCGTGAACTGCGATTGGCCCGAGTGCGCTTATCGCATCCTCGAAGGCCTTGGAAGCCGAAGACAGGTCGGAGTCTAGGGCCTTCTTGCCCTGATTGACCAGAGTTAGAGCAATCTCCTCGATGTCGCTCAGCTCTCCCATCTCGTTGAGGTGCCTTGCGAGTGTGTTGAGGGAACGCTCCAAGCCAGCCCTACCCATCGATGACACTGCTCCCTCGACGCAATCCGCAGCAGCACCCCAGTTCCCCTCCCTTAGGTGCTGGAGACCCAGTATCGTGAGGTCCCATGCGTTGCGATCGCCCTCGGACATCTCCTCGAGCTCCTCGAGCGAGCGCTCCAGTGAGGAAAGCGCCCTATAGAGGTCCATGATTTGGCCCTCGGCTTCATCGACCTCTTTTGACAGGGTCTTCAGCATCTTCTTGGCGCTCATTGGCCTGTTGGCCCATATGGCGAACTGTACGTTCTCCGCCTCTTCCTCAATGTAGTCTATCCTCTTGAGGGTCGCCTCGGCCCCTCCGGTGCCGGAGTCTGATGTTTGCTCCCTAGCCAATTCAGTTGCCCCCGCCTGGCTTGTTCCCAGCCTTTCCAAGAATTTTCTTGATTCGTATTGCACGCAATTCGATGTCTGCTAGGTCGCTGTAGAGTGTGTCGTATGACCTGTCGAGGAAGCTCAGAATCATGTGGACTAGGAGGGGGGAGATTGTCATTAAGAAAAGGATCGAGATGATTGAGTTCGCCCCCATGTCTATTGCGAGTGTGGGAGTAAGTAGGACGAATGGCAGGAAGGCGTATGGGGCGCATGAGATGATTGCTCGTAGTTCCTTTCGGGTGTTTGCCTGTTCCTTGTCGTGGTCCTCCAGGAGAGACATAGTCCCGATCCTGGTCTTCTTCCTGTCATCATGAATGGCCTGAAGCTCGCTCGAGGATAGCCATGCTACAAAGGCTGCGAATACTACTGAGGCGAGCGCACAAAACAGGGTTAGCCAAGTGGAGAGTCCGGATAGGGAGAGCATGCCGAATCCCATGGCAGCTACGTAGGCAGATGCGTGGAGCCGGCTCTCTGTCTCATCCATTCCCTGGCGGAGGAACGAGAGTGCCACGAATAGGATAGCCAATGCAGCCAAGGCTGCGGTTGGTATTGCCAATCCCGAAATCTTGACGCTTGGTGTCGTCCATGATTTGATTGAGAGGGCAGCCGCGTAATTGTCGTTTTCTTCCAAGTTGCCGAAGACCCCTCCCTGTTGCATTATTTCCGGGGGAAAGATCAGAGATACCGCGCAGTCGAGTGTCTCAGAAGATGAGTACCATGGAATGGCGTTTAGTTCGACGGCCCATGATGCCGTGGAATTGCCCCCAGGGCCAAGCGAAGGCAGGGTGATGGCGCCATTCGAATTGGTGATTGTCGCGTATGGGGTGGACGTGCAGTCTAGCATGACTTTGACGCCTGTTGGCATCACTGCATTGCCCGCATTGATCACCAAGACGTCTATCCAGGTGCTGTCGCCCTCTGCTCCCTCGCTCCTAAAGGAGACTCTGTCAATCAGGGGGTCAGTCGATTCGGACATCCTTAGCTTGACCACTAAGTCGGTGGAGGATTCTGTATCAGTGCCCTCATCCGGGCTCCTTAGTTGCAGGAAGATGTCCCATCCGTCACCGGGTGCTGGATCCTTCTTGTCGGGAATCATAATTTGGAGGATTATCGTGCCGCCGTGACCCTCACGTGATTCCCCCTCATAGGGAGTGGACAGATCTAGGTCCCATGCTGAGTTGCATGTCGCCAGAGTTGCCGTGGTAGCAGCCATTCCCCCTCCGCCTTGGTCGGCTAGGAGGCACATTCCCACTCCAGTGGAGGGGTCCATGTCTATGCTCATCCCCCATTCCGTGTCCGGAAAGTGGCTTGAGATGACTAACCTTTCGGGAAGGTCAGCAGCCGAGTCGTATGGATCTCTCTTTCCATTCATGGCTAGGGTGAAGGACCTCTCCTGGGAGGATGAGGTCCCCCAGGAGTTAATGTTGGTCCATGGGATCTCGATCTGACGGCAGTTCGGGCCCTGGTCGCCATCGCATGCCAGATTACCAGCAGAGTCGAAGCTGAGTAGGTATTCGTCATCGGTCTGGGCCCTGACCACAATAATCGGGGTGGTGTCCTGCTGGGAATCGACGTCGATTCCTATTGGGGTGCGAGTGAGGGTGAAGGACCCAGTCTCACCTTTGAAGTGGTCTGCTTGCAGGGTGCTGAATGTGAACATGAAGGAGCTGGTCTGCCCCACTCCCAGGGTGAGGGTGGTGGATCCAACGTTGTTGTCAACTCTGAACCTATCCATGGTCGGATCGATGTCTTCCGTCTCCCATTGCACGCTCAGATGCATCTGGGCATTGCCCTTGTTCTCCAACACGAAGGGGACTACACGATCCACGCCCGGAACAATTGCTATCCTCTCTGGTGCCTCTACCAATTGCACGTCAAACACCGGTAGGACTTCGATCTGAATCATTTTTGATCCGGCGGGAACCCCCCCTCCTACGGCAATCCTGTCTTGGAGGGGGACGCTCTGTTGGGTTCCATTGACCATAATCGTCGATGGCCATGTTGGGTAAGGATCCGTGATGTTGACAGCTCTCAGAGTGATATTGTGGATGATGTAGGCCTCGAGAATCTCGCCTCCATCAATCAATCCGGGGAGTGTGATTGTCAGCATGATCTTGTGACTTGATTCCGGCTCAATCGTGAATCCTGATTCGTTGACAGAGTACGTCCAGTTCTTCGAGTTCCCGAAGTCTACGGTAAGGTTCAGCGTCTCCATTAGATTCCCCCTGTTTATCAGCGTCATTTCGATATCTATCGAGTTCTCCGGTGCGACCTCGAATTGAGACGACCCGATGAAGTCGATTCGATGGTCGGGTGCTACTTGCACATTCCATTCGCTGGTAGACAAGAGCGTGCCGTTATAGGATGCTATCAGATTGAAGCTCTGGAATACGTCAGCCCTAGCAAGTAGGCTAGCCTTGGCATAGACCCTCACAATTGCCTGAGAACCGGGAGGAACCAACTGAGTAGCGTTCATCTCACATGCTCCTTGATCATTGAAGCAGACGTCGAGTTTATCGCGAAACAAATTTTCTAAGGCAAGATCGTAAGTAACGTTGGTATTGCCGGTATTGTTTAGCACGGTGATAATCGTTTTCTGTCCCACCCTGTTGATCTCGGAAAGATCAGCACTTTCGGAGGACACAATAATCGCTGTCGATTTGATGGGGTAAAACTCAGCAGAGACGACTTCGGTTAGTCTGATCAATGCTGGCGCGTAGGCCATTAGCTCTCCCGTTTCCGTGGAGTTGGCATAGATCCATATCTCATGGATCTTGTCGGCGCTGGCTGAAACCGGAGGGATTGTTGTGACTATTACTGAGAACTGGTCTTGGAATGCCGTCCCTCCCGTCCCATTATCTGGGAAAAGGTTGGTTCTGGATTGTAGCAGGTTCGCAGCTGAGCTTGCAAGAGAAATCGTCCATCCGGGCTTAGGAACATATCCGAGAGTGAAGTTTGCAACGTCATTGCCAGTGTTCTTCAGGGTTAGATTGGCGGTAATCGAGGTCCCGGGGTCACCGACTGAGACGCCTGAAGATATCATCTCTGCAGACCAAATCTCCTCTATAGTCAATGAGACGGTAGCAGATGAGTTGCGGGAGATCGTTCCCGGGAAAGTCCCCCAATCAGAGGTTGCTTTGAATGAGAATGAGAGAGTGCCTGCAGAGGGGTAGGGAAACTCGACGGGGTTCGGGTTGAATGCTAATGCGACTTTGCCGTATCCTTTCTCCCCTGGCTCTAGTTCCATTGTAGATGGTGCTGCGGTGGCGGTCCACCTCTGTAGTTCGGCTGGACTGGAGCCAATTTTAGGGGTGTCCTGAACAAATGACATGCCATTTCCACTGGAAGGGGAGAGGGAGACTTGAGCCAATGTATTGTTCGAACCAAGGTTATGCACGATGGTAACCTCAAAGTCGACCCATCTGTTGAAGTTCCCCCCGATGATGTCATTGATTGTGATGTCGTTGGCTCCTCCTGTGACGATGATGTCCAGCTCAACAATGCTGTCCACAAGAATAGTTGTCTGGTTCGTTGCTGGCACCCCACCCTCCATCGGGATGGCTTGTACAATAAGATCGACCTGTTCTATCGATGATACCTTCCAAGACGGGTTCAGCGGCATCTCTAGCTCTGGGGTCGTAATCGTGACTGGGATAGCACGAGTCTCATTGGGCAATAAAACATCAGTGATGGTTACTGGGGAATGGATGGTCCAGAATGGGACTGCTTCTGTGGCTCCGACGTCGACCTGGTACTGAGCTGGGGCTGTTCCGGTGTTCTTGAGTGTGTACTCGATGGTTCTAGGGGTACCCGGAGTGATGTTAGCGAAATTTTCACCTAATTGATGGCTGTGATTCTGGAAAATCTCCGAGGAGTAAGTGCCTCCCGCCATTACCATGGTGGTGGCCTCCAAGACATATCCCGCAGTTTGGCTTTGGATAGTTACTGTGACCAACACGGATGCGCCGTTTGAGGCGCCTAAGGGAATGTCAACGTTGATCTGGATTGCCTCGGCATCTCCTGCTGCTACCGTAAGTGGGGAAGATGCGGAGAATATAGTCCCTGATGCGTTAACCCAGTAGTCACTCGGTGCGGAGTTGTTGGACTGGAGAACCTCGAAGTTATCGCTTACCGTACCCGAGTTCTGCAGGATGAAGTTCAGAACTGTCTGGGAACCGGGGTCAACATTTCTGTTAATTGCTGGTAGCAGAGAGGCTCTAAGGGCAACGAAGCTGACGATTCTGGATTCGATGGTGACTGATGTGGTGGAGACTCCCGCAATCAAGATGCTACCTCCCAATGTGTAATCTCCCTCTAGGTTAGAACCATCGAAGGAGACGGTGATGTTCTGTGGCGCGGGGGGGTTCGCTAGGCTTCCGGGCAACAGTTCCTCAGTGGAAGATGTGAGGGAAATGCTGGCACCCCCTCCTAGGGAGGGAGTAAGAGTTAGTTGTGCTGTGACGTCTACTGGTTGGTTTCCGGTATTCACTGCCGTGATGGCTCCTTCCCACTGAGCCCGAGCTAAGGACGCCCCATCTTCGGGCAGAGAGTCGGCAATATCTGTGGCGTCTTCCACGGCCACTACGTTGACGTTGTTGAGTGACAACACGTCATTGCTTGAGTTGGAGTCGGAAGATGTCGGAGCCACCTCCCAGGAGGCGGTTAGCTGCAATCCAGAATCTATGACTGAAGAGGCGTCCCAGTATAGCACTTGATTTGAGATGGATCCTGGATTAAGGGTGACGGTTCTGTTGTCAACCAACACCCCATCGACCTTCAGGGTGACATTTCCTTCCGCGGCTGAACCACCTATATTCCAAACTCCTACTATGATAATATGGTTCTGAGGGGCAAGGGTTGGCACACCTGATACGAGAACCGAGGGAGTGGTGACGTGAAGGTCGGTTACTGCAACATCCGGATCTATTGATCGTCCCGAGGTCATCATCGGGACGTCTTCAACTGGTGCCGTCGGTATGCTTGCTAACAATGGGGAGAGGAATAACAGTGCCACCAGAATCGTGGCCTTGCTAGCCATATCTGTGGCCTTTTGGGAGTAATTGGCAAGATTTGAGATGTCTTGTGTTCTCATTGCTTCCGCTCCCTTCCTCGTAGAGGAGTCTAACTATCATTATGAAACAACCGGAGGAAAATTGTTACCTGGGTGATTGACAAAGGATTTCGACCGATGTTATGAAAAGTCACTGCTCACGTTCGGTCACGTGGCGGACGCTGTATCCCTCATTATCATCGTGCTTATTCTACTAGCGACGTTCAACGGCTTGTTCAGAATAATGCGTTCTCAGTCAAGGAGGACTATACTTCCCTCAACAAGAAGGAATGTTCCTGATGAGATATTAGCCGGCGTGGTTTCTAGGAGAAGAGGAGAAAGGGGGAGAGATCGGTCTGGGAGCCCCACGATTGCAGGTTCTCTCGGTGAGGGCTCGGAAACTATGGGCCCGGGAGTTCAAGAGGCTGAGATTTCTACGAGGGGAGCTTCTGCTTTTGAGAAAAGGCTGGAGAGAGAGGGTGCAAAGAGAGGTTCTGTCCAAATTAGTCTGATGTGGGATAACTGGAATGATCTCGATCTTCACGTAATTACTCCTTCTGGAGAACACGTCTACCACGACAACAGGAATTCTAGTTGCGGAGGTGAGTTGGACATCGACATGAATTTCAAGCCCACCTCAAAGTCTCCTGTGGAGAATATCGTTTGGACCAATACACCTCCTCCAGGGGTATACAGAGTTGGAGTAAGGCACTACAAAATTCACACAAAAGGAATCTTCTCGTGGGTCCCTTTCCTATCTAGGATTCATCGAAAGAATTCTACGAATTTCACAGTGGGCCTCACCATTGGCGAGAGTAAGCGATTCTACGAGGGGTCAATGGTCAAGAGCAATGACTTGCAGTTTGTGGCTAAGTTCGCTATAGCAGGTCCAGATGGAGGCGTCGAGGTTCCCGAACCGACGGTGAATGAACAGGATGTGGAGGACAAGGAGGATTTCACTGAAGCTAGAGACGTCGAAACTCAACGCAGGCGTGTTGGAACAGTGCAAGATGGCGTTTCAGTCAACCTCAGCTGGGAAGGAAGGGATGACTTGGGCTTGTCGATTGTTGATTCAGATGGCGCCCAGTTATCCTTCTTCAATCCCGAAGGATTGGGAGGTGGTTCCTTCGACTTAGAGGGTTTCGAGCCTAAATCTGGAAGCAGATCGATTAGTTGGGACTCGAGCCCTCCAAATGGCTCGTATTCGGTTATTGTAAGACATTTCGAGACCAAAGAAGATACGGGAGAGATTGGTTTCAAGGTGGTCGTAAACAACCGAGGAGAATCCGAGGAGTTCTCAGGAGTGATTCAACCCGATGGTTCCAGTGTGGAAGTTGGGTCTTTCGAAGTTTAGTCCATCGACAAGCCTTGGATGCTGAGAATCCTACCCATCCACTGAAGTTTCTCTATTTTGATCTGTTCTTGAGTCTCTCCCGACCATCGTCCAACCACGTCCGTCCTTGTTCCGAGCATCTTGATCTGGTTCTTTCTCACCCCAAGGGCTGTGAGGATGCAAGCTGCACGGTCCCCGTCTGTGAAACCTCCTGGATTGTGCATTCCGGAAATCCGTTCTGAGGTCTGGTGCGTGAGTACAAGTTCAGGTGGGTTGACTTGATCTTCTGCCATTTCCAGTAGAGACTCCCAATCCTGCCTATTGTCCCCATGTGCATGGAGGAAAATTGGAATCGACCTTCTAACAGCCTGAATTGTTCCTTCTCCACCGTCGGCATCGCTTACCATACATGCCACCCTAGACCATGCCTTTTCTAACAGCGAGTCGGGTATCTCAGAAATCACTCCAGCGGCACCATCAGCAGCAACTATCAGAATCGGTTCAGAGAGTATTTCCACTATCTCTTCTGGCTCTATTGCGGCCCCAAGAATAGCCACTCTGGCCTTTCGCATTACGAATCTTCTGAACAGCCTCGATAGTGAAACTGCTCTGTTGTGTCTGGCCCATTTTTCCACGCTCGAGTTCTCCACTCTGAGGATCATTTTTCGTGCGCTCTCAATGTCATCGGACTCGGTCCAGCCGAAATACTCCCTGACATCTCCTTGCAAATCGACCAGGGTCGACAAATATGGCACCAAGTCATCAGGGTTTTCCGAGTACGTCATGCTCTCCAGTGGAAGGGCTCGGTAAGTATTGAAGAACCCTCGCGGAACTCTGGTGAACATGCCTATGCCCATCAGCGCTCCGGAAATCGATGACGAGGGGCTTCTGGCTCGCTATCCTTTCCTGCCACAGGGGAGTTCATTCATCAGATCGATGCTGGAGGAAAATGGGATTACCGTTGAGGACCTAATCGATGCTCCTTGGTTGGAGGATGTCAGGACAAGGGGCATGTTGAGACTGGTAGATTCGGTTCTACAGCAGGAGGGGGTCGGCGCTTCTTCCAGCATAGACATCTCAACAGAGGTAGGGAGGATGACTGAAGCGCTCTCTTTCCTGCATGCGATGTTGATAGTATGTGCGTCCTTCGACGAGAGGCTCCTTTCAAGATGGATTGAGGGGGAGTCTAGCAGAGCCGACAGGCTTCTGGGGATGGATGCTGACAACTTCAAACTTATTTCCTCGTCTTTCCTTTCTGGGATGGTTGTCGAGGTTGATTCGGGGGGTTCGGAGGTGTACTGGATACCAATGGTCGATTTCATTGAGCTCAGTCCCAAGATTTCTGGGAAGTACTGGAGATTGGTGAACAGGCCGCTGAAGAAGGGATGGGTATGCTTGGATGCTGGTGCAGGAGAATCTGGTCGCGAGAGAGCAGCACGATTAATCAAAGAGAGAATTCGGGAGAGCCTGAGGGAGAGCTGTGAGGGAAGAATGGCCAGAATGGATGACGAATTCGCTGCGAAGTTCGCTGACCCAGTAGAGAGGATTGTCGGGCTACTTTCCGAGAGGGTCAAGGAGGAGATGCCGATGACGGCAGCGATAAGGGACGATTGGCCACCGTGCTTTGAATCAGCGGTTTCGGAATTGAATCAGGGAGTGAATGTCAATCACGTTGGGCGCGTCTTCCTAGCGGCATTCTCTCGTTCAATTGGTCTGCAGCGGGAACAGACCTGCAACTTCTTCGCAAATGCCCCAGACTACAACGCTGACACGACTGCATACCAAGTGAATCAGATTTACGAAAGGGAGTACACCCCCCATGGGTGCTCGGCTCTGAAGACCAATGCAAGATGCCCGATTCAAATTGGAGAGGATCGTTTGTGTGACCAAGAATGGCTGACGCACCCGTTGAAGTACATCAGGGCTAAGCAGAGAAGGCGATTCAATTCAAACAGAGAAGAATCGAGTGAACCGGGCGATGGTTCAATTAGCAGTTCGGCCAATTCCTCATAAACAGGTGCTCGCCAACTTATTCCCACAGGGGGCGGGGAGATAGTACGAACACTTATCCTGACGATTGACAGAGATAACGATCTCGGGGTCAAATCTGGCATCAGGGGGCCAGTGGTTGGAAGGAAATCTTGTCTAACGGCTGCTCTGAGATTGGGTATTGCCGATCCAGAGGAATCGGACACAAACGCGATACTTGGGGCGCTTCATCATCATGATAGGTTGGCCGAAGGAGCCAGTGCAAGCGATGAGGTTCAGATAGCTATTCTCACTGGGGATGTGCGAGTTGGCCCTAGAAGCGATCGTGCCATTGCAAGTCAATTAGACGAAGTCATTCAGGATTTTCAACCCGATGCGGCTGTGCTAGTAACCGATGGCGCAGATGACGAAGCTTCCCTGCCGATAGTGACTTCCAGAGTAAGGGTGGACACCGTGGAGAAGGTTATTGTAAGGCAATCGAAGGGAATCGAGGGGACCTACTACTACATTGTGAAGGCTATCGAGGACCCCAGGTTCAGATCAAGGCTGCTTGTGCCTCTTGCGATTTTCCTAATCATAATTGGACTAGGTCTGATTCTTCCGAATGGTATCGCTCTCATTGGCTCACTCCCATTACTGATCGGACTATGGGTATTGGGCAAGGGGCTGGGATTGGATGCACAAATGGAACGTGTCGCGATGGAGATGAGGGACAGTGCGACAGGCGGGCTTTTCTCGTCGCTACTCTGGGGGATGTCGATAGTGAGCCTGTTTCTAGCGGTTGCAACTGTATGGTCTGGCTGGGATGAACCTGTTCCTGATCAATCTTCTCAGTTCGAGTATTTGGTGGGACTTGTGGATGAGGTTCTCCAGTGGATTGTTGGAGGTGTTCTGTCGTTCTTGCTTGCACTAGGGGTGCTAAGGTGGAAGGAGGGCTCTTTCACGGGAAGAAGCGTGTTGCTCATTGGTTTGTCCGTTGTGATCTACACCTTCATCGCAGCAACGATTGACGTCGTACTACTAATTTCGTCTGGCGAAAAGTATAGCCCAACTTTCGACCAATTGGGTGATGATTGGGGGCTTCCCATTCTGACCATGGTGATGTATTATCTTCTCAGGACTATCGTGCAGTCGTTTTCTGAGGATGACGAATTGGCCCAAGGAAACCGGTTCTGGGGAGTCTGATGGGAGAGGTCACGGCCTCCATAACCTGGGAGGGCCCTAAGGATAGGGGCGAGGCCCTCATGGCGGCAATATATCCAGATGACCCAGAAGACTTCAGTGTGGAATTGAAGGAGGATAATAATCTAGTGAAGTTGAACATTGTTGTTTCCTCTGAAGGTCTGGGCCAATCAAGGATGTCTGTCGATGATATCCTTGCTTGCTTGGCGGCTGCTGAGGCTGGACTGGACTCCCTGGGATGATAGTTATCGAAAACTAGGACCATTCAAGGAGGGATTTGTATTCGAACGCGCGTGAATGGGCTGCCACACGACCGATCCCATCTGCTCATCGAACCGGGGCTCACCGGGACGCCCACTGAGTTATTCCAGAAGTCGATCAAAAGATGGTTGAATGCCCATTTGTCTGACGATTTGGCTTTCGACGAAGGGACTGGTGATATTGTTGAGTCGGTGGCGTACTCCAAGAGCACGGGGGTGGTGTGTGGCAAGTACCCTATTGACATCCTGATTGGGGACTTCTTTTCCACTTGCAAAATTCATTGGTTTGTTGAGGAGGGCGAGAGGGTTTCGGATGGCAATAGAATTCTGTCTCTGACTGGCCCCTCAGCAGGTGTTCTAAGTTGTGAGAGGGCACTGCTCAACATACTTGGGAGGATGTCGGGGATAGCCACCCTTACGTCCGAATGGGTGAAAGAAGCGGATGGAATTGGAATTGCCTGCACTAGGAAGACTGCGTGGGGATTGATGGACAAATGGGCGGTCCACATCGGTGGCGGTCTTACACATCGACTTAGCAGGAGCGATGCGCTGATGATCAAGGAAAATGACTTGAGCGTAATTGCGCCGGATGGTAATCCGGAATATTCTATCCCTTTCGCAATATCCTCTATCGATTTCGATTCCAATGCAATGTTCACCGTGATAGAGGTTCAGGATTCAGGCCAAGCAATATTGGCTGCGAATGCTTGGTCGAAAATTCAGAAAACGAGGAATGGCCTAGAGCCGATAGTGATACTTCTGGACAATATGGGGCCATCCGCATGCGGGAGAACGGACGAAGAACTGAGGAAATTGGAGTTAAGGGAATGGTGTATCCTGGAAGGCTCCGGAGGAGTGAATCGGGGAGATTTGGTTGCTTGGGCAAGCATGTCAGGGGTCGATGTGATATCCTCAAGCGAAGTGAATATGGGTTCTAAGCCACTGGATTTTTCGATGTTAGTTGGTGATGCTTGATGGTCGAGATACCCGATAGCCATCCGAGAAAGAAGTCATTGCTATCTCGGCAGAAGATAGTCGAGGGGAGTTCCAAGGGGCTTCTTGCTGATTCCGCAATGATTGCTCATGGGCGAGGTGAGGCGTTTGACTACCTGCTGGGAGAGAGGACTACTGAATCAGCCAGAGAGGCGATTCGAGAGTCTGCATCTCGTCTCAGAGAAGCCAATAGGCCGGTTATCTCGGTTAACGGAAATACTGTATTGCTAGCAGGAAAGAAGGCATTGAGATTAGCTGCAGTACTCGGGTGTCCAATCGAAGTGAATCTTTACTACAGGACTCCTGAGAGAATCTCCGGTCTGCTAACCCTATTGGAGGAACAGAAACTGGTTGTATTGGGAGAATCTGGACCAGAAAGATTCGAAGGAAACTGGGGCGACTCAGTTAGAGCAGTGTCCCTACTTGGGAGTTCACCAGACTTCAGAATAGAAGGTCTAGAGGGGCCACGATCACACTGCACCGAAGAAGGAATTGGCGCTGCGGATTCGATACTAGTGCCTCTAGAGGACGGGGATAGGTGCGAGGCACTAGTGAATTTGGGGAAGGAAGTAATAGTGATCGATCTCAATCCTCTTTCCAGGAGTGCAAAGATGGCGACCGTCACGGTCGTAGATGAGGTCTCTAGGGCTTTCGAGGGAATCCTGCATGAACTGATTGCCAATCCAAACCGCGTCCCGACAGAGTGGGACAATGCATCCGCTCTGAGTAGTTCCCTTGGAGAAATAAACAAGTTTCTCAACAAATAATAGGTTGAACTATCCAGACATCTCGAGAAGAATCTCGGCACATCTTGATGAGATAGCCTGACCCACCTCAGTGGTTGAAGCTCGCCCGCCTAAGTCGTATGTTACGAGACCCCCCATTGACATGTGTTCTGAGATTGCTCGTTCAAGTACATCCGCGCACATTGTAGCTTTCTCGTCGTCATGCCGTAATCCCAGTGAGTCGAACATCAACTGCACAGATGAAATTGATGCTATTGGATTTACTTTGTTCTGGCCAGCATATTTCGGGCTGGAACCGTGTACTGGTTCGAAAAGCATGTGATTATCGCCGATGTTGGCACTAGCTGCCATCCCCATCCCTCCTTGTAGAACGGAGGCCAGATCAGTTGCTATGTCCCCGAACATATTTGGCAGCACCACCACGTCGAGATCCTCTGGATTCCTGACAAGCCACATAGTGAAAGCGTCAATGAATGCTTCATTGGCCTCTACTCCTTCAAACTCTGAAGCAACATCCCGGAAGACCTCCCGGAAAAGTCTGCAACCCCTAGTGACGTTGCTCTTATCCACGCATGTTACCTTCTGGGTCAAGCCGAGTCTAGATTGGCGTCGCTTGGCGAGTTCGAATGAAAACCGTATGACTCGTTCACTGCCCTTTCGAGAAATCGGCCTAACGTCCCATCTAACCTCCCCCTCTAGGCCGGGAAAACCATCGATAACCAATGGTTCGTCTCTTTCTCCACCCCTGGCTGCCATTCCTGATCTTCGGAGAAGAGCGTGGTAAAGCCCCTCTGTATTTTCTCGGACCATGACGATGTCGACCAGTTCATGGTTCCAAACATCTGTGAAGGTACCGTGAACCTTGTGTTTTACTCCCTTGTAGAGTTTTACTGGCCTCACATTTGCGTAGAGGTCCAATGCGGATCTGAGTCCCAATAGTGCCTGCCCACCGGCAATATCCCCATTGGGTAGTGTGGCTCCGGGCCATCCCACTGCACCTACCATAATGGCGTCGGACTCATCCCGGCAGAATTCGAAAGATCCCTGTGGCCACTCCTCCCCGGTCTCAAGGTAATGTTGACCTCCGCAAGGAATCTCGGATATTTCTAGGGGTATGACACCAGAATCTTGGAAAACCGAGAGGACACGCTTGACTTCTTCCATTACCTCTCGACCGATTCCATCGCCGGGAAGTAGGGTCAAACGATATGCCGCCATTGACTGCGGCAGAACCTTTTCATTCATCAATCCGACCCTGTATAGAACCATGCTATATCCGAGGAGATAATTGATAGACGGTCAAGTGTAACACCACATGTATGGATACCAACTCAGAAGAAGGGCAAGGCGGACCGAAGATAGACATCAGAACTCTGCCCGAGTCAGTTTCTCTGCTCTGGGAGTCGATGCTAAGGAAGAATCCAAACTGGGACTTAGCCAAATGGCTAGACGATAGGGCGAACGAGGAGTTGGAGCTTTTGGAGTCGCATCTAGGAAGGGAGAGGTTGAGGTACGAACAACGCCTGCACAGAATTGAGAACCTTTCGAAGCAGATGAAGAGGAGGCGCGAGAGCATAGGTGGGACAACGGTTTCGGATCCCAATCAGCGAAATCTCTTCGATGTATACGGGCCTTCCAACATAGTTGAGGAGCCTGGCAACCTCGATCAAGAGATGGGGCCATTAGTCGATTTTGGGACACTTTCTACTGGGGACGATCTGTTGCTGGCATACATCAGTCAGAAAGTTCTGATTGCGATTGAAGACTCAAACAGAGGGAGAGAGGGTTTGCATATTGACGATATAATCCAGCTCCTTGAGTCGCCTGGAATTAATACCGAGGACATAGATGAGGCGATATCCTGGCTACTTCAGAAAAAGGAGATTACCGAGATTGAAAGAGACGTTTTTGTCATCGACGGATGAGAAGTCCGAACGTGTGTAATACAACCATTGAAAGTGGAAGAGCAAGTCGGGTAGAATATCTCATGACAAGCGAGACTTCTGGATGGTATGCTAGACTCGATCACGAATGTCCTGAAAGGACCAATCAGATTGAAATTTGGTTAGATTCTTGGTTGGAGGCAACTAGGAAGAAGCAGCCTATTGCAGCGACACTACCGAACGATTGGCCGACTCTTCCTGCGGGTCTTTTGAGCAATCCTGGGAATGTATTGGACCACCTGCTGGCTAGGTTCGATGCCCAACGCGACGGGCGCTCGCCGAGAGGGGTTTACGCACCTCCAGCAAGGTTTGTCGATGCCATCCTGTACGATGAGCTCCACTACGATACGAGCAAGAAGAAAGAGCCGCCTGCAACTCTTTCACTAGCAGCGCTACCACCAAGTTTCAGGACCTTTGCCAAGCAATTCAACGAGAACATCACGGAAGATGGTGTAGTAGAAGGAAGTGCCGAGTCAGCGAAAAACCTGACAGTTTCGGGTATTCCAATTCCATTTGCTGATCCTTGTGTAGGGGCGGGTCTTTTCGCAGAGAGGGTCCTGCGAATACATGCGGAAAGGCTAGCCGATTGCTCCCCAACCGAAAGGAGGGAGGATACTCTTAGGCTCTTAGAGGGTTTGCAGTTGGGTGATCCCTCAGAGGTAGCTGTGAACAGTGCTAGAAAGCGAATTATCATTGTATTGGCGAGGCTTGGACTGGTGGACTTGGAAGAAGAAGGCGACGTCGACAAGATTGGGCTAAGCGAAGCCGAGATGATTGTCGAAAGCAACGTCAGATGTATCGACCCCCTTAGAGGGGAGTGGCCTTGGAATGAGCGGCCGATGTTGCTAATCTCTCGTCCTCCTTGGCTCAGGATAAAAGATAGATTCAGAGGACATCCCGATGGAAGTATTCTAAGAAAGCAACTTTCCAGTGAATTAAGGCAGTTCAAGGGAGCAGATGGAAATGCCAGGTTCTCAGCGATAAAGGGGAATGTGAATCTGTACAGGCTCTACATAGAGAGGGCTCTACAGATTTCTCAGAATGGAGGAAGGGTGAGGCTCGTGGTTCCGAGCTCAGTTCTAAGAGAAAAAAGCAGCTTGCCTCTCAGGAAGCTGCTAGTCGAGTCGAACGGTTGGGATTCGGTTTGGTCATTCCCCGAAGAATCAAAGTTCCTGTTTGGAGGATCCCAAGGAGTATCTGTAATTGGGGTAACTGTCGGAGAAGAGACTGACGTTCTGACTAGCTTCGGCCCTCTGATGAACGACGATCTTGCATCCGGTGGTGGTCTCGTCCCCGAGGCTCCATTCTTTGAGTTGGAGAGAGGGCCCTGGTCCTCCTGGACCGATGCCTCATGGGCAGTTCCAAAGATGCCTAGGGACATAGTGAACAGGAATAGAACCATCGCGGCAATCGGGAACCTAGCCGATAAGCCCAGATTGGTCGAAGAGAGGACGGGCCTGAATCCCAACGGAAGGGCAATCAAAGTCAGAGTGGGGGAGGCGGAGAGATCAGTCTGGAAAAAGGAAATCTGCGACTGGGGTGGCAAGGATAGTCAGATTCCATTCATCAGAGCTGCTCACATTAATTTCATAGATGGGAAAGGCGTTCTTAGACATCCGGCCTTCGAGTCAGGAGCAGGGGCTGGCAAATCTGCTGCATGGAAGGGTCCACGGGAGATGTCAGTCCCAACTCGGATTGTCTGTCAAGCGGTTGTAAATCCGCAGTCTGAGAGGAGGTTGGTATGGGCTGTGGTTCCAGAAGGCTGCGTTTTGGGAAACTCGGTTAGCTTCCTCGATCTTCCAATCGAAGTTACTGACGGTCTGTGGGAAAGGTTCGGTTCTCTTGAAGAGGGTCTGAATTTCTTAGCGGCTCAGCTAAATTCCGAAGAGTTGGACCTATGGTCTAAAGCATGGGCAGCCAACAACAACGTGAATAATTACGAGATAGAAATGTTGCCTTTGGAAGTCAAAGAGGATAGTTCTCCATTTATCCTATCCAGAAACGAAGGGAGCCTCGACTGAGGATTGCGGATTTCAGTTTCCTAGTTCCGGAAAAACACCCATATCGAGAATGGCTTAATATCCCTGATTCACATACGCAGTACGTTCCCAACTTGGAATTGACAAAGGAGAGCAGCATGGGAATCAATCCAAAGATTGGAATCACAGGTCTACCCCGTTCAGGAAAGTCAGCTGTCCTGCAGAAGGTAGTGGACATGATTTCCGAAGAAGGCGGGATTAAGAAGACGAAAGGTCCTTTCCCTCCAGAGCACGTGGTTGGAGGAATGAGATGCGAGCCAGTAATCGAGAACGGGGAGAGGGTGGGATACGCATGCGTCAACATACTTACTGGTGAGAAGGGAATTATGGCACATCGAGAAATCGACTCAAGGAACAGGATTCTTGGGTTCGGAATTGACCCTACTGAGGTTGACAGGGTTGCGGTACCTGCGATAATGGATAGCATAGGGAATTGCGAGATCCTGGTGATTG
Organism: Methanobacteriota archaeon; assembly: GCA_004195615.1. Classification (GTDB taxonomy): domain Archaea; phylum Thermoplasmatota; class Poseidoniia; order Poseidoniales; family Thalassarchaeaceae; genus UBA36. The sequence goes on along the minus strand of PSPW01000015.1, from coordinate 9,561 downwards.
ACGAAGTCGGGAAGTACACCGTGGAAAGCGAGGATTTCGTGAATGTGGTCAGATTGGCTCTTCAGCACGACATGCCCACCATCCTTACTCTGCACAAGAAGAGCAGGCACCCATTGCTACAGGACATCCGGAGGAGGGACGATGCAAGGATTCTGGAGGTTACTCCGGTTAACAGGGCCCTACTGCCGTACAAGATTCACAAACTAATCCAAGAGTTGTGAGTCATTCTTCGGTCAAGTTGATGCGAAATGCCGAATTCGTCATGCTATGGAACCCCCGACATCCAGATTGACTAGGCTTCTGGTTGGATTCATTCTGTCGTTGATGGTGGTGGTCTCAATATCCATTCTGAACGAAGACGGTTTTTCCATCTCAAATGCCATGATGGCAGTTCCCACTTTGGTTGCGGTGTTGGCGGGCATCCTTCTTGCTGTGGTAATTGCTGGTCGAGAAAGGAAACATGGAAACTGGATAACAGACTCGTGGATAAGCAGAGAGCCTGAGGATGAAATGCTTTCAAGACTCGAAAAAGAGGGAGACGAGGCGAGTATGCAAGACCTTGGTTCTAAATGGGCTAGGATGGAGATGGATCATCTTGAGTCTAAACACGGTGAGGAGTAGGGAGCGAAACCTTGACCCTGTCTTCCCTGCACGAAAGGTTAGGTGGTAGTATGAGAGAGGTTCCTAGTGATTTGAGATACACCAAAGAACACGAGTGGGTGAAGGTTGAAGGAAACGAGGTCAGCATTGGAATTACTGACTTTGCGCAGAACGCCCTAACGGAAGTGGTCTGGGTAGAGCTCCCAGAGGTTGATTTGGTTGTTGAGGTGATGGATTCCTTCGCTAGCGTCGAGTCGGTAAAATCGGTCAGTGAGATCTATTCTCCTGTAGCGGGAACCGTGGCCGAAGTCAACGAGTCCCTCGAAGAGGCACCTGAGCAGATTAACGAGGACCCATATGGATCAGGCTGGATCTGCAAGATCAAGACCGATGGTGATGTAGATTTGGGCGCCCTCCTTGATTCGACCAGTTACTCCGCATTGATCGGAGACTGACAATGAGTGAAATTCGAAGGGTTCACATTTACGTTGACGGTTCTTGCAGTGAGAATCGTAATGTGACCTCAGAGACAAGGGCTGGTTGGGGACTTTGCGTAATTGTTGATGACAGCGGGTCTGGTAATGGGAGGGGCCACCTACTTACGGAGTTGAATGGGGGTGTGGTGACTAATACCGAAAATCAGGGGTATTTGGGCGCTGAAGTCGGGTCAAACAACACAGCCGAACTCTCGGCGATAGCTCACGCCCTCAGATGGCTATTGGGCGAATCGAAAATCGAGACTGCAGTCATCAGAGGAGATTCGAACTACGCACTGAACATCGCCTCTGGTTTGTGGAGAGCGAAGGCGAATCAGGATCTTGCGCGAAGGGTTAGGGATTTGTGGGATGAAGTTTCGAGCATAATTAACCTCAACGGAGAGCACGTGCCCGCACACAGGGGACATCGATGGAACGAGCGAGCAGACCATCTTGCGTTCCGAGCAATGCAAGGAGAGGTTCCGCTCCCTCTTCAGTTCTGGAAACCCGGCAAGAGATAGATTAGTCTTCCTTGAGAGGGCCCATGACGAGATAGGCGTATCCAGATTGCAGGGCTAGTAACAGTCCCACTAATGTTAGGACTAACCCCGTTGGATTGGGCAAGTAGGGCTGCATGGGATTTCCCGAAATCCAAGCCAAGGCGAGGAAAGCCACAGCCGCTGCGAATACCCATTTGACGGAATCCTCCGGAGTCTTCCAGAGGTCAATCCAGGGTATCAGACCCCTCCTCTTGAACGTGTATCGGTACCATGCAACATATCCCATAGATAGCCCCACTATTCCGACCACTCCGGTGGAGAATCCGGTGTCATCCCAAGGTCCACTTGGAGCCACACCAAACACAAGGGAATCAAGAATCAGGAGTGCTGAAGCTATTGCAAGGGAAATCCACGCAGGGGCATTATTGTCTTCCACGAATTGTCGAGGTCGTGCCGTAGTAATGATGTATCGCTCTTCGCTGCGAGACCTGAGCGAACATGTCCAGTATTCTCTTCTCTGACGTAATAGAAGCATCAAAGAGGATTGATGGAGTTGTTTTGAGAACCCCCGTAGTCAATTCCCCAGAGATTGACGAAATGGCCGGACGCAGCGTGTTCATGAAGTGCGAAAATCTTCAACTCGTCGGGGCGTTCAAATTCAGAGGGGCGACGAACGCCGTGAAGATGCTAGGCGAGGATGCGGCGCTCGGCCTTTGCACTCATAGTAGCGGCAACCACGGGCAGGCAGTTGCATTGGCGGCGAAGCAGAGGGGCGTTCCGGCATACATCGTAATGCCGAACACTGCACCGAAGGTGAAGGTTAACGGAGTCAGGAGCCATGGTGCCGAGGTGGTTTTCTGCGAGCCGAACCTAGAGGCCAGAGTCACGACTGCAAATTCAATTCTTGATAGAACCGGTGCGACTTTCATCCATCCTTTTGACAATTCGGACGTCATTGCCGGTCAAGGCACTGCAGCGAAGGAGATGATCGAAGAATGTGGGAATCTGGATGCGGTCCTATCTCCCATTGGTGGAGGGGGGTTGATGTCCGGAACTTGTATTTCTACTAGGGCATTGCTACCGGATGCGCTGCTGTTCGGAACGGAGCCAGAGGGCGCTGACGATGCCGCCAGATCATTGGAGTCAGGAGAATATGTGCCACAGACAGACCCAGATACAATCTGTGACGGATTACTGACCAGCATGGGGGAAATAACGTGGCCGATCATCAAGAGTCACGTTGAGGAAATCATCAGAGTGAGCGATGAGGAGGTTCTGATTGCGATGACGTTGATTCACGAGATTTTCGGGATGGTGGTGGAACCCAGTGGTGCCATCTCCCTAGCTGCAGTGCTGAAGGATGAGTTCAGGGCCAAGGAAGGTATTGGCTCGATTGGGATAATCCTGTGTGGCGGTAACGTCGACCCTGAGAATCTCCCATTCACTCCGTAGAAATTGGCTAACAGATAATAGTGGGATTGGGGGTCGTTGGTTTCATGGCCCTAATTTTTGATAGGATTAAATCGACGCCTGGCGAAGCACTGCTTCTTCTGACTGCCCTAGTTACACTTGTGTACTCGTTGAACTTCATGTTCTTCTCTACCTGTTACACCACCGGTGGGGGAGACTGTTTCACCATATTGAGCAATGGTTTGGACGGCTCATCGACCCCATTGGATATGGCCTATGGCGCTGGTGCTCCCGAAACCGCATTCAACGGGATACTGATGTTCGGGATTTTCATATCAACTGTACTAATCCTCAATGAGGGGGGGCGAGGGAAGTGGACGGTGATGCTCCCAGTTCTTGCCGGACTTACAATAGCGACCGCAGTCATCTGGATGTTCTGGAATGATGCCAGCGAATCGAGTGAAGCACCTAAGTTCCTAACTCCGATAGTTACCATCACCTATGCGGCGGCATACTTCATGCTACGTGGGGAAGACGAGGTCGACGAGGGTTTGAACTCAATCTCATTTGGTATTGGGGTCAAGGATCCTGTGGCCTTGATGGGACTAGTCATAGTAATCGCAACGGGACTCTTCTACGTTTTCCGTCAGATAGCAAATCCCGAGTCCGTGATTGACGCCGTCACACCTGGGGATGTCAGTGATGGTCTGCTAGCACCTACTAAGGTCACAGTTGCCTTCACCGGTGCGCTTCTCCTGACTTACGTCCTATGGGCAGTGGTAATCCTGACTCAGGGGGCTAGAGGAATGTGGCCCGTGGCACATCCAGCGCTCTTCGCGTTCCTGACTATAACGATAGCCAACTACTTCGGTTTCGTCTTTGGCCCATTGAGGGAATTCTCGGAGCAGAATCAGATGGATGCGATTTCCGGACCAGCAACGATGCTCCTGTTCCTGCTAGTCTACCTGAGGCTAAGGGAAGAAGGGATTGAAGAAGGGATGACGTTCCAAGGAGAGCCCATGGATTCGAGTTCCTTCAATCGGTTCTTCGTCATGAGTGCGATTGCGATATCGGCTTCATTCATGCTCGTAGAGCTATCTGGGCTGTGAATAGGTGGAGCACGAGCCGGGATTTGCACCCGGGTCCATGGATCTGCAGTCCATTGCATAGCTGCTCTGCCACTCGTGCTTCGTCCCACCGAACCTACTTTCTTTCTTGAAGACTATCCGAGCGTCGGCATACCTTCATTGAGTGACTACTCGTGTGAAAGGCGTGCCTCGCGTATCTTCCCGCTTCGAGGGACTGGGTGTTGGTTTCGCCCCCTACCTGCAACCTCCGGGGCCAGGGGTTGTTAGGTGGACTGTGGGGGAGCCTGGATTCGACACCCCATCACCGATTATCGATGCTGCAATCAATGGGCTCAAGGAAGGGAAGACGAAGTACACCAGAGGTCCCGGCTCGCTGGAGCTATGTGAGGCCGTGTCCGTCTACCTCAAAGAGCACCATGGCATTGAGGCCCCGGCTGACGAGATTGTCGTGACCCCCGGGGCGAAGCAGGCTCTGCTCTACTCCTTCCTGATCACGACCATGCCCGGTGACGAGGCGATCCTGCTTTCGCCATCATGGGCATCGTACGAGCCGATGCTGGACTTCATTGGTGCAAGCCCCGTTCATGTCAAGGTGAACATGGAGAACTTTCATCCTGACTTGGAGGCGATTAGGGAGGCGATCACGGACAAGACGACTATGATCCTGATCAACTCGCCCTGCAATCCCACTGGAGCGGTCTTTACCCCAGAGGAGATTGGTGGGATCGTCGAAATCGCATCTGAGAATGACCTCTGGATAGTTTCTGATGAGATATACGCGCGAATGATTTGGGTCGACTGGCCGCACGTCTCCCCCTCGACCCTGCCTGGTGGGAGGGAGAGGACAATCGTAGTCAATGGGTGGTCCAAGTCATGGGCAATGACCGGGATGAGGGTCGGATTCCTGACTGGTCCCAGCGAGGCGATGAAAGCTGCTGTGAAGAGCCAAGCCAACTCTGCCTCACACATCCCGACCTTCATGATGGATGCAGCTAGGGTTGCTCTGGAATGCGAAGATTCGGTTGATGAGTTCAATCAGGAGTACCTGAAGAGGAGGGATTTGATGATGGAGGGGCTTTCTTCCCTACCCGGAATAAGGGTCCCAGAGCCCGAGGGTGCATTCTACGTCTTCGCGGATGTCACAGGTACAGGAATGAGCGACGTCGAGTTCGCTGACGGAGCATTGGAGGCGGGCGTTCAGTTGATTCCAGCGTCACTAATCACAGGAGGGGAAGGCTTCGTGAGGGTGTCTTACGCAGTTGACGAGGGAGTCATCGAGGAAGGTTTGCGGAGACTTAGGTCCTGGCTTGTGGAAGAGTGAATTTGAAATCTCGGTGACTTGGCTGGGCCGGTGTGGCCGAGGCTAATTCTGCGGGTTCCCATGTCCTTCTGGACTATGTCGACTATGAAAGGGGGAGAGAGGGGGACGGAGAATGGGTCCTTGAAATTCTAAGAGAGTGTGTTCGCGAATCTGGAGTGAGGGAGGTCCATTCACATGTGGAGATCTTCGATGGGGCGGAGAGCCCACTTGGATTCGCAGCGGTGGTGCTGATCGACGAGAGTCACGTTACCGCTCACTGCTACTCTAAGAGGGGACTCCTGGCGATTGACATCTTCACGTGTGGAGACAGCGATTCTGACTCGGTAGCAGACCTGATTCACGAGAGGCTCGTTTCAGAGAACCCTGGATTAAGGTTGGTCTTCAGGAAGAACGTGGAGCGTTTTCGGAGTGGTTAGATGAGTGTTCGAGACTTCATTGAGACCCACTACAGTCACTTCAATGCGGGTGAGCTTGCTCGATGCGTAGATTCACTGAGAGGGTTTCTAGATAACGATGGCCGGCTAATCGTGACTCTCGCCGGAGCGATGTCTACAGCGGAGATAGGGAAGAGTCTGGCGCCGGCTATCAGGGAACAGCGAGTGCATGCGATTTGCTGCACCGGGGCTAATCTGGAGGAGGAGTTGTTTGGCCTCGTCTCCAGATCCGGTTACGAGAGTGTTCCAAATTGGAGGCATCAGAGCAAGCAAGAAGATGCCGCACTCCATGAAAGGGGGATGAATCGCATAACCGACGTAGCGATTCCCGAGAGTGCTTTCACCAAGGTAGGAGAGAAGATGTTGTCTCTCTGGGAGGAGTCAGAAACGGTGGGAGACAGTCGCTTTCCTCACGAATACGTGTATGACCTCATTCTGCATGGAAATATCGAGTTCTCATCTCCTGCCGAGGAGTCGTGGTTGGTCGCTGCGGCGGATGCGAACCTTCCGATATTCACTCCGGGGTGGGAGGATTCGACGCTCGGGAATCTACTGTCTGCGAGAGTCATAGACTGCACACTGAAGAGTAATTCCGTCGTCAAAGGAGGATTGGATGCGATGCAGTCACTCGCTGATTGGTATCGGGAGGATAACTCTCCCACGGGGATGCTTCAGGTGGGTGGGGGCATATCGGGTGACTTCGCAATCTCAGTGGTCCCTATGCTTAGGCAGGATGCCGGAGTGGAAGTCCCCCTTTGGGCGTGGTTCGCTCAGATCTCAGAGTCGAGACCGTCCTTCGGCGGTTATTCGGGAGCTCCCCCTGCAGAGAAGATTAGCTGGGGGAAACTGGGAGTGGACACCCCCCAGTTCGTAATCGAGTCCGATGCAAGCATCGTACTACCGCTAATCCTATCCTCATTGGAATAGGTCGGAGTAGTTTCCCACTTCTTCCGAGATTCGCAAGAGCTGGTTGTACTTCGATGTCCTGTCAGATCTAGCTGGTGCTCCCGTCTTGATCTGCAGCGAATTGGTGCCGACCGCCAGATCCGCAATTATGTCATCCGACGTCTCACCAGACCGGTGGCTGATTATCGTCCCGAACCCAGCCTCGCGGGATTTTCCGATTACCTCCATCGTCTCAGTGAAGGTCCCAATCTGATTGAGTTTGATTAGAATCGCATTTGACGCCCCTAGGGCGATTCCCTTTTCGAGGCGCTTGGGGTTGGTCACATACAAGTCATCACCGACAATCTGCACTCTATGCCCTTCACGGGAGGTGAAGTTCACCCATGAGTCCCAGTCGTCCTCTCCGAAGGGATCCTCGATAGAGACGATTGGGTAGTCATCCAGCCACTTCGAGTAGATCCGCCCAAGATCCGCTCCCGACATTCCTTCTTCGTCCATATGGTAATGCGTGCCGTCAAAGAACTCCTGAGCTGCAACGTCTAGAGCAATTGAGACCTGTTGGCCTGGGGAGTAGCCAGCCCTCTCTATTGCTTCGCGTACCAGCCTGAGTCCCTCCTCGTTTCTAGGGAGGTTCGGTGCGAATCCACCTTCGTCGCCAACGCCCCCAAGTAGTCCTTCTTGCTTGAGAATGGACTTGAGTGCGTGATAGATCTCGACTCCTGCTCGGAGGGCCTCGGAGAAATCGTCGAAACCATGTGGAACGACCATAAACTCCTGGACATCGACGTTCGTTTCGGCGTGAGCCCCCCCGTTCAGGATGTTCATCATTGGGACTGGCAAACTCGATTTTCCATCCTTGCAGATGTGGTTCCACAGTTCGCCCTGAGCTGCCGCTCTGAGGCATGAGAGGGAGACTCCTAGAGTGGCATTGGCGCCCAATACCTCCTTGTTCTCCGAACCATCCAGTTCGATTAGGAGGGTGTCGATTTCATCCTGATTTGCGGGATCGATCCCTATGAGTGCCTCGCGAATCGGACCGTTCACGTTGTTGACGGAATCTTGGACTCCATTGCCCATCCACCGGTCCCCGCCGTCTCTCAATTCGACCGCTTCGTGAGTCCCAGTGCTCGCTCCAGATGGGACCGCTGCCCTACCTCTCAGTAAGCCATCGACATAGCAGTCGACTTCCACTGTTGGGTTGCCCCTAGAATCGAGAATCATCCTAGCGAAGATGTCGCTGATAGCGGCACCCATTGACCCCTCCACAGGACCTTGTCTTCTCAAGGTAGCGTTGTCTCCTCTATGTGTTCAGCCAGCTAAGCCATCGAGAAACCTTGCTTTGAATCTCCGGGACTTCCAGTTCCGACCTGCAGCAGCACTCCCAGCAGAGTTGCTCCTCAGTGGGGGAAATAGAGAATAGCTCGGCTCTCATTAGCACCCCATCTGCCTCATTAGACTTGGAGCGATTGTCATCAACGAAGCAATGCAGGAGGTGCTTGGGGTAATGATGGATCCGTCCGGACTTTGGGCAGCAGAGCACCGCGCTCTTAGGGAGGAATATCAGTGATGACCCGGTGATTGAATCGAGTTCATGACCCTCTATTCTCGTACTGTTCAACAGAGATGCAACGTCGATGTGGTACCACTGCGAGTGCGAGTGAGGGATGTCGAGACCGGATACGTCATCTAGGTACTCCTGAATCCTGAGTTGGGAGATGGCCTCCTCTTGACTCATGGGGACGCAAGGTAAGCCATCCCATTTGAACGCAACCAATAATTTCTGAGTGGATGTTGCCTGTAATAGGGTAAGTTTCGTCCAATAAACAATGACAAACATCAAGAAATAACCATAAGTTGTACGTTTTTCGGAGGATTCAATGAGTAATGTAGATTCCCTTGACAGGTCCATCCTCTCCTTCTTGAGAGAGTCCGCCCGAGCCCCATACGTCGAGATCGCCAAAAATGTCGGCGTCACTGAGAGGACGGTTAGGACTCGGATCAAGAGACTCGAGGAAGAGGGAGTAATCAGGGGCTATACCGTTCGGGAGTCGGGCATCGGACTGACTGCCCTGATTCGTCTCAAGGTAGGCCCGGGTACTGAGATAGGTTCGCTTGCTGGGGAGTTCTCCGGTTGGTCGGGAGTCGAGTGCGTGTACGAAATAAGTGGCGATGCGGACTTGGTTGCCGTGGTTCATCTTGACGATACGGTGGCTCTCAGGAATATGCTGGATCGAATGTGGCTCGCGGCTCCCGGGGACATCAGCTCAACCCAGACCGAACTCGTCCTAGAACAGTATTAATGCCTGTGAGACAGGGTCCAAAATTAACCAAATCTAAGTCTCTCGTTGCATTCCAATGTCCGTGGATTTCGTCAGACTAGCGGTAATCATCTCCCATCCCCTTGCCGCACTTCTCCTGATTTGGCTATTCTTCCGACAGAAGGCGTGGAGGAAGCAGTCCTCCCTGATGAGAGGGGAACAGAGGAGTACGGCCCTTGTAGATCACGAGTCCATGGGAGATAGGATCGCCATAGCAAGCGTGGGAATAGTCGGTCTTGCGTTCGCATCCAACGCAGCCCGGGGCATTATCGATCATGGCGATGCCTCCAGCTACATAGTCCCGGGACTCCACGGTGCCACGGGACTGATAGGTCTGACCATGATGATTTACGTCTGGAAACTGGGGAGGAAGACGAAATCTCAGAAAGACTCCGGAGAGAGATTCGTCAGGACGAAGGAAGTCCACGGGAGGATCAGCGACGTGGTGGGGATGCTGGCTTTGCTCCACGCCTTTCTGGGTTTTCTGTACCTGCTGAGTATTCTGTGA
>PSPW01000046.1 GCA_004195615.1 Methanobacteriota archaeon | reverse complement strand
AGCCATTCTGGTTCCTGAAGTATGGTTTCCCGTTGATTTGCTTATCCTGCTGCGAGTAGACCCCGTTGAACCGATTATCTGGATGTCCATCTACCCTAATTGACTGACCGTCGGAGAAACTGTGTGTAGTACCAGGATCGACTATGGATAGCAATTCGTCCAGTTCCAGTGAACCAGATGAGTCGCCATCAAGAGTGTCGAAGATTGTTTTTACGATAGACTGAGGCGCAGTTTGTCCTGTGATAGACCTGAGTGCATTCTCGAACTCGGACTTGGAGAGTGTCCCGTCCCCGTCCGAGTCGAACTTTGAAAAGAGGGTCTCGGCGGTATAGCCCCTCTCTCTCAGAATTTCTTGTAGATTCTTAATTGCCATGGCCTCAATATTTGTCTTCACGCACTCACTTCCAGTGACCCTCTGAGGAGGTTCTGGAAATGAGTGTTGTCGCTGCATTGTTTCCTTTCGCGGAGGGTGGAAATGCGAATAGATAATTTGTCCCGGGTGATGGGGCAGCCGTGGCAACCGGGTGGGAACCAGAGAGACTTAGCGATGCGGAAGTCGCAGACGGGGAGGCATACCATAGGGCCCTATACCACAATGGAGATACAAATAGGCCCGTAAATTGGCACAAAAATTCTGTCGAGAAACTGATTGAGGTCGCCAGGCCTCACATCGTAGATGGTTCATTGGTTGTCGACTATGGATGCGGAACGGGCGGATCGGCGATAGAGTTGTTGAAGTCTCTGGACAAGCAGGGGGTGAAAATCGAATTAGTACTCATCGACCCATTGGTCTCATGGTTCTCCAAAGCTAGGGAACTTCTTGGCGGAAGGGATGACGTGCACTTCGAGTTGTCAATAGAGAGTGACAGCTCTGGGGGAACCTCATTTAGAAGATTAGAGGACATCTTGGGTGAAAGAAAAGCGGATGTAATAATCTCGTCCTCCACACTGCATCTAATTCCTGCAAAAAAAATTGGGGACTTGGTGTGTCAGTTTGCCGGTAGTCTCGACGAAGGTGGGGCCTTCATATGGGACAGTGGAGATATAGAAAGCGACTTTAGGCCGGATTACTCAGCCCTACTACATGATCCATACAGAGCAGTCAGGGAGTTACTGAGAGACGATGAGGAGAGGTCTGCGAGACTCTCTAAGATGTCTGGCGATGAGATTGATAAGCATGAGCGTAGATTGGATAGGATCTTCCCCCCGCCATTCTCGATCGAAGTAATACTAGAAGCTCTGAAGGATGCTGGATTCTCTTCGGATATTAGCGAGGAGGTAGTCGACTTCTCGAATGAGGACGCGGAGAGGTTTGTCTTAGTCCCGAGACTGGCTGAGATCGCTGCACCACTGCTGCAGGGAGAAGAGAGAGACAATGCGATCAAAAGGGCGCTCAATACTGCTCTGAAGTCGATTGCTGACGAGGGCAAGGGTTCCGAGGAGGCGTACAGGAGCCACTGGATTTATGGTTGTCACAAGCTAATTTAGTACTGGACTAGCCCTGCAATGATTTGATTTTACCTTCGTCGATTTGTTCCCATGAGAATTCGCCCCCTGAACCAGGATCTCTTCCGAAATGCCCTCCTGAAGCTGTTTGAGAGTAAATCGGAGACCTCAGATTTAGCGCCTCTATTATCGCCTGAGGTCTGAAGTCGAAAGACTCCTCAACCCTCTTAGAGAGTGTGTGGTCATCAACTGCCCCGGTACCCATGGTGTTAACGAAAACGCTGACTGGCTCCGACACACCGATTGCATAGGCTAGTTGGATTTCGCATTTCTCTGCCATTCCACTAGCGACAACATGTTTTGCTGCCCATCTGGATGCGTATGCTGCGGATCTGTCCACTTTGCTTGGGTCCTTGCCGCTGAACGCCCCGCCACCATGCCTGCCCATTCCACCATATGTGTCGACGATAATCTTCCTACCAGTCAATCCGGCATCTGCATGGGGGCCTCCGCGAACGAACCTTCCAGTACCGTTAATGATTATCTTAGTGTCCTCCTTCATCAGAGAAGATGGAATGACGGACCTGATTACCTTCTCCAGTACTTCCGAGAAGATGAAGGCATGCTCGTCGTTTTCGCTTCCGCTAAATTGCTCCCCTGCAATGTCATCGTGTTGGATAGCGATAACGACGGTGTCGATGGTGACTTGGCTCTTTGAGTCGGGGCGAGCCCATGAGAGGGAGCCGTCCTTCATAGACTCGGACATCTTCGTCGTTAACCGCTGGGCCAAGGCCGCGGGAAGGGGCATGAATGATCCTTCGAGTTCTTGGAATGACTCAGTTTCATCTGAGGCGTAACCAAACATCAGGCCTTGATCTCCTGCTCCCTGATCGAGATGGAGTCCCTTTCCTTCGTCTACTCCTTGGGAGATATCTGGAGACTGCTGTGTAATTCGTACAACGACCTTGCAAAGTTCGTCACTAGTCGCATCCATCCCAACGGAATGATCGCCATAGCCTATGGCGGATGCAGTTTTTCGTGCTACTCCCTCATATTCGACCTTCTCATCTGACGAGATGGTCACCTCTCCTCCGATGAAAATATAGCTGCCAGAATCGGTACCCTTGACCATTGTCTCGACGGCTACTCTTGCCCCTGGATCTATGGAGAGGCACTCATCCAGGATTGCGTCGGAAATCATGTCGCAGAGTTTATCTGGATGGCCCTCGGACACCGATTCTGAAGTGAAAAGATAAGTCAATATATCCCCTCCAATAAATTCCTATTTGAGTTTGCATTTTATTGTTCTTGAACGAGAATATCCAACAATCACACGAAAGGTGGTCTCTTGACTTCTGACCTGACTCTCCTCCTATTACTGGACTGAATCCAGACCTCGTCTCCATCTTTGCAGTTTCTAAGATAGGCAAGTGCGATACCAGTCATCCCCTTGCTTGGAGAAGGCCCACCACTGGTGACGTAGCCTATGATTCCTGAGCTTTCTCCGGGACCGTCCATGACTCTGTGTCCGGGACGTGGGGATGAGCCCCTCTCGAGGCATTCCAACCCCCACAAAATAGACTCACTTTTCATTGAACGGACTAGTGCATCTCGGCCAATGAATTCGTGATCCAAGTCCAAACCAAACGGAACTGTGGTTTGTGAAGTTGTCCTTGCCAAGAAGCCCACGGGAAATCCATCACGCCCCTCCGCTATGCCAGGCCAAAGGAAGTCCTGGCCAGAAAGCAAGTATCCTTTCTCCAATCTGAGAGTATCCCGCGCCCCCAAACCCACAGGAGTCACATCAGAATGCGAGATTAAAACATCCCAGAGAGTGGGTGCATCCTCGTTCGAAAGAAAAATCTCAACTCCTTTTTCCCCTGTATATCCAGTACCCTGGATCCATCCAGATAGACCCATGTCATTCTCTAATATTTCCTGGCAACAAAATCTCTGCATGTCATTTTCCTCACCGAGGACATCTTCCAGTATTTTCCCAGATTTGGGTCCCTGTAATGCGATGATACTAGTCTGTTCGGACAAATCCTCGATTACGATGGAACCGTCTGCCGGAAGATTGCTGGATAGCCAATCCATTACGGTCTTGACCATAGTAGAGTTGGGAACCCCTAGTACCTCTGATTCGCTAGATACCGCGAAAATCATGTCATCGATGATATTCCCCTCATGATCGAGGAAGTGAGTGTATCCACATCGCCCTGGTTGGAACTTCATATACTCCTGAGTCGATACAGAACTCAGCCATGCCCGAACACCCTCTCCTCGGAATCGAAATAGGCCCATGTGAGAGACATCGAAGATGCCTGCTGAATTCCGAGTCGCTAAGTGCTCTTCCTGGATCGAAGAATACCATATTGGCAATTCATATCCATGGAATTCGACCATCTTCGCTCCCGCTGAAATGTGCGATTGGTACAATGAAGTCCTCACCGGAGTTTGCCCCATGGGACTTGCCGGGGTCAGACGGTGGAAAAACAACTCGGATAATGAAGATACGATGGGAAAATCAAATTTTAGGAGAGTTTAAATAATATGGTAATGACTATACAACTGTAGGTTGATATGATGAAAAGGGGCACTGCTAGAGAATCCGAGACCGTAAAGAAGAGTGCTAGAGGGGCACGGAGAGGAGGAGTCTCCACGGGTTCGAGGCCATCAAAATCCAGAAGCACCGAGGCCATGTCTGGTTCATGCGAGGTTTGCGGAGGGACTTCATGGGACTCCGATAACATCAGGGGCGAGACCGTCTGCTCCGATTGTGGCTATGTAGCAGCTGAGAACATGATTGACCCTGGCGCAGAGTGGATCAATCACTCCAATGGAGATGACAGGAGCCGAGTAGGAGCTCCATCTACTCTTACTCTTTCAGATAGGGGCCTTTCAACCGAGATTCGAAGATCGGATCTTACTTCTGGCGGAGCAAGGAAGCACGGTTTGTCCGGTAAAGCCCTTAGAGATTGGAGAAGAAGGCAGAGGATTGACCAAAGGAGCAAGACCAGGGATAGTCGAAGTCGAAACCTGTCCGTCGCAATGCAATTCATTAGGGATCGTGGCGATCTCCCTCCCCAGATAGAACAAGAGTCCGCGTCCCTATACAGGCACTCGGTCGAAAGAGGGTTGGTTACTGGGAGAAGCATCAGAGGGGTCACGGCTGCTTGTGTCTACATTGCTGCTCGAGAGGCAAAGATTCCCAGGAAGATTGAGGATATCGGCGAGGCTTTCGACATGGTATCGGATGTCGAAGTCAAGGAGCTCAAGAGGACAATAAGGCTAGTTGCGAGGAATCTAGGGACTCACCACATCACCGGTCCTGAGGAATACTTCGAGAAGTTTCACTCTGACTTGGGACTCCCCCCCGCCGTTCTAGGAGGGGCCAGGGAAATCTGGAGCCAAGTAAAGGATGACCTCTCATGGCAGGGAAAGAAGCCCTCGGGGGTTGCAGGCGTAGTGCTATACTACGCTTCGCAGAACAGCACCTCCCCTAGAACTCAGAGCGAGGTTTGCTCCGTTTCTGGAATTAGCGAGGTGACCCTCCGGGGTCTACTGAAGATTCTGAATCGAATGATTGAGTCTGTGTGACCGCACGACAAATCAATATTGGGGGTGCCATGGCGGACCCAGGGGATATGCCTGAGAATAGGAATCATTGGTCGTGGAGTGGTTGGTAGCGCCATTTTCGAGGGCTTCAAGGATCATCATGATGTTTTCACTCATGACATTGCCCTTGGGACCTCTATCTCGAGGGTTACTGAAAACGCAGAAGTCGCATATATTGCCGTTCCGACACCAACGAATGAGCAAACTGGAGAGTGTGATACTAGCATAGTTCGTTCGGTGTTGGAAGAGTTGCCTGATGGTTTCTCTGCTATCATCAAAAGCACTGTAGTTCCTGGTACTTCCCAGGGCTTCCACGATGATTTTCCAAATCTTAGGATTGCTTGCTCTCCTGAGTTTCTCAGGGCTGCAGAGGCTAATGAGGACTTCAAGAGACAAGAGATCTTAGTAGCAGGGACACATCATGGAGATCTGGCAGACTTGATTCTGAAGCATCACCTGGAATCGGAGATCCTGCTAGACGGGAAGTTCTTCCACGTCAGTCCGACTCAGGCGGAGATTGTCAAGTATGCAAAGAACTCATTCTATGCGATGAAGGTAATCTTCGGCAATCATTTCCAACGGCTAGCGAATCATTTCGAGGAGGACTGGTCGACAGTCAAGGACATCATCACGTACCCCCAGGAACGTGGAATAGTGGATTCGCATTTGGACGAGATAACAGGAAAAATGGGATTTGGAGGGAGTTGCCTCCCCAAGGACGCCATGGCAATTATGGCAAAATTCGAAGAGTTGGGGATAGAAGCAGCCCTCTTCGATTCATTGGCAAGTGACAATGAGAGGCTAGCCAACGGAGATCAATAGCGATATTCCTCTTTCTTAAACGGTCCCTCTACTGGGACGTTGATGTACTCCGCCTGTTGTTCAGTCAGCATGGTTAGCTTTGCTCCAACCTTGGACAGATGGAGCCTAGCGACCTCCTCATCCAAGTGCTTGGGCAGGGTGTATACTAGATTCTCGTACCCCTCTCGATTCTTCCACAGGTCTATTTGGGCCAGGACTTGATTTGCGAAACTGTTTGACATTACGAAACTGGGATGCCCGGTTGCGCACCCCAAGTTCACCAGCCTCCCAGAAGCGAGTAAGTAGATGCTGTTTCCTGATGGGAAGGTGTACCTGTCGACCTGTGGCTTGATATTGGTATGAGTGGCGGGGCTCACCTCTAGGTTGTCCACCTGAATCTCATTGTCGAAATGCCCGATATTGCAGACTATCGCCTGGTCCTTCATCGCACCCATGTGCTCTAATGTGATTACGTCTCGGTTTCCCGTTGCGGTGACGTAGATGTTGGCTGAGCCGAGAGTATCCTCAATAGTCAGAACTTGGAAACCCTCCATGGAAGCCTGGAGGGCGCAAATTGGATCGACTTCAGTTACGATAACCTTGGCCCCTTGGGACTTCAGTGCCTGGGCGCATCCTTTGCCGACATCCCCATACCCACAGACTACTGCAGTCTTGCCGGCAATCATCACATCCGTAGCCCTCTTAATTCCATCAATCAGAGATTCTCTACAACCATAGAGATTGTCGAACTTTGACTTGGTGACCGAATCATTCACATTTATCGCAGGGAAAAGCAGCGAGCCG
>PSPW01000045.1 GCA_004195615.1 Methanobacteriota archaeon | reverse complement strand
ACGTTTCCATCGTCATCGACTAGCGGTTCTTCGGTAGAGGAATTCCTACCGATGGCGGCACCGGCAAGAGCGACCATCATCGTGGTTCCGACTAGTTCGAAGCCTGGTAGGTAAACGCCTCTGATGTAGACGGTCATGACTTGGACCTGGTAATTGGGGACTCCCTCTGACCTAACTGAGTACTCTGAAGTCGCCTTGAACTGGAGATTGAAGTACTTGTCAGTCCAACCCTGATTCTTAGGAGTCCGCATCTGCACCCTGAACTTCTCAGGGGGTGCGAGGGAGTCAATCTCCTGCGATATCAGGGGCAAACTCAGTTGGAATCCCTCGTCATTCAACTCGTCGTAGTTCTGTACTTCCACGTTGAACTTGTCCCTTGCATTGCCGTCGTTATACACGTCGAACACCAGAGTGTAGTCGACTTTTGGCCTGAGTTGGATGAAGGCCAACTCGGCGCCGACCCTTAGTCTACTGAATTGCTTGAAGACAGTCATCACCTTCGCCTCCGTAGGAGATGTTGCTGTCGTGACTGGTGCACCCCCCCATTGTGTTACTACGGCAGTAATTGTGACGACCTGCTGCCCCTCGGGCTGCCTCAGATCAGCCCTTGCGGCCACTTGGAAGGAGGTGTCGCCAGGTGGGACTGTCGCCGAACCCGGCCCTGCAACGGAAATTATCCCCTGTTGATACGTCAGGTCGACCTTCTCGCTCATTGTAGTAGGGTTTGAGAGGGTGCAGTAAATGATAGTAGATCTTAGAGCGCCGGGGTATACCTCGATTGGGGCTGGTTGATCGCAAGTAAGGGAGACGTCAGGAGAAGTCTGTGCTTGTACAGCAGCTACACCCGCACAGAGGCTCATAAAATAGACAACCAATATCACCAGTGGTACTCTAAACGATGCACTCATCCCTAAATCCTCTGATTGAACCATATTTGAGGCTTCGCCCAAGACGGACCCGAAATGTGTCAAAATTGCAGGCCTCAATTATGGTGGACCCGACCGGATTTGAACCGATGACCACTCGGTTATGAGCCGAGCGCTCTAACCAACTGAGCTACGGGTCCCTATAGCCATCGCCCATGAATATCAAAATGAACCTTATCTTGTATTGGGTGATTCTTTGGGTATAAGGTATCCGTGACTAAACCTAGTGTAATGGTTTATGCATAGTCCCCTTTTCGGACGTTTGGGTGAAACTATGGAAAACAATAGAACTATTGCAATGGTAATCGGGGCGATTCTTCTGATGGTCAACATCGGAATAGCAGTTACAGGGACTATAGACGGAGTGATTGAAGGCACCGTGGCGGAAACAGTAGCAAGCAGCTATGATGGATTGGATGACGATGGTAATGAGGATTACACGGCCGACTTCGGGGACGACTGGATCAACGCCTCATCAGAGAAGGCATACTTCGCAAACTCGGTCACGAACCTCGCAGAGGTACTCACTGGGTCCAGCCCAACCTACGAGAAGGTTGGCCCCTTCGTCTACTACGAGAACACAACTAGAGAAGTCATCGACTTCGACTATGAGGAGGGTTCGATTACGTACTCGGGATACGAGACGTTCGAGTGGTGTGAAGATTGCACGTGGGCGGATGATGAGGGAGTAAAACACGCATCGGTATCCGGCGACACTGTCGTCAATCAGGTCAACATCCTATGGAACACGCAGAGAATAGCTGGCATGGGGAGTGGGATCGAGTACGGAGAGATATTCGCAAAGGCCATGTTCGCAGCGCAGATGGTCGAATTCGACCTCTCAAACAGAGCACCAAGCATCTGGGCCTCTGAAGACATAGAGGCGATGGTAGATGCAGCCGGTGGCGGTAGGTTCGGTAACATGAGTGCTGAGGAACAGGTGCTGTTGGGTTCGTACGCAGCCTCACTATCACAGAGCGGACTCGATGGTTCGATGGCAACGGGATCTGGCCCGGCAGTGGTTCTGAATGCAGATGCAGGCTATGACGCGACGGTAATCAAGTCGATATTCTACAATGCAGATGACGGGAGTGGGAATTGCATTGCCATTACGTGCGACATAGGGCCAGTACTAATTGCAGGGATGGGTGCTCCAAGTGACACTGTCACAGAAGCCAGAGCTGCCCTTTATGGGTACTCTGGAGATTTCGCAACACACATGGACTGGGCTGTTTACTCGTTGGCGGCCTCAAAGTTCGTCGAGAAGGGTGGAGGGGCAGAGGTGAACAACCAGACTCCCCAAATGAAGGAGAGGTTTGCAGAGGTAAGCGGAGTCACCATCAACGATCCAGCAACACTGGAGAACATGCTATTCAACGAGAGCGTGGGGCTTCTTACCTCCTTCGAGATAAGCGGGATCCCTCTGCCTGGAATGGTAGTTGGGCTCCTCCTTCCACTCCAGAGTGCGGACTACTTCGGGGCAATGACGACCTACAACGTCGGTCTGCTGACGATAGCAGATGTTGCGGGATACGTTGAGCCTTGGGTGGGCTTGGGACTAACTGGCTCCCCTACTGAGTTCGAGTTGATTCTGACTGGTGGCCAGGGGACCATGGCCTCCAACGATTGGTGGCTGACTGCATTCGGGGACTACGACCCATTGGGAGGGATATACATCCCAATAGGGCTTAACAGAGACAGTTTCGCAGGTATGGCAGAGCTGACTCAGGAGCAATCCGATTTCATCCTTAACGATCCGGACATTGGACTCAAGTCATCATTCCCAGGGTCATTCATGTATGGTGAGCTTTCTGGAATGAGCCTTCCTGATGCAGAAGGCGTGCAGCACGTTTGGGACGATGCCTATGTCGCTTCCCTGTACGGGATAACCGAGGATGCAGCACACGCACTTAGGGACTGGGTCGCCAACTTCTACTTCGACACGGTGATGCCGGTTCTGCTGAACTTCATCACTGGCAACACCCCCTACTACTCGATGCCGATCAGCAACTGGCTCTACGGATGGGACGATGCTGTTAGCGCGTACTTCGGATTCTTCTCCTGGAACAGCCTCGAGACAAATGCAACATTCTACGGATCCGATGGAATCAGCACCGGAGACTGGTCGGTATTCAAGATGAGTACGAAAGGAGACACAATGGGTCAGAGAATGGCCCAGGGATACATCAATTCGGACGGCGATGGACTTTGCGACTTCGACTATGAATCAGATGGGACGTTCATTGGCTATGACCTGGAATGTGAGGACGGGAGGGTGTACGGAATGACCGAGCACTTGACTTGGCGGGCACCTCACAGAGAGGAAGGGGCCAGTGGCCTCCTATCCGCTCATGCCGGAAATAGTGATACTTCTCTCATGGGTACTGCTGGTTCGTTGGCGACACCTAATGACCCATTCAGCTTCAATGTGGCAGGATACGCAATTGCGACCTCCGAAGTGGGGAGCAAGACGACATACAAGGGAATCGACATGGTAGAGCATTCAGTGACAGTTGAGCCCGAGAATACACAGATCCAAGGGAAGCTGATTGGCTCTTCCACCTACGTCGACGTGATTCCTGGTGCACTACCTGTGTACCTCTCGGCAGACATAGACCTGAAGGTCGAACCTGTTACTACAGCGATAATGTATGGGAAGGTCAAGGTTACTTTCCACTTGGACACACGAGGACCCGGTTTCGTGGGCCCGGACCTTTCGGAAGATAGCACTGAGTCGATGCCAGTATTCGAAATCCACGTTTTCAGCGAGATCGATGACGAGAGTGCGGAGGACTTCACTGGAGCAGTTTCGGATAACCTAGGGCCGATGGGTTGGACCAACTTCGGAGGGGATGCTGGGGCACCCCTGAGTTACGTTCACTACTTCATAGCCGTCCTTTACACCGCATCCATAGCATTGCTTGGTTACGGTTTTTCAGACCCCAATGCAAGAGCCTTGTTTGGCCTTGTCGGGAATGACGAAGAAGAATAGGGAGTCGGTGCTTCTCCGGAAGCATTGAATCCTATTACTGCCAAACTGGATTCGTCCACAGTGGCGGGTGCTAGGATGAGGCTCAAACACATAGACAGGATGAGAGCCATAGCGATCCTCTGCATGGTGGAGGTGCATACGGCGGCAATCGTACCTCCCGAAGGGATCACTGTGGGCCATCCTGCAGCATTCGTTGCGGCTGCCTTCGGAGGCATGGCTGCACCGATGTTCGTCACCATTTCTGGGTGGGGGATGTACAGGAGTGCTTCTCGGAGGCTCTCAGAAGGCCATTCCACCGTGCAATGGACCAGTTGGATAATACCTAGGGTGGCCCTGCTGTGCCTGTGCCAACTTCTGGTAAACCTCCTTCTGAACGTAGAGAGGGGGGGCAGGTTCGAATGGCACACCCCTGGTGTTCTGACGTTACTTGCCATATCGGCTGCTCTATGTCCAGTACTTGTCCGAGCCACTACTAGGAATAGGTCCCTAGCAATGCTTGCCTTCGGGATTTCTCCGTTGCTATTGGGTAGCCTATCCGAACCAGAGATTGGATGGTTCGAGAGAGTTGGTGCTGAGAGTGCAGAGGAGTGGTTCGCAAGGCTCCTCTTGAATGGCACTTACCCCGTAGTCCCATGGATGTTTTACGTCCTTCTTGGCACTGTCCTGCACGACCTAAGTGCGGATACCACTACACGAGAGAGGGGCATTGTATTTGGCATCCTTGCGACCACTGTGACATTGGCACTTTCCGTGATTGAGGAAATTGACTGGGCCAATACTTCAGGTGAGGCGGT
>PSPW01000044.1 GCA_004195615.1 Methanobacteriota archaeon | reverse complement strand
ATTCATAATTCAATTATCAGCATCCCACTTTTGAATGTGCTGTAAAAAAGCATTGATTGACAAACCTGCTAGTGAAACCGAGAAACCAATGGGCGTCAGTCACCAGCACACTGCCTAGCGTTCCGAAGGGCCCACTACAACCCCTTTGAAATTCAGAATCCGTTTCAATGGGTATTCGGATATACTCCTATGAACGATATAATTCGGTTATTCTGAATATCCAAATCTTTTCACCGCCATTTCAAAGGCACTTTCTGGACTAATTGGGAGAGACTTCATTGAACCAGAAGATTTGACAAACGTTTCTTTGGCTTGATGACGAGTTAATCCTAATTGTTCCACTACCTCAAACATCTCTGCTAAGGGACTTGGAGCGAAGAATCCATCTGATTTGTCAAATCCCATTCCTGAATTTTGCGCGCCATTAATGTCGTAATAATTGACTATGCAAAGTAAATTTAATCGTTGGGATAATTTTTCTTCTTTCTTGAGGAATATGGATTGTTCATAACAAATGTTCCTAAAAAGCCCTAGGTCCCCATTTCCAATATGAGTGATTTTCCATTCTTCCAATAAATACCACCAATAATCCCGATCTACTTTCTTGCCATTTACCAGCCATCGCTTTGTCATTTCATACGGAGGGTCATGCCAATAAACTTCCTTAATGTGATATTGTTTTTTTGAAATAAGATAATTCAATCCTTGTACAAAGGGATTTTTTTTAACCACATATTGTGTATCACATTCTTTACATTTGACAGAGGATTTCGGTATTCGTCCAAATGTCTCACCACAATTGGGGCAATGGTCGTTGACCTCGTGTAGATCAATGTCAGTATCATTCAAGAAGATCTCAGCCATTTTTGCATTATTACTCTGAAAATGACTTTTGGATTGATAATTAGTAGGTGTTCTATTCGTAGAAAATAATGATATCAACCAATCCCACATCGACAGACCTATTCGTTCTAGACATCAATAATTGATGTAGTTTCCTAGAGAGGACCCCTTGCGAATGCCATCGTTTGGATGGGTACCCAATGCACTAGTGGATTGAAATATTCAGCCATAAATTCAGGCTTGAAATTCAGAAATAGATTGGAGGATTTCTTCATCACTCATTAGGCGCCTCTGGCTCTTTGCCACTTCAAAGAGGTGAGAAATAAGTTCATCAGAAACATCAATTTGATTTTGTTCTAGCCACCAAACGATGTTTGAGCGCCCGCTCATGTGTCCGATTCGAATTTTCTGTTGTAAACCGAAATCATTGGCTGGAACTCCTGAATAAACTCTGTCAGCCAGCCAGTGGTCGCCTTTTTTCATCGCCTTGATAACTGCACTTGCATGCACTCCAGTTCCAGTTTCAAAGGCATCTTCACCAAATACGGGATAGTTTCGAGGCAAAGCGACTTCGACATATTCGTGTGCTTTTTGCATGTATTCATTGAGCAAAGTGAGGTCATTATCGATAACACCCATCAATTTGAGATTGACCAAAGTCTGGTCCAATGGCGCATTTCCTGCTCTTTCTCCAATTCCTAAGGCTGTTCCATGAATGACATCTGCTCCAGCTTCAACTGCGGCTAGATTGTTTGCAACCCCAAGGCCCCTATCTTGGTGGCCATGCCAATTGATTTCGATATCTCGGCGCTTGACGCCTGCATCAGGGATTACTTCTTCTTGAATAAATTGCAGTAATTTGCGAGTTCCATTTGGAGTTACATGGCCGCAAGTATCACAGACACAGATTCGGTCTGCACCTAATTCGATTGCCCGAGTGTATATTGCTTTGATATCTTCAGGTTTTGAGCGAGTAGTATCCTCGGTTACAAACATGACTGGTATATCATTGGATATGGCATATTCAACGGCTTTGTCGAGAGTAGAGAGGAGTTTTTCCATCGTCCACCCTTCTGAATATTGACGGATTGGACTGGTGCCAAGAAATGCACTTGCCTGAATTGGCATTTCGTATTTTGCTTGTAATTCCACAAGCGGTTCGATATCGCTGATGACAGTACGAACAGCACAACCAGGACGGATTGAGTAGTCGTTTTCTTTGATGTGATTTAGCATTGCATCGATATGGTCGAGGTGAAATGGGCCGGCTCCGGGTAATCCAAGGTCAACCTTCTGGATACCAAGTTTTTCCATATAATCCAATAACTCAATTTTCTGTTTGATGGTCGGGTTGCGAGCACTGGGACTTTGCAATCCATCACGCAGAGTTTCATCATCGAACCATACTCCGTGTGGGTGGTTCTCCGCTTTCCTATCAATGTTATAATCGATGATATTCCAGTCATGAATCAAGTCGCTTTCCTGCATTTTATTCACTCCTTATAGTGCCTCGGCGGTATCCGAGAAGAAGTGCTAAGACTTCAAGTCGCCGGCCAAAAGGCATCATTCTTCTTCAGAACTACTATTTTCTACGAGTTCTTCATCTAGTAATGCTGCAGGTAATCTAGCAGAGAATATTATCTGGTCATGGAAACCTTTTTTGTCTTTATTTCTTAATTCCATGATTCTCGTTCCCTTGCTTGAGCGGCCCAAAGTTCCCTTTGTTTGTCCAGCCACGACTCGGATCATCATGCCTTTTCCAGTCAAGAGGAAGATATTGTCAGACAGGTCAGGCACCTGACGGACGCTGATGATTGCATCTTTACTCTCTTCATCCAAGGTCATTGTTTTAACGCCCTTGGCTCCTGGCTTTGTCCTTCTATAGCCGTCAGTCATGAATTTTAATTCTCCTTCTTTATCCAATTTCTGAACTCCTTCACGGTCAAGGTCAGGAATTCGGTCTGATGTACCAAGTCTTGAGCGCTTGCCCATTCCATTTCGCGATATGGTCAAGATGTTGGTTTCATGGTTAGAGGTTGCAATCATACCTACTACATGGCCACCATCGGCGTTTTTCCTGTCGCCTGTTTTGATGCCGAATATTCCACCTGAAATTCTGCCTGATGTTCTTATTTGTGCACATGAGAAGCGGGATGCATAACCAGTGCTCGAAATCATCACGATGTCGTGGTCATCGCTGGCTGACCTGACATTGACCAGAGTATCTCCTTCTCTCTTGAAGCGCAGTGCGAATTTTCCGTTACGATTTATCCTCACATATTCAGAGAGAGAAGTTTTCTTGATTAATCCTTGAGAGGTTGCGAACAGTAGGTAGTGCCCTTCTGGGTCAGATAATAATTCTCTTGAAAGAGGTAGGATGGTGACTATGCTTTCGTCGTCGCGGATGCTTTCTAGCAAGTTTCGTACATGTGTTCCTCTGGCTTGTCGGCTTGCTTGGGGAGTCTCCCAAGCCTTGAGCCCGTAGACTCGTCCTTTGTTTGTGAAGATTAGTAATCGGTCTTTGCTGAAGCAAGTGACGATCGATTTCGGTCGGTCTTCAGTTTTGGTTGTGACACCCTTCAGGCCCTTGCCGCCGCGGTTTTGGATGCGGAATGCTTCGGTTGGCAAGTGGCGAAGGTAGTTATCTTCTGATAGAGTGATTACAATCGCTCGTTCCTCGATTAGGTCTTCACGGTTCATGCTAAGTGGGGCTGGGTCGATTATCGAGCGGCGACCATCAGAGTGTTTTTCCACTACTGCTTCTAATTCCTCAAGTAAGATATCGAGTCTTTGCCGCCTACTTGCTAAAATGCTCAAGAACTCTGAGATTGAGAGTTGTAAGATATCATACTCATCTTGGACTTTCTTTACATCCAAGCGAGAAAGTTGGTAGAGGCGACGTTCTGCAATGGCCTTTGCTTGTAGTTCTGAGAAGTCGAATGCAGCGATTCCATCCATGGATTCTTTGCCTTTTAAGATATTTTCGAATTGTTCACGACTTGCACTTGCTCGACCAACTTTGACAACATCATCAATCCGGTCTTGTGCTTTAACCAATCCTTCAAGGATATGGGCTCGGGCTTCGGCTTTATTCAATTCGAATTGTGTACGTCTTTCTATGACTTGTTCGCGGTGGCGGACATGGACATGTAGTATTCTGCCGAGAGTTAGCCTGACTGGACGTTTGTCTATGATCCCCATCATATTAGCTGAGTAAGATTCTTGCAAGCGGCTTGATTTGAATAATTGGTTTAGCACTGCATGGGGGTCGGCATTGGATTTTACTTCGATAACGACTCTGATTCCTTCTTTGCTTGATTCGTCTCTGATATCGCGGATTCCCTTGATGATTTCCTTAGTAACCATCTCGGCAATACTCTCGAGCATGGCTGATTTCTTGACCTGATATGGAATTTCGTGGATAATAATCCGCTTACCTTTTTCATCGTCTAAGACATCACATTTCGAGCGGATGTGGAAGCGCCCGTTTCCAGTTTCATACATATCGTGGATTCCGTCGATTCCATGGATACTTGCTCCGGTGGGGAAGTCTGGACCGTTGATTACAGTCATGTATTCTGGGACGCTGATTTGAGGTAGTTGTTCGGGGGGGGTTGAATCTTCTCCCTCTTCGATAATTTTTCCAACATGCATTTTCACTGCTGCTGCGAGTTCATCGAGGTTGTGGGGGGGGATACGAGTTGCCATTCCGACTGCGATTCCATCGCTGCCGTTCAGTAGTAAGTTAGGTAAGCGAGAAGGTAAGACAGTGGGTTCCATTTCTGTTTCGTCAAAATTCCCTTGAAAGTCCACAGTATCCTTGTCTATATCCTCAAGCATGTGCTTACTTATGCGATCAAGCCTACTTTCTGTATACCTCATGGCGGCTGGTGGGTCACCATCTATGGAGCCGAAATTGCCTTGTCCATCTATTAGTGGATAGCGAAGACTGAAGTCTTGGGCCATTCTAACCATCGTATCATAGATCGATTGGTCGCCGTGTGGGTGGTACTTTCCCATTACTTCTCCAACAGATCTGGCGGATTTGCTGAATTTCTTTTCAGATGTGTGTCCACCTTCATACATGCCGTATAGAACACGCCTGTGAACCGGTTTTAAGCCGTCTCTAACGTCTGGTAATGCACGGCCGATGATGACCGACATTGCATAGTTGATGTAAGAGGATTTCATTTCCTCCTTTAGTGAGTGAGTGATTAGTCTGCTAGTGTCTTCTCCGCTATTTGTATCATCCATGAATCATCCCTCCAGTACAACCTCAAACATCGAGATTGGTTACCTCCAATGCATATTTTTCTATGAATGAGCGGCGTTCTGGTACATCTTCGCCCATCAGGATTTCAAACATCCTATCTGCTTCGCTGGCATCATCGACTGTGACTTGTAAGAGTGTTCTTGTCATGGGGTCCATGGTGGTCTCCCATAGTTGCTCGGGGTTCATTTCACCCAATCCCTTGTAGCGTTGGATGTTGACTTTTGCTTCTGAATCGCCTCTGAGTTCTTCGATTGCGGAATCACGTTCTTCGTCAGAGTAGACGTAAATGCTCTTTTTTCCTCTTGAAATTTGGTAAAGTGGTGGTTGGGCTACGTAGACGTGCCCTTGCATAACTGCTGGTTTCATGAATCTCCATAGGAAAGTTAGGATGAGAGTTCGGATGTGTGCTCCGTCTATATCTGCGTCTGTCATTATGATAATTTTGTCATAGCGAAGTTTTTCTGGGTCGAATAACCCTTCATCCTTGATGCCTGATTCCTCTATGTCATCCTCACCCTCTGGGGGGTTCCCTACTCCCGCACCCAAAGCACGGATCATAGTTTGAACTTCCTGATTTTGAAATACTTTGGCTATGTTTCGTTGTTGGCGTTCTACATTGAGGATTTTTCCACGGAGAGGCAGGATTGCTTG
>PSPW01000014.1 GCA_004195615.1 Methanobacteriota archaeon | reverse complement strand
GACAACATCGACTTCAAGACGAACTTCGACAGGAGCGAGGGATTCGCCAAGCAGTTCCTCCCCATAGCGGTCGAGTTCGCTCTTCTCGGCATGGGCTTCGCCTCCGCCGAGGAGGCACTGGAGTACCTCCAGACCGAGTAGGGGGGCATTCTTCTGAGCGACCGTTTCCTGGTCGCTATCGGCTATCACGGCCATGCCTTCCACGGATCCCAGATCCAGCCAGACGTCGGGACTGTCGAAGGATCTCTGCGTCAGGCCCTCAGTAGACTGACTTGGTGGTCGGAGGGGTGCCTCGAGATGTCGAGCAGAACTGATGCCGGAGTCAGCGTCAGAATGAACCTAGCGCGGATAGACCTGCCCACATCGGTCTCCGAGAAGACCAGCGAGGATTCCATCATCAGGGCGCTGAACGACAACCTTCCCCTAGGGGCAATGGCAATATCTGTCAACAGAGCACCAGCGGACTCGAAGGTCAGGTACGTCCAATCTCGGAGGTACCTGTATCGTCTCGAGGTCATAGAGGAGTGGCCATTCGAGAACGACCCCGATGTTCTCTCCGATGCTTGCTCCATGGTGGAGGGGAGAAACAACTTCTCCAACCTCTGTAGGTTGGAGGAAGGCACTAATCCCGTGCGAACTGTAGACGAGTGCGTTCCATGGCTGTCCGAAAGAGGAAGGCTGGTCGGATTCTCCATCAAGGCCAAGTCCTTCATCTGGAACCAAGTCAGGAAGGTGGCATCCTCGTTCTCCGGGATCGCCTCGGGGAGGATCACAGTCTCTGACCTTGAATCGGCCCTGACTAGTCCTGAGGTGAGCCTAGACTTGGGTCGAGCACCAGCAGAGGGACTTGTCCTGTGGGGAATCTCGCATTCTGACCTAGGGGCTTCGTTCTCGGATGACCTACCTCCTCTGGCATCGTTCTCAAGGCGCCCAGAGGACTCTCGGGAGTACCGCCGCTGGCTCTCGATGGCGCAATACGAGATGAGCGCTCTCCTGGAGCGAGAGTGGCGAGGCAGACTCAATTGAGCTCGATGCATACCAAGTCGCGATCAGAGCAGGGAATACTCTCTCGTAGGAATGCTCCTGAGATGACCTCCGCGGTGCTCGTGTGCCTGGTCAGATCCGGGATCAGAATCGCGCAAGCCACCCAATCCCTATCCTCTCTACGGATCCTCGCCCTGAACGCAGTGGCCCCCCCGAATGACCTGCCGTCCCGCTCGAATCCCTCTATTCTGATGGGCATGGAGGATTCAGTGACATCTCCCTCTTCCAGACCGGCAATAACTCGCAGCTGGCGGAACTCATCCATGCTGGTGCCTCCGACATCCACGTTGAGCGTACCGGGCCATGCACCGACCCCCAGAACTCCCTTGAACTGAGACTGGTAGTGCTTCTGGGCCATGAAAACATGGGCTCTGCCCAGTCCGCTGCTGACCATCCCGCTGATTCGCACAAATCTCGACTAGACTGGCGATTCATAATACTCGGCTTGCATCTACAGCAGTATTGTCGATCCTTGCTCTCCGATGGACCAACCCAGGTCCGTCAACTCCCTGAATTGCTCAGAGCCCCTATCTAGTGCAGGATTGGTATGGTTCAGATGGATGAAAACTATCTCAGGATCACCTTCTCGCTTCTTGCCCAACAATTCTAGCGATTCCGAGATTGTTGGGTGTGGGACCTGCCCCATGTCTCTGCCTCCCAACTCGTCAGCGCTCCAGAATGTCCCATCGATCAGTGCGAAATCCACCTTCATCGATCTCAGCCACCCCCTAATACTGCCCTCTCCGACCATCTCCAGGGTCTGACCCCAGTCATCATGGTCTGGGAGGAATAGAAGTGCATAGTTCGGCCCACTGACTCTGATAGCGTGCGTATCGGAAAACTCGTCTCTGTGTGGGACCCGGACAAATTCCAATTCAAATCCGCATCCCTCGGAGGGGGAAAAGGCGGACCCAGAGAACACCGCATTGGCCTGGAAGGGAGCGGAAAGACGCCTCTCTTCAAGCACTTGGATAACACTACTACTCGCGAAGAGGGGAATTCCATCCAGGCCCATAACCTCCTTTCCAAACTGTCCTATACCGTCTATGTGTCCTAGATGGGCATGAGTGAGGGATATCGAATCAGGAATCAGTGAGACTCCCACACCAAGGGCAGAAGCTGCAATCCCAAGTTGATGGGAAAGACTCCTCGTTGCCTCGACAAGATGCACACTACCATCGGATCCTCTGATTACGCAGGAAACTGGATACAACCCCTTGGAAGCATCTTTCATCGCAGAAACGCATCTTTCGCACACGCATCCGGCTTGGGGCACACCCCCGTCCTGGGCAATCCCGACGACAACCAGCTCCACGTCTCTTGTTGCCATGTGCTGCGATGGAATCTCTCTCATCAATACTCTCTCAATATCCCTCTCCGATTAGTCAATGAACTAGGATGTCTTCTGAGAGTCATGCCAGTCGACCTGTCATGGATGAGAGACAGGTATGCTGAACTCAAGGCACAGGGATTGGACTGGAATCCTCCTACCTTGGAGACAGCGAGTGAGCCAAGGTGCACCATAGATGGCAGGGAGATGATCATGCTCTCTGCGAACAACTACCTGAATCTGACCACTCATCCACGAGTCGTGGAAGCTGCAGTCGAGGCCACTAAGAAGTACGGGACTGGATCAGGTTCAGTCAGGGCGATAGCTGGGACGATGGACCTCCATCTGGATGCCGAGAGAACCTGTGCCGAATTCAAGGAGGTCGAGGCATCCCTCATCTACTCGTCAGGCTACACAGCAAACGTTGGACTGATCCCCACATTGGTCCGCGGTTCAGAGGACGTGATTATCTCAGACGAACTCAATCATGGGTCAATCATCGATGGCGTGCGACTGACCAAGGCATCCAGAGCAGTATACTCGCACAATGACATGGAGGCTCTTGAGAGGGTCCTGAAGGACCACAAGGATTCCGAGCGCAAGCTGATCATCACGGACGGGGTCTTCAGCATGGATGGGGACATTGCTCCACTTGACGAGATTGCTGACCTTGCAGAGGAGCACGGAGCAATGACATTCGTCGATGATTGCCACGGCGAGGGAGTATTGGGTGAGGGCAGAGGTATTGTCTCTCACTTCGGTTTGCAGGGCAGGGTGACCTTCGAAATCGGGTCCTTCTCGAAGGCACTGGGCGTTCAGGGGGGGATTCTGGCAGGAAGTGATGATGTCAGGACCCATGCCCTTAATCACAGCAGATCATGGTTACTCTCAGGGAGTCAACCACCGGGGGTGGCAGCCGCTCAGAAGGCAGCGATCGAGGTTCTGATGTCCGAGCCAGAGCATGTTCAGAGGCTGTGGCAGAACACGTCATACTTCAGGAAACAACTCGACTCAATGGGATTCGACACGGGGGTGAGTGAGACTCCAATAATTCCCGTGATGTGCGGAGATAGCAGGAAGGCGCAAGAACTCTCCTCATTGATGAGGGACGAAGGGGTGATGGTAGGTGCGATTGTCTTCCCCATGGTTGCTCGAGACAAGGCTAGGGTTCGGACGCAGATGTCTGCTGGACTTAATCGCGAGGAACTCGACTCAGTTCTGGAATCATTCGATAGATGTGGCCGAAAGTTAGGGCTGATTTGACTGGCAATTCTGAAAGGCATTTGTCGGAGGGATTATCACAGAGTGGCAGTTACCCTCTATGCTGGGAACCATATGGGCGATGAAGAAACAATATTCTCTATTTCAGAAGGGCACTTGGATTCGGGACTGAGGGGAATCCCGGTAGGAACCTGCAAGACCTCCTACGTAGACCCGATTGAAGGCGTACATTACGTTGGATATCCCGTTGGCGATCTAGCAAACCTGGAGGAGGAGGACGTCATCTACTTGCTAATGCACAAGAAACTCCCAGATTCCAAACAGTCAGCAGCATTTCGAAAGGAATTGGCACATCGAGGCGAGGAAATCCCTACTGGAGCATTGAGAGTACTAGAGCACCTTACTCCCGGCAGTGGCCACCCGATGGATTGGCTTTCTATAGGGATCATGGCGATGGGCTCAGCCGAGACCACCGGTGACGCCAGAGTCGACTCGATGAATCTCATTGCCAGAATGCCCGAGTTGATGGCCAGAATTTTCCTTCTTCGTGGCGGCCATCCCGAGAAGCTACGTCCTAGGAACACCGAATTGGGGCTAGTCGAGAACTTTGTTCACATGTTAGGAGTAGATAACGAGGAAGCCGAGATAATGAATAGGGTTCTCCGATTCTTCTTCATTCTCCATATGGATCACGGTGGAGGGAACCTTTCCACATTCTCTGGCAAGGCTGTTGCGTCTGGAAAGGCCTCTGTGTATGCATCTCTTGCAAGCGCAATGAATGCACTCTCCGGGCCACTCCATGGCAGGGCAAATCAGGCTTGTCTGGAGTTCGTCCAGAGGATTGGTACCTCAGATCCAGATGAAATTGAGAAGTTTGTCCGGTCAGAGCTTGCTGCGAGGAGGCCGATATATGGCTTCGGACACGGGGTGCTTAGGGCAGAGGACCCTAGAGCCCGACTTCTGATCGAACTCGGCTCCGAGGTCTGCCCAGATGACGAGTACTACAAGGTGACGAAGACTCTCAGAGAGGTAGTCCCACCAATCCTGAAGGAGCATCCGAAGATCACGAATCCATACCCGAATGTGGATTTGGCCAGTGGAAGCCTATTACATGCGATTGGATTCCGGAAGCCACACTACTACACCACGTTCTTCGGTTGGGCTCGGGTGGCAGGAATTTGCGCCCAAATTCTAGATGAGAGAAATGCTCGTGATGGCCGAGGAGTACCCATATACCGTCCGAAGTACATCGCCAAGGAACAACCTCATCGGAGACTGGGGTAATCATTCACTGTGTGGTTCCAGCACCTCTGTGCCCGATAATCCTCGGACTTCCCCACGGCAATCCATCGTCTGCCAGCCTAACCCATTTCTCAGTACTGCCCGGCCAGAGCATCCTTGTGGCCTGATCTCGTATGATCCTGCTCTTCCTCTCATGGTCAATCTCATTCCACATAGGTAAGGAAGAAGCTGCCTCATTCATTATTTCCCCTCTCTCTGATGAACTAGCCTTGCGGATTTTCTCGTACCATTCTTCATCGAGAGGCTGACTGGCAGGTCTGGGCCATCTCGGAGTTCCATCTGGTTTCTCGAACACAGTTGGGTTCATGTTGTCCGAGACCAAGGAAACTCCTGCTTTCACCAATGCATCCTCGTGCTTCAATGGGGCCGGCCATACGAAAGCCCCCATGCCTCGCCGAGCCTCGAAGAAGCGTTGCAATCCCTCTCCATGAAGGCCAACGGGGAGGCCCGGGTGCATGTATCGCGGCCATCCTATAAGATAATCCCGGGTCATCCCGATTGATTCCATGCCCTCTTTACGCAGACTCCTGGTGATTCCCTTTACCGTGGTCCTAGCGAAATGAGGAATGGCAACCACCCTCTTCAGCCTCCAGAACCGGCCCCAGGCTCTGATATGGGGCATTAGTCGAATCACCGGGATGCTGAAATCGAAAGTCTTCGATGCCTCTCCTATCTTGGGGGAGAAGCAAGACACGACTGCAGACCTATCTGGAAGGTCAAGAGGCTCCAGTGATTCTTCTAATTTCCCCATAATCGAACTCAGGTACTCCATTGTCCCTATTTTTGTCGAGGGATGAGGGAGCTTGAACTCGATGTCAACGGTCTTGCCTCCTGATTGCCATGCTTCAGAGAACTCCCGATTTGCAAGAAGATCGTCCAGCGTGGGGATGCCTGCTGATTTGAGGTAGTCAGTTGGGAGTTTTTCCACGCACCTCTCTCTGATCGTCTCTTTCCCGGGAGCGAACTCGTCATGGACGATCACCAACTCCCCGTCCCCATCAACCCTGAGGTCAAATTCGACCCCATCTCCAAACAGAATTCCATGCCGGAGAGCTTCAATCGAATTCTCCTTGGGTTGCTTCCAGTGCCTCATCATTCCTTCCGAGAAAGAACTAGACCAAGAATGCAAGGGAGCACTACTTTCACATGATATAGAACGGTACAAGTGTGGCAGAAGTTACTCCGTATCTGGGACAACACTGATACTATACCTCACACGCCTAGGTACGATAGACATGTCAGAGACCGTAGAGATAGACCGAGCATCAGACCCACAAGCAGTGAGAGGATACGTATTCTACGATTGGGGGAAGTCAGCCTTCGAGACTAGCGTTACCACAGCAATACTTCCAGTCTGGTACGCATACTTGTTCCTGGAAGCGAACGGGCTAACCACATCCGTATTCGGAAAGTTGATGACTTCAGATGCGATTTGGGCTTATTCAGTATCCGGTGCCGCATTGATGGTGGCTCTTGTTAGTCCTTCTTTGGGTGTGATTGCTGATCGTCGTGCCATCAAGATGTGGTGGCTCAGGATATTGACCTACGTTGGAGCAGGAGGAACTATCCTCATCGGTTTTGCACTGCTGGTCGATGGCTATGAGTGGTTGTGGATTCTAGTCATGTTTGTTGTTGCAAACGTCGGCCTGAATGGCGCGGGGGTGTTCTACAACGCACTTCTCCCGCACATGGGGACCGATGATGAGATGGATGACATCTCCAACAGGGCATTCGCATTCGGCTATCTTGGCGGGGGTCTGTTGCTCGTAATCCACTTCGGAATGATACTCTCACTTTCGGGTGATTGGGTGGTGCCGTTCTGCATCGCTTCTGCAGGTGTCTGGTGGTATGGATTCGCACTACTGACATTCAAGTGGGTTCCCGAACCACCGATCCAGGATGAGATGGACGCAATGGGAATTATGGACTCAACTCGACTGGCTCTTTCTGAGATTAAGAAGACCCTGAGCGAAACCAACAAGTTCCGAACTTTGTTCATTTATATGCTTGCATATTTCTTCTTCATAGACGGAATCAACACAGTAACCGCACTAGGGGGCGTCTTCGGCCCAGTCGTCCTAGGCCTCACAGCTACACAATTGATGATTACAATCCTGGCAGTACAGTTCGTAGCATGGCCAAGTGCATTGTTTTTCACCATCTTATCCAACGGTGGCCGTGCTGGCCTCAGGTACCGTTGGTTAGGATTCACGATTAAGGAGGGAATTGGGACCAAGAAAGCCCTATCCGTCGCATTGGCGGGGTGGGTCTTCATTTGCTTCGCAGCAGTCTCCTTCGCCCCTCTAGTTTTCGATTCTCATGATGATCATGAGATAATGTATGACTGGAATGAGGATTCTCAAGCGTACGAGGTTCACATCAATTACGATACGCATGCGATTGCACAGAAGCTAAACTATGCAGCGAGCGAATTCGATGAGCAGTCTTGGGCTTCCCAATATGCAGAGGTATTGCCAGTTGAGTTGGATGATAGGACCGGGACTTATGATTGGGTATATGGCAATTCAACAGACGATCCATTTTACTTCGCTGTGCCTGGATTCGAGTCTGACATGATTGAAGACCTAATTGGGTCAATGGATGAGACTAGGTTCAGCGTCAGTGCCTACGGTGGAAGCCTAGATGGGATAACAAAGGTGGGAATAGACCACCCTACTAATCTAGGAGATGGTCCACTGGACGGATATACGACGTGGGTAAGGGATAATGTCTGGGCAAAGCTTGGTCTAGATGTTGGTCTACAATTCCTTCTCCTTGGATGCGGAATGGGAATGGTACTTGGTGGCTCCCAGGGGCTTGCGAGGAGCCTCTTCGGACAAATGGTCCCCGAGACTAGGAGTGCAGAGTTCTTCGGATTCTTCGGATTCTTCGGAAAGGTGGCTGCATTGATCGGGCCTTTCCTCTATGCTACGATGACTCTTGCATTCGATAGCAGGGTGGGGGTGCTCAGCGTAGCAGTACTGATTCTGATTGGTGCATTGATGATGAATTGGGTCGACGTAGAGGCAGGAAAGAAAGACGCACGTGCCGAAGACGCAAGAAATCGCGGAATTGTGTGAAACCCTAATTCCCGCGCAATTCCGTCAGGGCCTCGTTAACCGAGGCTTGAGTGATGCGTCCTCCTCTTTCTCGCAGCATGGATGCCACCTTTTCGACCTCTTCGCCCTCTGCTCCAGCGGTAACCGCCATGTTCCTGACATGCAGCTTCATGTGCCCAGCCTGTATTCCTACGGTGGCTAGGGCCCGAAGGGCGCCGAGGTTCTGTGCCAGTCCCGATGCTGTTATCACCTTCGCTAGCTCGTCCGCACTCTCCACCCCTAGTAGAGCCACATTCGCTTGTGC
This sequence comes from Methanobacteriota archaeon, assembly GCA_004195615.1. Classification (GTDB taxonomy): domain Archaea; phylum Thermoplasmatota; class Poseidoniia; order Poseidoniales; family Thalassarchaeaceae; genus UBA36. Next base: position 45,188 of record PSPW01000014.1, on the reverse strand, counting down.
TGCAGGATGCACCCTAACTGCTCCTCCAACCAGGCCGACTGCCATCGGCAGCTCAATGGACCCGACTAGATTGCCATTCTCGTCCTTTGACCACCTGGTCAGTGAACCGTAAGTCCTCTCATGGGAAGCGTAGCTGTGAGCCCCCGATTCGATGGCCCTCCAATCCTGGCCACAGGCCAGGGCAACCGCGGAGATTGCGTTCATTATCCCCTTGTTGTGAGTGGTGGCCCTGAAAGGGTCTGCCTCAGCGAAGTGGTATGCCTGTATCACGCCGTCTATCACTTCCGAGCCCTGCTCCGCATCCTGACCCCTGTCCGACATCTCCTCGGGGGTGAAAATTGCGCTCACCCTAGCGAGACGGAGGACGGCTAGGTTGCTGATTATCCTCAGTATCACCGTCCCACCAGAGATCTCCTCGACCCTTGGCGCGATTGTTTCAGCCATCGTGTTCACCGCATTGGCACCCATTGCATCCCTGCAGTCAACGTGGATGTGGACAATCACCATTGACCCGGATCTAGTCTCAATCACCCTTGCAGTAAGATCTCGGCAACCGCCTCCGAACTTCACCAGTATGGGGTCAACTTCATTGCAGCTCGAAACTAACTCGTCCTTGGAAGCGAGTATCGAATCTCTAGCACCATCGGGGTCATCGCAGTTGACTACTTGGATCTGACCAATCATTACAGGATCATCGTTGTCCGATTTGAAACCCCCGTTAGCCAAGCACCTCTTCGCCATATTGCTTGCCGCAGCAACTACGCTAGGCTCTTCGAGAACGAATGGAATCGCATAGTGAGATCCATCAATCACGAAGTTGGTTGCAACCCCAATCGGGAGAGAGTATGTACCCACTACATTCTCAATCATCCTGTCTGCTGCCTCTTCGTCCAACTCTCCCGTGTCGGCCCATGCCTCAACCTGATCATTGCTTAATTCCGCAATTTCAGCGAGTAGCTTTCTTCTCTCTGAAACTGATAGTTTGTAGAACCCTCCGATGCGACTGTTCTCTATTGGCATAGTACTCAAACTGGAGGTATGATAACGGGTTTCTAACCTTTTTCGCACTAATATCTACACAAAAAATGCGTTAATTTGCCCGTTAACGCTTCGTTAACGCTTCGTTAACCCGTTAATAATGCGTTAACGCTGCTAATAGGGGAAATAGTCACTGCACCAATGATTGCCAATTTCTAGGTCCCGCATTTGTGAATTACTCGTTAATTGACCCTCTGATATGCGTGAGTATGCGTGAACATTAAGAATGCCAGACGATGCTGAGGTCCTATGGTGTTGAGCGATCTTTCTCCGTCAGATCTTCCTACGCTGCGAGGTAATCCATTCGACTCTAGACCGATTGAGAGGAACAGGGCCAGTGAGATAGTCGGAAGGGAGGATATTCTGATTAGGTGGAAGGAGCATATGCACTCTCAATCTCCAAGATTGATTCTCCTTTCAGGGGAGAGAGGCTCAGGTAGGACATCTCTAATCAATGCAATTTCTTCTCAGACCAACGATCGTTTCGTTGGAACCTATTGGCATAGTGATGATCCCCTTAATTGTGCCCTGGACGAGCTTGCAATAACCTTCTGCGGACACGATATTCCTCCGAGCATGCACCAGAAAGTAGAGAGGATTGTGGAGACTCTGGACACAGTTTCAGGTCCTCTTCCACTAGTCGCTTTGGATTATCCATCACATGTCGATTTATCTTCGTTCTTGTCTTTGATATTACCCATATTGCAACGACTTAGAGCTCTCGTCGTAGTCTCAGTTTCCAACTCTCAATTTACGTCTCTGGACGAGAACACAAGGGAGGTTTTCGATGAAATAGCCACCGTTGAGCCCCTCTCTCAGGAGCATATTCAGTTGCTTAGCGACCTCAGAATCCGCAGAATGTCGCCCGAGAGGTGGAACATCAATAGCGACTTGCTCGAGGCGATCATGTCCAGAACGGGTGGTAATGCTAGATCAGTTATCGGCATCCTCAGAGATCTCGTAGACGAAAGGAGAGGTCTCGGTTCCAAAGACACTCTTGCATCACTAAAAAGCTGGAATACACCAAAAAAATCCACTGTCTCAGAGAATCCTCCGGACGAGTCCCAGATTGAACCTTCGACCGCTCCAATCCATGAATCAGAGATTGATGTTGTCGAGGACATTGAGGAAATTGAGGACATTGAGGAAATTGAGGAATCTTGGTCCGAGGTGGGAGAAATAGAATCGGAAACTGCGGAGCAGGTGCTCGAAGATGAAGACTGGGATGTAGAACCAGATGACATGTTGCCAGATGAGGAAACAATCGAGCCAGAATCTGCGAACGAGGACCCCGAGGAGGAAGAAACCGACGAAGCTATCGCTGATAATCCCGAAAAGATCACCGGTTGGACAGCAGACGAGGGAACGCTTCTGTCAATGGAAGAGGGTACAGAGCCCTCTAGCAGTGGCCAATCAAGGGGATTCTCAGGCCTAGTAAGCAGGTCACGCATAACAAATGACCAGATGCCAACAGGTCCAGACCGCTCAACCCCTATACAGGAGCCAGAAATAAGAGAATTCCAGAACCTCCCTAGAGAGGGCCCAGTCCACGAAAGTAAACCACAGTTCACTGAGGAAAATCGCAAGTCGGTTAGTACGGAATCGACATCTATCGAGGAGAAGCAGGTATTATTCTCCGAGGGAGAACTCTGGACTGTTGACTCGGAGCTCGAGGAAACACTCCCCGAACTCTCCAACGAAGCCGAATATGAGCCAGAAGAGGTCTTCGAAGAACCCGAGCCCATCGATATTATCGAGGAACAACCAAAAATACCTCACTTGGAAAGGCCAATAGTGGTCAAAGGCCCGAAATGGGAGTCAAAGGAAATTGTCGATCAAGACCATCTCGATAGAATGAGCGACGCTGAGAGACTGGTAGTCTCTGTAGCCTCTTCACGTGAGATTTCCCCCTCTGACGCTGAGATCCAAGCACGTCTTGAGGTCGGCAGGCCTCGCCTTTCTCAGATATACAATTCGCTACACAAATCAGGTATCCTCGCAGTAAGGAAGGAAGGAAGAAGCAGGCTATTCAAGCTTAGTGAAGATGCAGGTGTCTTACTAAGTGAGGGGTGAAAATGTCCGATACAATCACGCTGAAAAGAATCGAGAGATATCTCGCCCTCACTGCCGAGGCTAGATCAAAGGCAACTCCCTCAACATCAAACAAACTGGACGAAGAGAGGCTCAATGAGATGCTTCGGATGTGCGATGATTATGCTGCCGATGCAAGGCATTTTGCTTCCGAAGGAGATTTAGTCAGTTCCTTTGGGGCAATCAACTATGCCCATGCATGGCTAGACGCCGCAGTCAGGATTGGACTGATGAACGGTCATGGCGACGATAGATTGTTCACACTGCCCTAGGGGCCAACCATTCGTAGAGAGCGCCCAGAAGTGACTTCGATGTAAGAACAGCCCCCTTCTACCAGTCTTCTCTTCAATACTCTGTCAACAGTAAGGACTGGCCAACGGTTCTGGAGAGATAGGGCTAGTAGGGCGTCATCTGTGTGCCCGTCTCCTGAATCAATTACTTCGGATCTCCCATAGAGGAGGTCTAGAAGAAGCCCACTGCGACTTTCTGCGAGGGAATCAAGCTCATCCCTGACTCCTGCGGTGATTTTCAGATTCGCTTCTCCTACCACTTCGTTCAACGAAATATCCAGGTTCAGGCCTGCATCAACCAAGGAAACCCAGCCACATGCATCAACCAGAACCGCAACCATTGGATCATCCCGAGATGGTTCCATGCCCAATCAGTCGCCATCTGGAACCCACTCTCCTTGAGAGCGTAATTCTGCTTCCCTTCTTAGCGCAAATCGGTAGTCTGAGACTCAGGGTCACTTTCTTCCCCTTGATTCTGGCGACGGTTCCAACACTGGTTGCTGTCGCTGAATTAACCATCAGCATCTCGTTTGGCTGCAGGGGCCTAATACTACCCTCATCCTCGTTTCCCGAAATCATCTTGTCCAATAGTTGTAGATCGAGGCCCAATTCTTCCCAGATTGGGGGCAACTCCTCTTCTCTGGCCATAACTTGCCCCGAAAGATCGTCTGCCTTGGTGACAAGCGGGTCTAGAGGGGTGGAAATGCCGCAAAGACCACCTGCATAGGCAGTCTTTAGGTCGGTACCTCCGCCCTTTATTCCCTCAATTGTGGTTCTAAGGGGGTCCCAACGTGTATTGTTTCCTTCCTGTATCCTTCTTCCAGGTGCAATGAGTATGTTATCTCCGATGTTGAATGACCCTTCCACGATACTGCCTCCAATCACACCTCCTTTGATTTCAGACGGCCTCGATCCCGGACGATTTACATCAAAGGATCTTGCGATGTACATCAAACCTCCATCATCTTCAGTCCTGTCCGGGGTAGGGATGGTCTCCTCTATGGCCTCAATTAGGACGTCTAGATTCACGTCGTGATGAGCGGAGACTGGGATGATGGGGGCATCTTCTGCGATCGTCCCGCTGATAAATTCCTGAATCTCATTGTATGACTCCATTGCCCTCTCCTTGCTGACAATGTCGATCTTGTTCTGCACTACTACGATGTTCTCAATTCCTGCTATCTCAAGGGCTGCTAGATGTTCCCTAGTTTGTGGCTGAGGGCAATTCTCTGTGGCAGCTACCAATAGTAGGGCACCATCCATGATGGAAGCCCCAGAAATCATCACTGCCATCAGAGTCTCATGCCCCGGAGCATCGACGAAGGATACAACCCTAAGCAGATTTCCTTTCCCCTTCTCGCCCTCTGGGTGCTTCCCCTTGGAGTAGTGTTCGCCATCAGAAGTCACATGGAATGAAGTGTCCGCGTATCCCAACTTGATGCTGATACCCCTCTTCCGTTCTTCCGAATGAGTATCTGTCCAAGTTCCAGATAGGGCCTGGGTTAGAGTGGTCTTCCCGTGATCAACGTGACCGACCATGCCGATATTGACTTCAGGCTGCTTGCTTTTTGCTCTGGTCAGCTTGAATCACCCCAGTCGTCACTCCTCTTCTCCAGAGGGCTGTTCGACTGCGGCTTCCTCTCCGTCGATAATCGCGGCCAGTGAGCGCTTTCCAGAATCGACTACCTTCAGATTAATCTGGCGTGAGTCCTGACTGATTACATTGCCCCGGAGATTTCTCCTCCTCCTCAGGCCATCGTACTTGTAGCGGTACTCTTTGCTGTTCTTGTTGACGAATTTCTTCCCCTTGTAGCCTACTCCGGCAGTGATGAGGATCGATTTGACGCCAGAGCCGTCCAGATCAGGCCTCATTGGTCTGCCTGTGACATCAGATCCCCCTGTTATCTCCAGTTTGTACCCGCTGAGTGTAGTTTCTCCATCTCCGACAAACATCCCATCTACCGAATCTCCAATCTTCTTTCCCAGAAAATGGTTGTAGTTTGCTCCTGTGATGTCCATTGCAAAGGACCTGCCTCCAGACACCGGGTTGGTGTCGTTCACCACTGCCTTGAAGGACTGCTCACCTGCCATTTAGTCACCTTGGACGGCATCCCGACATAAGGTCCCTATAAGAGCGGTTCGGAGTCAACCAATCGTCTACCTCTCGAGAAGGCCCTTCTCAATCCTGCTCTCGATCGCCGCAGGCACAGAGTTTGGCATGGTGATGTACTGAGTCCTTCCCCTACCTTGGTTGGAACTGGAGGACCTTCTTACAATCAATCCCTCGGATTCGAGATACTTCATGTATTTCCAAAATGTCGTGTATCCTCTTGGACTCTCACTGTTTTCCTCGCAGACTAGTTCGTACAACTTTCTGGCATCCCCACTGGAGACTTCCTCTGTTTTCTTCAATCTCCGGCAAATACCAAGGAGGACCAACTTCTGGTGCAGTTTCAGGCCATCAACCTGATTCGGCTCTACTGATGCGGATCGAATACGACTTGGAAGAACATCTGCTTCCATGACCTCTCCCCTGCCTGCCATTTCGGCCTTTCTGATTGCACCCTCTAGAAGCTCGATTGCCATCCTTGCATCCCCGCCCGACTCTTCTGCGAATGTTCCAATCTTCTCCAGAACCTCTTTGCTCACTGAACCGGGTCTGCATGACGCCTCGTAACGCTGACTCGCGATTCCTTCGAGATCGCTGGCCACGTAAGGGCTCATTTGGAGGATGTTGTTCCCCCCTAAACGAGACTTGATGGCCTTCTCGAAGAGGGTGAACAGGGATTCTTCCTGGCTCACCATGATTAGGGATATGGAACCCTCTCCTTCCTTATCCTCATCTATTCTGAGGAGCTTGTATATCAAGTCGGAGTTGTCCCTTCTAACTAGCACATCAACCTCGTCTAGGATTAGCAGGAGGTGCTTATCGTGGGTCCGAAGATTACGTCTAACGCTCTGGATAACTTCTCCAGAGCTGAATCCTCGTTCAGGATGGCCCGAATCCAAAGACAATGCAATCTGCTGAAGGACCTGAGATGTCGAAGGATGGTTCCTGCAATTTACATGAACGATAGAAAATTTCCTTTTCCCTTCCAGTTTTGATGCAATATCCATGCAGAATCGACGGGTGAGAACCGTCTTTCCAGAGCCAACATTGCCTGTAACCACGGCTCTACAGCTAACGTTGTGATTCTCTATTCCAAAGAACATCGATGCTAATTCGCTTAGTTCGTCCTTCCTACCGACCAGCTCGGAAGGAGTCCAATCGTAGGACAAAGGCTCCTTGGAAATCAGAACCTTGCCCGCTCCTATCCTGTCGAGGTAGTCCGCCATTGATTCCTTGCCTATTTCGACGTTCTTAGACATATTCGGTTCAGACCCATCAACAACCCTATGATTGCCATGTGCACCTCTATGATTCGGTGTTTTGATAGGCTTGTGCGTACCAGCGCTACTTGAGGCCGTGTCGTGGTGCTGAAGAGGGTGTTCAAGAAGCCAACAGGTTTGAGCCTAGTTGGCGTCACGTTTCTAGCAATTTTCGAGTCAGTAAACAGCTCCGGATTCTCTGACAATATCGCAGTTAGGTCCGGGCTGACCAGCCGTATTGCTTGCAGCTCACCGGATGTTTGCACGGGCAGCATCCCAGAGGGTAAGGAGAAGATAATGTTCCCAGACGGGGCAAACTTCGAGATATGGGGAAATTTGGAAATTGGAATCTTAGATTACGCAATAGTAGCGTCTCTGGCTTACACCTTAGTAGCACTGTGGGCTCACAGGCCAATTGAGAACCAATTCGGAGTAAAGAAGGATAGGAAATTGATTGCAATTAAGTCCATCCGCTCGATTCGCATAGGAGTTCTTACTTTGTTCGTTGCACTATTGTCCACAGCAAACAAGATGGGAAAATTTGCTGATATCTCAATCAACATCACTGGCGAGCAGACAACAGGCTCATTCGGTAGGCACGATGGATCATGGGGATTCGAGGCTTTCGAATGGGGGCTGCTGGATTTTGCGGAACTCTTCATTCTCTTCTCATTCTCTTTTTATTGCACCTGGAAGGGCTTAGAGGTCGACAAGGCGATACTCAATCCGATTCCAGATAATAGGAACTTCATCGAGAGAATCTGGGGTGGGATTAAGGAGGCCGAGAGGGAACAGAGGACGGATATAGAGGCAGGGGCCATCAAGGCCAACGAGTCATTTACAAACCTCGTCAATATGCTTGCAGCAGCAGCATCCATGAACTTAGCCGCAGCTTCTTTGGACGAAGGGAACGTGAAGGTCGCCTTCAACAAGTGGAAAAATCTTACTCACCGGAAGGGCAAGCAGAACGTAGAATGGAAGGGGTTGTCGGAATCTCTTGAACAGGCCGGTAGTTTCCCCGATGAAGAGGAGTGAGGAAATCTATCGGCGGGTTAAAGCCATGATGTGTATTGGGATAATTGCGGTGAGGAAATGGCAGACGAACTAACAAGAGAGGAAGTATCAGCAAGGCTAGGAGCTATTTTCTCATCCTCTCTGGAAGGCGAAGAGCTGCAGAAGGCACTCGCTAGTGTCGAAAAGCGGCTGAATAAGTTCGAAGGAAAGTGGGGCGGCTTGATCAAGTGGGCCGAGCAGAAGTACGGAAAGCCAGAAAATTCCGAGCAAGCTAGCCAGGAAGACCCCTCCCCGGATCCAGGCGGAACCGCAGTCGACACCGCCCAAGAAGATCTAAGCAAGATGTCACGCGAAGTAGCAGCCAGTAAAATGAAATCCATTTTCAGGTCCAATCTTGACGGTGAAGAGTTAGACAAGATGATCGGAAGTATCGATAAGAGGCTCGATAAGTTTGAAGGCAAGTGGCCAAAACTAATTCTTTGGGCCGAGGAGAAGTACGGTGCGGCAGATTCTGAGGAAGAAGGGGCACCCGAAGTTGACGAATCTCCACAGGAATCCTCCGGCATTGAAGAAACTCTGGAACTGATAATTGGCGGTGATTCCGAAGCGGCATTGCACAACCTCAAGAGCATCATTTCCAAAGATCCTTCAGATTCCGATGCATGGAATGCATTTTCCTCTTATTACTCTACAATCGGATTTTCTGGAAGGGCGAAGGCTTGCGAGGAAAAGGCTGAGTCTCTTTCGTAGGATTTAGTAACCAAATTTTAACGATTTTCCGATTCATCTCCTTTGTAACTGTCTGGACCACAATTAAATGCAATTTGCCTTTCCCCAGCCATTGTAGATTTCATGGCAAAGAAGATTCCTGAGCACATTGCATTCCGTCTCGCACAGAAGGCCAAGGCCGCTGAGAAGAAGATTAAGGAGGCCGAGAAGAAGGTAAAGGAGGCCGAGAAGAAGGTAAAGGAGGCCGAGAAGAAGGCCAAGACTGCTGAGAAGAAGGTTCAGGATGCCGAGGAAGCAGCAGACGATTCCGATGACCACGATGACTTTGATGACCTCGATGACTTTGATGACTTTGACGCCATTGAAGATGCACCGGGAGAAGAGTCAGGTGAATTGGAAGAAGAACCTCAGACTGGTTTGGTTTCAGAAAATGCGGATAATGAACTTGAGGCTTTGATGAAGCAGGCCTCTAGCTCCGAGAGTAGTGAACAAAGGGTTCAGAGGGCAAATCGCTTTGCTAACGAGGGGGACTTTGACGGCGCTCTTGAGATTTGGAAGGATCTAACAGCAAGCGAAGCCGAGAACCCAGAAAATTGGAGAGGAATTGCCTCTGTTCTTGATCAAAGGAACCTGGAGGGAGATGCGGCAAAGGCACAAACTGCTCGGGATCACTCAGATAGAATCGAGACTCAGGTAATTGCGGATAAAACTGGTAGAAAGATGGAGGACATTATCGCTGATTTGATGGACGATGGCGTCCTGAATTTCAGTGCTGGATCCGATGCAAAAGACTCCTAATAGCACATTAATAGGATTATTTTCCATATTCTTATACTATGCTAAAATGAGTTATTTCTACCATTTACATTAATAACTCGGAACCCTTGGGACAGTTTAGGTAATACTATGGTAGAACTGGAAGAAAACCAAAGAATGGGACTACTGATTGGCGCCGCTACAATATTGATCTTCATTTTGATTAATATGACTGGGATTGTATTTGGTGGAGATAAACTATTCATAATTGATTTGATATCTTCCAATGAAGCATTTAGGCCAGATACTGGATTCAGCACTCAGGACATCGTCGGACTTCTCGCTGCAGTAGCAATGGGTGCTCTATACTTCCTGTCCGCAGAAGAAGAGCTCGACTGGGAAGCCCTCCTAGGCGACGATGACGACGAAGAAGAGTAATCACTCGTTCAACGCAATCCCAAATCATTGCGTGATTATATGGTCCTGACGAGAGGCTGTATTGAAGAATCTCATGGTATTTCATCAAATTTGTAACCAGTTTCCCATTTCTTCTCTCCAAGGACTACCTCAAGCTCGAAGGGCGTAAGTAGTGGCTTTGCATAACGAACCGAATCATCAATCGCAATTCTCGGACATGCAGTGTTGACAAAGGCATCTACTGGATAGAAGTCAATCAACTCAGGACCGACGTGCTCCAATGCCATGAGGTAACCCTTCCTGCCGTGCTTCTCCAGCTTCTTCTTCATTCTTAGTGCCAGATTCCTCCTCATTTGACCGGGCTTCTCACCAATTAGAATTCCAAATGTCTTAGCTTCATCACAGGACAAAATGAGTCCGAACCTCTGCCTCAATATTCCTTCGATTCTTTCAAATGACATCTCCTCTGCACCACCCGTATATGGGTCCAGCATTGCCAATGGCTTTCCTGTATGTAGGACTAGGCCTATTGGATGAAAATCGCCACTACCAAGGAAAAGGTAGTGACCGATATCATCCCTGTCTCCCGAATAATTGCAGCCTAGAACCTGCCCTGGGAACGATAGTCGGGCTCCGCCAACTGGCACCTCAACCTCAAATCCTGCCGATTCAAGACGTTCCTTGTAATCGAAAATCAGATGGAGATGCTGGATACTTCCTACTAAACCTAGTTTTGCCCCCTTTAGAGGAGATACTCTACCCACTGCATCCATGAACCTCTCTTGTGCTTCCTCCTCGCTAATCTCACCTTTACTAGATGCTTCTGATAGACGTCTCTCTGCGATTTCTCTATGCATTGCTAGTATTGGCAGGACCGGATCGATTGCAGGATCACCATCGTATGTGACATTGATGAATTCAGTCGGCATTCCGGAATCAATGTTCATTTGCGAGTGTCCCATATGTGCAACAAGCTCCACACCCATGCGCTGCATCTTGTCATGCACAAGGTCACAAGCACCGTAACAAGGATCGGCTGCGAGGATTATCCTAGCAGAGGTATCTTCTTCGATTGCATCCATCATTTCCAATGCCTGCATCTTCAGGCCCTCTGGAACTTGGAGGGCGACAAGCCGATTGTCATTCTCCTTGATTCTCTTAATCAAGTCATCGAGTTCGAACTCATGTCTCTTCATGTCCACTTAATCACTATCTCTATTGGACAATCACTACATTTCCATCAACGATGTCAATTCTGGCAAGAGTTCGGATCGGCCAATCGGGCCTCTCTTTCGATAACCTATCTCTGCCCTCTCCCTTCTCTATGGCAACAATTACATCATGGAGCACTGCTCCCATTCCTTCGAGCGCTTCAAGGAGTGGCTCTAGAGTGCCGCCAGTTGAGATGACATCATCCACCACCAGAATCCTCTCACCCGGAGAGATATCGTTGATGTAGGCGGTTGAACTGGAGTATCCCGTGGAAACATCCACCTCTACCTCCCCTTCCATCCCATAAGACCTCTTTCGGATAACTACCGTTGGCTTTCCAGTTGCTTCTCCTACAGCTGCGAGGAGAGGGAGACCCATGGCCTCAATACTGACCACTAGGTCTATTTGTGACCAATCAACCATGCCCACAATCAAATCTCTGGTCGCTCTGAGGACTTCTGCTTCCATCCTGGGTATCCCATCTGAAATAGGGTGGATGAAGTAGGGGTACTCGCCCTTCCAGATTATGGGTGCTCCTCTCAGTGAGTCTTGCAAAATGGAAAGAGGGTCTGTTTGAGACATGTCCCCTTGGCCTCACACTAGGCCCTTCAAATGCTCGAAGCCCTGTACAACCTTGACGGTACAGGGAGTTGGGAATTTGCATTTGGCCTTTCTCAAGGCGTTCTTTGCAGCAGTGTAGTTTTCTACCTCGGTCTTAATGGACATCACTATCTGCCCTCTTTGAACTCTGGCGGCAGTTCCGACGTTCTTGCCGAAGGATAGGCGCATCCCCTGCGAAACCCTATCCGCACCAGCACCAGTAGCTTGCTTGTTCTCTCTCAAGATCTGATGAGGGTAGGTGTGCATCCTCAGCGCATACCCCATTGCCCCAGAATCTTCTCTTATTGTTGAGTTTGCTACCTGCCTTGCAGCTTCTAGAGCTGAATCTCTGATTTGACATGCATTATCTGCATACAACTCAAGAGCAACTGGGAACCCACCGGTCTCCGCTTTCTTCCTGTTGCCCATGTGGTAGCGAAGGATTCTGTTGTTCGGCACGCCTCCAGTGTACTCTCTCCTAGTGAAGGATTGCCCTTTGATTTGCCTGTACATCTTTGCGGGTTTGCGTGCCAATCAATCACCCCGATGGCCGGCCATCGACCCTCCGTATTTAACGGTGAGGCAGTCAGTTATGTCTGGAACTGGTCGTCAAACGCTTGCTTTCTCTCTGTACTTCAGTTACTCCCGCCACAATAAGTAAGAATCCCAAAATCATTGAGGCACCAATTTCCTCATCAAGGAGTAGCCACCCGCCAAGGACTCCAAAAACTGGAACTAGGAAGACGTATGACGAAGCTGCAGTGGGTCCGATCAATTCTATTCCCTTTGCGAACAGTACGTACGATAGAACAGTGGAAATGATGCCAAGATATGCAATTGTGAGCCATTCTGAGGAACTGGGTTCCGGAAGTGCTGAGCCCCAGTTCTCGACAAGCATCCATGGAGAAAGCAATACCCACCCAGTAACAGAATACCAGACAACAATCTCGAGTGAAGAGTATCCTCTTTCCCAAGAAAGCATGATCTTCGTCAGATTACTAGTCGCTGCCCATGATAGGGCTGCAAACAGTATCATCAAATCTCCCAGAATCCTATGTCCTATTGGGATTCCCGAGTTCGGACTCCAACCTATAACCACTGCGACCCCACAAATCCCAACTAGTAGCCCAATAGACATTCTAGCCGAAATCTTCTGACCCAGCATCGGTACAGCCAGTAGGACGGTAAACACTGGATTCAGGGGGATTATCAGGGAAGCATCTCCTGCAGCCGTCCACCTCATCCCATGCATGAATAGTAATTGGTAAGCCATGGTGCCTAGAAAGCCCAACCAAATAGAGAAAATCCATGATTTTCGATCCGGAGGGAGAAACCGAAAAGGACGTCCACCCCTGCTTGCAATCGACCAACAAAAGAATACTGATACCGCAAATGCGTATCTCAGCCACGCGGAGGTCGCCGGACTAAGTGTTGCAGGACTATCTTCATTCAATCCATAGCTCAGGAATCTTCCTGCTGCCCAAGTGGAGCCCCAGATTACAGCAACAAGAACCAGCAGCACATGAGTCCACAAGTTCTTCTTCCAATACCTAATCAGCATAATTTCACCGGCCTTGGTAATGAGAGAGGATCATTTCGAAGAATCCCGGATGAGTAACATCACATATCTCATGACCGGATAATTCGCCTCCAACCTTAGTGGCTAGAACTGCAGCTGTCATCGCTAATCTATGGTCATTTTCACAGTCAATAGGATCCTTTGGTTGGTTTGGACTTTGTCCCCCGGGAACGGTTAACCCCTCATCGTTTTCTTCGACTTGGATACCAAATGAGGATAGCATTCTGATTGTCGACATGATTCGATTCGACTCCTTCCCTCTAGCATGAGAAGCCCCCACAATTACTCCACCGTTGCCCATGGACATTAATGCGGCCAGTGGTGCGATAATGTCACTAGCATCCTGAAGGCTAACCTGACTGGAATCTTCTGAATTCGACTCTTCGATTGCATCTTTAATTGGTGATTCTCCCAATTGGCAATAATCTAGGCAATTTGTGTTGTGAAGATTGTCGAACAGCAGGGAGATGGGAAATAGGCTAGCCTCTCTAGGAATCTCGACTTTTCTTGGAGTTCCAACCATCCACGAATCCAGAATCATCGTTTTATCGTAGTATCCATTCCAACCACTCAAACCACTAGTTTCCATGGTTAGGTCTCTATAAGGCCGACTAACTGCCTCTCCCCGAAGTGAAATTTCCACTTCACCAGAAAATCCTGGAGAGGATATGATCATCCCTGAAAGTGTCTGACTCGAAAAAGACTCGTCTATGTCAATACTACCTGGAATAATCGGTCCAGAAACAATGTATGGAAGACGATCAGATGAGACTTTGCACCCCAGTTCCCTTAGTGCCGAAGTCAGCGGCGAGATATCTCTCCTTCTGAGTGAAATGTCTCCATCAATTTCTACCGGACCATCCAAACACGCTACAATCGACGTAACGAAATTCGCTGTAGTTGCCGAGTTTCCGCAATCTAGAACGCCAGGGGGTAAGAACGGCCCACCCCTAGCTCCATGAATGACCCATTTTTGATGCCCTCTTTCAATCGAAGCCCCCATTTTCTCCATGCATGTTGCCATCGACTCGATGTCTCTTCCAGGGAGTCCCTGGAATACCAACTCAGTTCTCGATTCAGATTGTGATGAAAGTGCAATCCATCGAATCATGTGGCTTTTTGATGGTGGTAGGGACCACCGGACCCTTTCTGGATTTTCGAGCGGCTGAATGCTTAGCACAAAACCACATCAGAGTCATTCAGTTGAATGCTCCCATCCGCCTTGCTCCCTAATCCAATCCCCGAAATCAACTAATCCATCCCACGATTTTGCCCTTTCATCGATTATGCTATTCCTCAGCGTTTCCTCAATGGTCCCTTTAATCTTGACCAAATTATTCTTCTGTAGTAGCTTGGGGCTTAGCCCAGGGAGGAAGACTGCTACTGCTCTAGGGACCCTTCCCGGATAGACTTCATTGACATGTCTAACTATGTTTGTTGTGCAGGTATTGGTTATCGTGTTGTACCACTCCGGACTTCGACTGAGTTTGTTAGTCCTATTGAGATATGATTCGAGCATACGCCGCTCATTCCCAGGTCCAAGGACTACAGCTTCGAAAAGATGAGTCACAGACCTTTTTCTGCATCTTGTTCTAACGCCAATAACATCCCTCTCGGTCGCCCAGACGTAAATTAGCTCATATTGTCTGAAGAGTCCCCTGATTGGGTGAAACCTCTCGCCCTTCTCTCTCCTAACTTCTATGGAGCAGGATATTCTCGTCCCGTCCATCATTTCGAAACTCATTATCGTATGCGCCATTTGTCTCCGGGCTGGATCAAAGTATTCGAGAACGAACCAAATCTTCGATACCTCATTCAGATTTATCTTAACATCAATCCATCTTTCATCAAAATCTCTGTTACTCTGCCATTCGAAGTCTCTGACATTGCGTATTGTCACCTCATCTCCATGGAAATCAGCAGTAGCCAAATTTTCATTATCATTCACCCACGATCTATCAGTTGAGGGTCTGAGACTGAGGTGTCTGGAGATAAGCCAAACTAGGACAATACCAGTGAGAGAAATTAGCCCTATAGTACCAATTTCCAGAAGCTTCGAGGTGTCTACCACGCGCCTCTGAGGGCGGAGTGGCGCGGCAGGGGAGATTCGAACTCCCGAGGTGAAACACCACTGGATTAGCAATCCAGCGCAATGGCCAGGCTATGCGACTGCCGCAACAAAATTTCGACCAGAGATTCTGGCTTAAGCAGAACGGTCACCCTACTCTTCCTCGAATTCACCTTCTTCAGACGTCAACGGGTCGTTTAATTCAGAAGGAAGCCTTGTGACGTAGATTATGCCATCAGTGATTTTCTTAGTCTTTCTATCTCTTAATTCCATAACCCTAGTTCCCTTTGATGCCCTTCCCACTGTTTCTTTGGTTTGAGAAGCTCCGATTCGAATCATCATCCCCGAACGTGTTAGGATGAAAATCTGATCGTTTTCGTCAGGAATTTGATTTACTCCAACAATCGAATCTCCTGGATAAAGATTCATTGTCTTCACTCCCTTAGCACCGGGACTAGTTCTCCTATATCCATCCCTCTCCCCGGAGCCAATAATAGTCCTCTTTCCCATGCCATTTTTTGTTATTGTGAGAATTTGGGTTTCATAATTATCTGCAACTACCATCCCCACAACATGCCCCCCATCTCCCTCTCTGGCGGAAGTTTTTCTGTCTCCAGTGAATATCCCCCAAACTCCAGATGTATTCCTACTCGTAGCAGTAATTTCTGAGCAAGCGAACCTGCTAGCCTTTCCAGTACTGGAAATCATTACAATATCCGATTCTTCTGTTCCGTTCCTTACATTGACCAGAGAATCACCCTCAATCTTGAATCTAAGAGCAAATTTACCATTTTTATTGATTCTGACATATTCTCTGAGTCTAGTTTTCTTTATGAGTCCCTTCTTGGTAGCAAATAGGAGGAAATGACCTTCTGGATTTCCGATTAATTCCCTATCCATTGGGAGGATTGAGACTACCTTCTCATCTTCCCTAATTCCTACTAAGAGGTTTCGAATATGACTACCTCTGCCATATCGGCTAGCTGAAGGAGTTTCCCACGCCCGTAATCCGTATACTCTGCCCTTGTCGGTGAAGATAAGAAGCCTGTCTTTAGAGAAGCAGGTTACAATCTTCGATGGGGCATCCTCCTCCTTTGTCGATACTCCCTTGAGACCCTTCCCACCCCTATTCTGAAGTCGGAATGCTTCGGTAGGAAGGTGTCGGATGTAGTTGTCCTGTGTTAGGGAGATGACAATCGCCTGTTCTGCAACGAGGTCTTCTCTGTCCATTGAGAGTGGTGCCGGATCGATATTTGTTCTCCTCTCGTCACCGTGCTTCTCGATTAATTCTTCCAATTCATCTGAGATAATCACGAGTCGCCTTGTTCTACTTCCTAGTATGCCTTCGTATTCTGTGATGTCCCTACCCAGTTTCTCCAACTCATCAGACACCTCCCTAACATTCAACTTAGTGAGTTGGTATAGTCGCCTCTCTGCGATTGCTTTAGCCTGCTTCTCGGAGAAGTCGAAACTCTTGATTTTCGGGTACTTCTCTTTCCCCCTCAGGAACTTCTCGAATTGGTCTCTCGAGTCCGAGTTTCTACCTACTTCGATAATCTCTCCCATCCTGTCCTGTGCTCTAATTAAACCATCGAGGATATGGGCCCGGGCTTGGGCTCTATCTAGATCGTGTTTTGTCCTTCGCTCGATTACTGACTCCCTATGCCTTACGTATGTGTGCAGAATGGTTCTCAGGTCAAGCAGTACCGGCTCTCCTCTAAGAATCCCCATCATGTTTGAAGAGTATGACTCCTGAAGTCTACTGGACTTGTAGAGTTGATTGAGGACTGCATGGGGGTCGGCATTCTGCTTGATTTCTATCACGACTCTGATTCCATCCTTGCTCGACTCGTCTCGAATGTCACGAATTCCCTTCACCGATTCCTTCTGGACTAGTTCCGCAATTCCCTGTAGCATCTTTGCCTTCTTCACCTGATATGGTATAGAGTGAATGACCAGTTTCTTCCCCTTTGCGTCGTCAATAACCTCGACTTCCGATCTTATGTGGAATTTGCCCTTCCCCGTTCTGTACATGTCGACAATTCCGTCGATTCCGTGGATTGTAGCGCCCGTTGGGAAATCCGGCCCCTTTAGGAATTCCATGTATTCTAGGGCATCTATTTTTGGAGGGTGGTCCAAACCAATATCACTATCCTGCTCAATTACTCTGCTAATGTGGAGCTTTATCGCCCCTACAACTTCGTTGAGGTTGTGCGGGGGGATTTTTGTTGCCATCCCTACTGCGATTCCGTCACTTCCGTTCAGTAGCAGGTTGGGGAGCCGGGATGGCAGCACCGTCGGCTCGATTTCCGAGTCGTCGAAGTTTGCCGTCATGTCGATGGTGTTCTTGTTAATGTCATCTAGCATATGGCGAGACAACTTGTCAAGGCGGCTCTCTGTATACCTCATTGCCGCGGGGGGATCACCATCGATTGAACCGAAGTTTCCTTGACCATCGATTAGAGGGTAACGGAGCGAGAAGTCTTGTGCCATCCTAACCATTGTGTCATACAGTGCTTGATCGCCGTGAGGGTGGTATTTCCCCATGACTTCGCCTACGGACCTAGCAGATTTGCTATACCCCTTCTCATGTGTGTGCCCTGCTTGGTGCATCCCCCATAGGATTCTCCTATGGACCGGCTTCAATCCGTCTCTGGCATCAGGCAGAGCTCTTCCGATGATCACACTCATCGCGTAGTTGATGTAGCTCTCTTTCATCTCCTCCGAGATGTCTCTTCTAAGTAGATCTTCAGCCATAATTAGTCCTCACACATCCAGAGACGTTACCTTTGTTGCATTTTTTTCGATGAAAGCTCTCCGGTCCGGCACATCGTCACCCATCAGAATGGTGAATAGTGAATCGGCTTCCTCGGCATCCTTGATCTCCACCTTCATCATCGTCCTGGATTCTGGATCCATAGTCGTAGACCAGAGTTGTTCGGGATTCATCTCACCAAGTCCCTTGTACCTCTGGACATTAATCTTGGACGAAGGCGCTTCTTTCTGGAACTTCTTCACTACTTCATCCCGATCTTTCTCACTGTGAACCCACTCAGAGTGCTTTCCCCTAGAAATTGAGAATAGTGGTGGTGCAGCGATGAAGACGTTCCCGTTTACTATTGCTCTCCTCATGAATCTCCACATGAAAGTCAAAATCAGTGTCCGAATGTGAGCTCCATCTATGTCTGCATCAGTCATAATGATTATTTTCGCATACCTGAGTTTACTGGGATCGAAGGCACCCTCACTCTCTTCTTCGTTTCCTACTCCAGCACCTAGTGCACGAATCATTCTCTGAATCTGCTCGTTTCCATATACCTTGGTCAGATTTCTCATCTCCCTCTCAACATTAAGGATCTTCCCTCTTAGTGGGAGGACGGCTTGAATTCTACGATCCCTAGCGGTCTTAGCCGATCCTCCAGCACTTTCTCCCTCGACGATATATATCTCACATTCTCCTGGATCCTTCGATTGGCAGTCGGCAAGCTGACCCGGGAGACCACCCCCCTCTAGAACACCCTTTCTTCTAGTCAAATCTCTTGCTTTCCTGGCAGCTTCTCTAGCATTGCTAGCTAGTACCGCTTTCTCAACAATCGACTTGGCTATGTTCGGATTTTCCTCGAAATACTCTCCTAATTTGTCATTGACAATCTGCTCGACGATGCCGGCAACTTCGCTGGTGACCAGCTTTGACTTGGTCTGCGCGTTGAAGGATGGGTCAGGATGCTTTATCGAAACCACGGCAGACAAACCCTCTCTGATGTCATCTCCCGATAGACCGCTAATTTTCTTCAGTAGATTCCTAGATTGCGCATATGCGTTTATTGTCCTAGTGAGGGAGCTCTTTAGTCCTGATAGGTGAGTCCCGCCATCCGTATTATGGATGATATTTGTGAAGCAATGTACCGATTCGGAATATGCATTAGTCCACTGAAGTGCCACTTCAGCGTAAACCTCACCCTTGTCCCCATTCTTGGACCCAAGTACGTGAATGACTTCCTCGTGAATGACTTCCTTGTTCTTGTTCATTGCTTGGACGTATTCCTTCAGTCCGCCCTGGTACTGGTGCTCGATCTCAACCGGGTCGTCTCCTCGTAGATCACGCAGAATTATCTGCAATCCGGCGTTTAGAAAAGCTGTCCTCCTCAGACGGGTATTTATTTTCTCAAAATCAAATTCGAGCACATCGCTGAAGATTGTCAAATCTGGCTTGAAGTTGATTGAAGTCCCCGTAATCTCAGATTTCCCAACGGACTTCAGTGCACCCTTCTTTTCGCCTTTTGAGTACTCTTGGAACCATTCTTTGCCATCTCTGTATATCGTCATCGAGAGATTCTCAGAAACCGCATTTACCGCACTCACCCCTACTCCATGCAACCCACCTGCTACTTTGTAGGCTTCATTATCGAATTTCCCACCGGCATGGAGTTTGGTCATAATCACCTCAGCCGCGCTAACTCCTTCCTCGGCATGTATGCCGACAGGAATTCCTCTTCCGTGGTCAATCACAGTCACCGATCCGTCACTCTCTAGATTCAATTCCACTGTCGGATTGTGACCAGCTAGGTGCTCATCAACAGCATTGTCGACTACCTCCCAGATGCAATGGTGGAGAGCAGATCCGTCGTGGGGATCCCCTAAATACATCCCGGGTCTCTTTCTAACGGCCTCTAGTCCTTCTAGAACTTGTATGCTATCTGCACTATATTCATTAGACATATTATCGCTCTCTTATTGAGGGTTCCATAGGAACCCTCAAATTATTACATTAATCTTAGGAAGACGAGGCCTATAACACTCTCTATTTGCCGAGCAAATATCCTGTAATTTGGGGTTAATTTCGACTAAGTGATGCTTTCACTTCTTTCTCTTCTCTCGACATGATTAAACAGGTCACTTAATTCGGGCTCTCACATGCAAAAGCCCTTGGTATGCGTCACACTGAGGGGAAGGACCGCAGAAGAAATGACCAATGATGCCCCAAAGGCAGTAAAAATGGGGGCAGATATAGTGGAGGTACGACTAGATCTCCTATGGACTACCGAAGAAAAGATACAATCACCCACGAAGTCTGAAAAATGGGAAAAAGAGGAAGTAGAGGTAATAGTGAACCAGCTGGAACTGAACTCCATAGATTTTCAGGAGGCAATCAAGGTAATTTCATCAGCCGTGGAAGCACCACTTTTGATGACTTGTAGGCCTCAGAGACAGGGTGGATACTATCCGGGTAGTGAGGAAGAGAGGCTTTCGGTCCTCGAAGCAGCTATTGCAAGTAAACCCAGTTGGATTGACCTAGAAGTTGATATTGACCCTTCAAAGAGGGAAGATTTGGTCAAACTTACGGGAAAAGATACGAAAGTCCTTGCGTCCTTGCATTCATTGGATGGAGTTCCTTCAGCATCTGAGATTTCTCAGGATGTTATGGACGCACAGGAAATGGGAGATTTGGTTAAAGTCTGTTATAAGACAAACGATAGAAAGGATGCACTCAGGATTTTCGAGTCCGCATTGCAGTTGAAGACTTCCGAGGCAAATTTTTCATTGATGGGACTGGGTCCAGGAGGTGACTGGGGACGAATACACGCACCAGTACTCGGCCAGGACTTTGTCTTTGCAACAACTGAGTCTGGTTGGCATTTGGCTCAGCAGGGGAGAATAAACGCCTCAGATTTGAGAATCGCATGGGACGTTCTGGAGTATTCCTAGTCATCCGTCCCTCAGGAACGGAACTTCGATCATTTCTTCGCTCTCTCTTCTACCCAAAGCAGATGAGTGATATTTCCAGTGGATGATTAGTGGGACGATTATGCATGAAAGGGGGAGTGTCCCGATTAGGATATAGGCTGCAGTCTTCGGCAGTGAGAATCTTTCCTCTACATCGATTAGGACCTCCACGCTCATGTTTCCAGAAGCTAGGTGATCCCCTTCACGGCTATTGTCCCACCCATCTAGGACCAAGTGCAAGACTTGTTCGTCAGAGACTCCGAATCCAGCAAATGACCATGCAGATCCGGAGGAGTCGATCGCTACTGAGAACTCTTGGTAGGACACAGATTCGTAAGCATGGGCATCCCTGAATGGGATCCAAGTAAACATGTCTCTGTACTCAACTGGGACGGAATCTAAACCTCCCTCCTCGCAAATCAAATCCCATCCTTCTTCATCACAGTAGAAATCAATGGTGTACATGTCCAGGTTCGAGTCAGTTAGGAGATAGACGTCCCCTTTCGAATTACCATGGAAGTCAATGCAGAATGTGTATCTCATGCCCGGTTCCAGTATCATTGCGATAGTCGTTGCAGATTCATTCTCAACGTGAATACCAGGAAAACCGTCCCATGCTCCGTCGGACCATTCCGTGCTGATGTCTTTGTCTAGGGCTTTCAGTCCCGTGTCTCCTCCAAAACCGAACGATCTTTCATTACCGTATCCGGGAACTCCTACTGACAGGTAATCTCGAGGGTCTTCTGTTGAGTTCCAGTCACTACTAGGAGAAACATTGCAGGTTGTCGATTGGGAACTTGCCGGAATCGAGGCAATAACAATCGAGCTCAGAAGAACTGCCAATAGGAACTGTACCCCCATTCCTCCCACTATGCCTATCCTCATTTTCTTCGCCTCGTTCTAATTGGTCGCACGTATCCCGACTCCGTGTTTGTGCGCTGATCAGCAGTAAGATATCTTGGTTGCGGAGGGGGCCGGTGTTGATCCATGCCCGGCAGCCCACCTTCCGCCTCGACCTCATCAACGTCGTATTTTTTGGCCATGTCTAGAGCGTCCAACTCATCTTCGTCCCTCTCCTTGAGGACCATCCAACCCAAGATCGCTACCAGTGTCACCAGGAAAAGCAGCCCTGCGCTTTCTTTCCCGGGGATAATATCCTCCATTCTCAAGTCGGAAAGCGTCTTTGGGGGCTTGGTATCTTCTATTGATATGACCGTAATCACAAAGTCCTTTGATTCACAGACGTTCAATCCATCGCACACAGTCAGTGAAATCCTTACTTCTCCAGGCTCTTCCCAAGTCTGATCCGAGGTGATCCAGTCATTTCTTGAGTTGCCATCACAACCCTCCAGAGTATTGCAATCTTCATCTATGAAGACATTAATGTCCCAATCGAATCTCAGTGACTCATTAAGACTCTTGTCTCTGTCATTGGTGGGATCGCCGTCTCCGTCACTGTCGAACAGTGCATCATCATCCAGCCAAGCCACAGTACCTTCTTCTAAGTCCAGATCTAAGGCTTTCCCACTCAAAATAACTAAGTCCCCCACGACAACATACTCGAAAGAAATTGGCCTTGAAGATGTAATTACTGGAGCGGTGGAGACTATTACCTTAATCTCCGAAGTATTTGAGTCACCACCTCCAAACCCATCAACTACAGTTAGCCTAACTGTATATTCGCCAGATCTTTCGTAACTGTGCCAAACTTGTGGGCCAGAAGAGGGCGGACTCGCATCCCCGAAGTCCCAAACCCACTCAACAATCCCATTCCACTCTGGGTCTTTGATGTCCGGGGATGTCTTTCCTTCAAATTCTGGGTCTGCATCGAAACTGTCACTTCCATCAAATCTGATGACATCTCCCGGACCCACGAAAGCCCCACCGTCCACCGTCCTTGGAATCTTCCAAATCAACTCTCCGTTTTCATCATTGGGAATTTCTGACAACATCCCATCTCCATCACTCGGGCAACTGAATGAAATAATGGGGACTGGCATGGGATTTTGGATATACAGCAGAAACGTCTTCGGTGCTGAATTCAGACTCCTCTCGTCGGAGACGACCAGAGAGATACTATAGAGGCCAGGAATAGAAAAAGTTCTACTTACAGAAGTTGTATTCTCTATGGCATCCTCTCTGTCCGAGAAAGTCCAGTAGTGAGATAGTGCAGACGTATCACCATCAGGGTCAAATGATGAACTACTGAAAATATAAGCATCTCCAATCTCTCCATCCGGAGGCCGTTCGAAAAGTGCCACTGGACGTTGATTCAGGATTTCCACTTCCAAGTATGCAATGGATGTATTTCCGTCGTCATCACTGACCTCCAGTGTCACATTCTTTATCCCTGGTTCCCTCCAACTAACGATTGGGTTTGCTTCGAACGAACTTGTCTCCAAGAAATCTGATGCAAGTGTGACTCCCTGTCCGTCTAAGTTGACTCCTTCTTCGAAAGTCCACCTGTATTCGACAATAATCCCATCTTCGTCCTCGAATATTTCGGGCATTGCTAGGGGCGTTACTGCAAAGGCCTCCAAGTTTTCTGAGAAGATCTGGTAAGGTTCTCTATTCAGAACTGTTACTAGAAGCGTCTTCTGTGATGATTGGTGGCCATCACTAACCATGAGCTCTAGGAAGTAAACTGTCCCCTCGCTGTTACCATCTATCCAAGAGTGTCCAACTTCGAAGAGTCCAGTTCCAGAGTCAGTAGAACCATCTCCCCAGTTCCATGAGAAAAATAATTTGTCTACGGGAACGTTGTCAGACGTGCCAAATGCAGAAAATTGAACTCTCTGATTTGTCTGTACAGTCAATTCATCCTGAATCGACAATCCATCAACGGAAATCTCAGGAATTGGTTCAGAGGTGTCATTCACTGAGATTGTCCATGACTCTGATTCGGAAAAGTAACCCCCTTGATCCATTACAAGGAGAGTAATAATGAAATTTCCTTCTTCTGTGAATGAATGAATAGGATTCTTCAAGTTGGAAGAGTTTCCATCTCCTAGGTCCCAGATGTACGATTGCGGAGTTTCATTGTGACCGAAAGAACCGTTTTGGAAACCGAATCCCCACGAATCGTAACCCCCTCCAAAGATGTATGTGGAAGTCCAAGTCTGAGTCTCATTGAATGAAATTGACCCCGATCCTACAGGTTTCATGTTGAAAATCTGCTGAGGAAGTGATTGGGCTATATCCTGCAACTCCCCAGAAATGTCTCTGACCTTCGCCGTGAACGACCAATCACTGGTAAACGGTGGAGTAAACCATGCTGAGCGGATTTCCGGCTCAGAGTTTCCTACAGAGATCATGAAATCTGCAGAATCATACAGTGTGTTGTTGGTAAAAGCTGAAAATTCTACAGACAAAGACTCCGAAAATGCACTTGAACTTACACTCATCCCAATTTCCACGCTATCATCCAGAGCGTCGCCGTCCCGATCGAAACCCACGATTGAATCGATCAAGACTTCTGCAGGGCTTGTAACCTGGCTTGCACTTACGGTAAATGATCCGGAGGGATAATTTCCTCCCGAAAGAACACCACAATTTGCAAAGTCGAAATCGCAGTCATCAACAAGGGAGTTGTACCAGACAAGGAGCAATACGTCAGAAGTAGTGTTGCCAAATCCGTGAACTAGACCAGTCCCCCGTCCGTCGTTTGAGTCAATCCTCAGTCTTTCCATGGTCCAAGTACCGGAAGAGTCCTCTTTCGATAGAATGGCACCCTCGAAACCAAATCGGTCCGGTTGAACCATTATGCTCAATGGATACCCATCCCCTTGTGTGAACCTGAAAGATTTGAGACCCCATCCTTCTATTGAGTGTCCAGACGATTGCCATGCATCGGACCACTGATCGTTCTCGACACTTACAGTTCCTTTGCAGAAGCCACCGGTGGAGCAGTCTTCAACCAAGTCAATATCGGAGAAACCAAATGCGCCTTGTGCACTATCTAGAGTGACTGCAGCACTGAAGTTCGCAAATATCTCGCTCATTGAAGTCCCTATTGGGGTTGAACCGGGCCCGGGGTTCCTAGCTAGGTTCTCAATTCCGTTGCCCCCTAGGGAGCCATCCGAGACCAATTGTCTAATCGAGGTCGGACCGCCTAGTTTGTCTGCTAAGTAAGACATGAAAAGGAAACTAGAACCTCTATCAGAATCTCTCCCATCCCACCACCTCAAACTGGTGTTGGAGTTTAATGTCCACGAGTTTGATATCTCCTCAAGTTCCGGAGACGCTCCGAAGCTAAGGAATTCAGATAGTCCGGCAGTGCCCTCATCGACCCATATGTATTCGAAAGGATCCATCTCGTGATGAATCAATTGCCCGAACTCATGGGTCATGACGCGATTCCTTTCTGAAAGGTCATCAATGTCTAGGAATAGGGACTCACGTAACGATGAAACTCCAGATTCAAAATACCCTTCTTCCCCTCCAGGACCGTCTATGGATAGGACGGCTATTTCTATCTGACAATTGTCATCAATATCGGGAGGGGTTCCGAAGTAGTTTGTGGTGGAGGGGAATATGATCGACTCCCAGTTTGACACAATGTCATTCAAGATAGTGGACGAAACAATCTGCTCGTCTTCCACGAAAATTGCAGCATTGGAGGAAATTTTCTCTACAGTGACTGAAAATGTGCCGTGACTAGTTGTCATGTTGTCGGTATCATCCACCGACCAAGTATTCAGGCAGCTTCTTGGTTGTCCCTCCGTGCTTCCTAAAGCCTCGGGGGATAGGAAAACTACCAGTAGTGAAACTACGGTCAACACAGTCTTCCTAGTAACGTTGATTTCCGAACTGCCACCCATAACTAGCACCTTGTTCACCAATCTGCTCAAAACTGTTCGAGGACGTATTTTAACATCGATGGAGCATCGTTCGTACATGGGAGGGAGTCCAGGGCCATCAATCGTCCCCGTTGCCCTACTGCTCCTTTTCCTTTCTCCTCATTCTTTGGGTGAAGAAACCTACCAATTAGCCGAAGAAAGAGATGTCGAGATTTTGCGTACATTGCCTCACAACTCTTCTTCTTTCACACAAGGCCTGGAAGTACAAGGGAAGTCAATTTTCGAGAGCTCAGGCCTTTACGGGCACTCGAGACTAAGTGAGATTGATTCACAAAATGGAGAGGTAATTAGACAGGTATCAATAGATGACTCTTACTTTGGAGAAGGGATTACCGTAAAGGATCAGTCAATCATAATGTTGACTTGGAGAGAAGGCGTAGCATTAGAATTCGATATCTCCAATTTCACCATAATCGGAAACTTCAGTTTCGAAGGAGAAGGTTGGGGGTTGTGCTACAATGGTGAGCACATGGTAACCTCAAACGGCACCTCTGAGCTTTCATTCAGAGACCCCATTAACTTCGAAACCAATTTCACTGTCCTTGTCACGTGGGATGGCAATCCAGTCTCAAACCTAAATGAATTGGAGTGCGTCGATGATAAAATATATGCAAACGTTTGGATGGAGGACATCATTTTGGAAATTTCCTCTACTTCCGGAGCAGTGAAGTCTTACGCTTCTCTAATTTCAATCTCTTCTTCACAGGGAAACAGTTCTGAAGAGGTCTTGAATGGAATCGCATTTGATCAGAATTCCGAGGGATTCTGGATCACCGGGAAGAATTGGACAGAGATGTACTTGGTCAATTTCACAATCTCGAAAGTAATATTGAGTCCCGATGAATCCTCAGGATTCCCAATCTCTGTTGCGGCCTTGGGAGCCACTATCGTATCGGCAATCTTACTATTTCGAATAACCCTCACGAGGAAAGAACCAGAAACGCCCAACTTCAAGGACTCCCATCGTTAGGGCATGCCGTGACTGATGAAGATGACGAAGGAGGTATCGACCTCGAGTACTTCCTAGAAGACATGTCGGGTGAGCCATCAACTAGGGTTGCTGGGGCTATTTTGATAATCATCGGAAGTCTTCTCGGTGTGCAGTTGGGGATTCTTCTCGTCTCAGCAAATCCGGATGAAATTCTCTCAAGTACTCTAGACGCATCCTATGAGTATTCTGATGTATCCGGCATAGTCATCTCTGAACTATCTGGAAACGACTCGGGTGGAGAACCAATCGAAGGGGTAAGGGTGAGACTTCTTTCCGTTGAGGGTGCAACTACGGGCAAGGAGACATTCACGGATTCTAATGGACGATTCTCAATTCCCGAAATCCGCAGAGAATCTGCTCTGCTATCATTTACTCACACTGGGAACAATACAACCAAGTTGTATTTCGTCCCAGGTGACGAAGCCCAAATCACTGTCACCATGTCCAAAGGAAACGGCGAGAATGTAATTGACATGCGTGGCGAGAGCCATCAGGCTCAGTCCGTTTCCATTGCTACTGCTATTGCCTTACTTACCGTTCTTCTTGGACTAATGGGAGTCTACGGCGGCGTTGAGGCGTATCGGAGTAATAGCTATAGGAGATCATGGTGGCTTTCCTTCCTCGGCCTCTGGAGCAGGGGAATGATTTTCATCGGACCACTGCTTATTTTGATTGGAATGGGGTTAGTGACATTGTCTAAGGAACAGTTTTCTGGTAGTCGCCATTAGGCATCGGGAGAGTCGCATGTATCTGTTCTCAATTGAAGGCGGAGATGGCAGTGGAAAGGGCCTAGCAACACAGATAGTGCATGAGGTTCTACAGTCAGAGTTCTGCTTCACTTCTGTAGAAGCTACTGCCGAACCTCGGAGGGATCATGCACTAGGTAGATTGGCAATAGAATCAGTAAGGAGGCAGAAACTAACTCCTGCTGAGGAGGCGGGACTGTTCGCAGCAGATAGGCTGGACCATTCACATGGCTGGATTCTACCACGCTTACAAGAAGGGAAGGCCGTAGTCAGTGGCAGGAATATCCACTCTTCTCTTGTTTACCAGGGAATAGTCGGTGGAATTGGTCTGGAGAGAACTGCCCAGATGAACTCAGCGGCATTAATTCCAGATCTTTGTATTTGGGTGGATTGCGATCCGAAAATAGCTCTGGAGAGAATCAGAAAAGGCACACTCCGTGGGCTTTCTAGCAAAGAAGAGTACTTTGAAACGTCAGAATTACAGATTCGGATCAGGGATGGATATCGGCAACTACTCTCTGGGGATTTGGAAATGCCCACTCCATTTGACATGGGGGCAATATTGGGCCCAATTTCAAACGAGGGGTCTCAGAATCAGCTTCGTAATTCTCTGAAAGAGGCAATTCGCTCTTTCATGAATAGTAGGCCAAATCCAATAAATGTCGAAATGGAGCAAGTCGACCAATTCCAGATTAGGTCTATGGTCAGCGAATCACAGAATCAAAGCATACTTTCCGACATTGGGATTGCACCTGCAAAGACAAAATTGGGGTGGTTGGATGGGGAAGCACCGTGGAAAATACTCAAATCTGCCCAGGAGAATCACAAGAAGACTCTCTCCTCAATGGAAGAAGAACTCCCGAATCGTCAGAATAATCCAAAAAATATCTTAAATCATTCAATGTCTTCTGTCTGTGGGACCCTTTCTCTCATTAATTCCGCCGAGACCTCCGAACTAAGGGCTGCCATGGGCCCAGTTCGGTGTGTATCCAAGAGGCACACACAGAGAATTATCAAGTTCCTCGAAGAATTGGGTTGGATATATCGGAGGAAGAATCTAGTCGGACGAGAGGCACCAAAGTCCCAGCTTCGAGAGGAATACTTCGCGTTTGGACGACTTGTTCTTGCAATCTGGCCCCTCAGGCAGGCAATCAGGAAATGGCAGTCACTCAATCCCGAGACTCACATTCGCTTCTCGATGGGACAGATAATCAAATCTGGACGACACGAACGTGCATTAGTGGATACAATCTATCGCTTGTCGATTCTGGGTAGTGGCTCCGAGGAAAAGTCACCACCGGAGAACATCGAATCCTTGGTCGATTGGTGGCTGGGAAAGTGAAAATCACTTGACGACTAGTCTAGAACTCGCGGGAAGGGTGACGCTCTCAGCCTCTTGAAAGAACCTGGGTCTGGCGGAGAAAGCCGAACAGAACCACCACCCTCCAACGAATCCAGATCCCGCCCCAGTAACTATTCTGAGCATGTTGTTAGACTCATATGAATTAAGAAGCAATTGAGTGAAACCATCTACACCCATTGGAATTAATCCCAGTCCCATAATCGACAGCATCGCTATCATCCTCTTGTCCCTTTCGTAAATTCCGTGGAGCCATTTGTCCGGGAGAACTGAAAGGAAACTATCCCTAACCGTCCATCTGTTGAAGCCCCTGAGTCCGAAGAACAAGCAACCAATGGTAAAACCAAGGAAAATTCCGATATCTCTTGCACATACTGGCATCTGATTTCCATTTATTTCCCACGATCTCTCATGCTTCTGATGGCAATTCAAATCTCCAAATCCGTATGCTAGTGCCCAAATTGGGTTCAAATCACTCCACGCAAATACTCCGCCATGCAGTGATTGGTCATGACCAACAGAAACACCCTCTCCATGTTCGGCGTTTCCCCAACTACTTTCGAATGCGTAATCAATAGCATTCGCGCGCCCTGAGAGCTCTGGGACGGAATCAGAAGGAAGCAAATAGGGAGCGAGGAAGCATAATGCCAGATATCCAAATGCGACTCCGCCCAGAATTCTGGAGACCTTGTTCTCAAGCCTCCTATCTTGCAAACCGTTTTTCTGTAGCATTTCTCTCTCTCATTTGCTGCTATAATGGCCGCCCTCATAGATGTCACTAATTCATCGCCCTCCTAAATAATCAAAATCCATCTGGAAATTTAGTAATACTCGGGAACCCCTTCGTAACATACTTCCACTACTCTGTAGCACCGAGGACACTCCATGTGCTGACGCATCGGGAATCACTCTCCCTTGAAACCACAAAGGCAGAAGCTGTCCTTGCAATGGTCACTATCCATGACTAAAGCGTTCAATTCTTCACGTGTGGAGGGCTTCTAGTTTGAGGCTTAACTCGTTTACGAGCCACTTGTGTAGTTCGACTCCACCCATCTCTGAGAGTGTTGAATTGAGGAATGCTGCAATCAATGATCTCTTAGCACCATCTTTGTCGAAACCTCTAGCGTTGAGATAAAACATCTGCTCTTCGTCTATTGGCCCATTTGCAGTGCCATGGCCACAACCCACGACATCGTTTTCCATCACCTCTAACTCTGGTATTGAATCGGCCTCCGCAGATTCAGAGAGCAGTAGATTGTGGAAAATCTGTGCAGCATCTGCTCCTCTGGAGCCTTTCCTAATGGTTAGCATCCCAGTCCCTATCGTTCTACTACTACCACCGCAGGCAGAGTGCCAAGATAACCGACTGAAAGTTTCCGGTGCTTCATGATGGATTTCTATGTGGTGATCTATGTGCATTGAATCTGCAGACAGGATCGAACCCAGTACTCTGATGTTTCCACCCGGATCCCCCATAATGTATCGGAGATCGGATTTTGTTCTCTCCGAACCCGAAGACACTGTCCCTGCTCTGACCTGTGCATCTCGACCAATTGCAATAGCATCTGAACGCAGAAAAGTTCCCTTTTCTTGAAGGCCGAGAACAACATCATTCATGATTGCCCCATTTTGAATCTGACCAGTCCTAAGTAGTCCGAACCACTCGCTTCTACCAGTGACTTTGGTAATCAACTCAAACTCCGATATTTCTCCAATATCCAGAGAAATATGCGCAACTGATGGTGAATCACCGGTCCTAATCTCTAGAATTACTGGTTTTCCCGGAGAGAATCTCTTGTCTACCACCAATGTCCATTCTGAGGATTTTGCCGAAGCATGGAGAAAGGCATTGGTCAGTGCATTATCCATTGAGAAATCCGGATTACCCTCTATCCCTTGTTCCAACTTGATTCCGGAAGGTGGTTCCGAACCATCTATCATGCTCAGACTTAGTTCCGGTTGTCCTAGGGGCGGCATCTCCGAAATGTCACCAGTGGGGTGAACTTTCTTCCAGGAAGTATATCTCCAAAGATGATCCGCTCTGTTTGGCTTCCCCAGACTGAGGTATCTTGAGGCCGAATCCATTATTCGACGACCTTAACCTATGCTTCCTTCCATCTCAAGAGCCATCAGTTGATTGAGCTCCACTGCGTATTCCATTGGTAGCTCTCTAGTGAAAGGTTCGAAGAAACCGTTGACAATCATTGCTAGGGACTCATTCTCGGAGTGCCCACGACTCATAAGATAGAATAACTGCTCATCGCTGACTTTCGAGACACTCGCTTCATGTTCACATCTTGCTGTTGAGTTCGCTACTTCCATTGTTGGGTATGTGTCAGACCTGCTTACCTCATCTAGAATCAGAGCATCGCAGATGACATTCAACTTGCAATTGTCCGCTTTGGGCGAAACTGTAACCATCCCTCTGTAAGAACTCCTGCCACCATTTTTGCTTATGCTTTTCGAGAGAATTTTACTAGTAGTGTTTGATGCCAGGTGATGTATCTTGGCCCCAGCATCTTGATGCTGACCCTCTCCAGAATATGCAACTGAAATTACTTCTGCATGACTACCTTCTCCCTTTAGGATAACAGAGGGATACTTCATGGTAAGTTTACTTCCTATGTTTCCGTCAACCCACTCAATCTTCGACTTTTCATGGGCTATCCCCCTCTTTGTCACTAGATTGAAAACATTGGAACTCCAGTTTTGGATTGTTGAGTACCGGATGTGTGAACCTGGGAGTGCAATCAATTCTACTACTGCTGAGTGGAGTGAGTCAGTCGAGTAGGAAGGGGCGGTGCACCCCTCGACGTAATGGATTCTGCTCCCCTTGTCAGCAATGATCAGAGTCCTTTCGAATTGACCCATATTCTTTGCATTGATTCGGAAGTATGCCTGAACTGGCATCTCAACGTGAACTCCCTCGGGGACATAAATGAACGAACCTCCCGACCAGACTGCAGTGTTTAGCGCCGAGAATTTGTTGTCAGCAAATGGCACAACCGAGCAGAACCACTTTTTCACCATCTCTGGGTGCTCCCTGAGCCCACTGTCCATGTCTAGGAAAATTACCCCTTGCTTTTCCAAGTCCTCACGGATGCTGTGATATACTGTTTCTGACTCGTATTGAGCTGTTACTCCTGACAACCACTTCTGCTCTGCTTCTGGTATTCCAAGCCTTTCGAATGTATTTCTGATGTCATCTGGCACGTCATCCCAGTTATTCTTGGTTGAATCAGATGATCTCAGAAAGTAGCAGATATTGTCGAAGTCAATTTCCTCCAACATCGACATGTTTCCCCATGTCGGCATCGGTCTTCTCAAGAAGTGTTTGAAGGCCCTGACTCGAATTTCAGTCATCCACTCGGGCTCATTCTTTAGGTTGGAGATTTCCCTAACTACCTCCTCCGAAAGACCAAAGTCGAATCTAATCGTTGAGTTTTCAGGATCATGCCATCCAGCTTTGTATTCTCCAACTGCTTCTCGAGCATCATTGTTTTTCGCCATTCTACTCCCTCACTCTTCTTTCAGCCACTCGTAACCTCTCTCTTCAAGTTTTGTTGCAAGTTCCGGACCTCCGGATAATACGATTCTTCCATCCAATAGGACATGCACCCTATCTGGTTGGACATGTTCCAGAATTCTGGAGTAGTGTGTAATTATCAATGCCCCAGAATCCGTGTCCCTGATTGCTGCATTCACTCCCTCTGAGACAGTTCTGATTCCATCTATGTCTAGACCACTGTCGGTCTCATCGAGAATAGCAAGTCGTGGCCTTAGAAGTATCATTTGTAGGATCTCAAAACGCTTCTTCTCGCCACCACTGAATCCATCGTTGACATATCTGGCCATGAATGAACGAGGGATGTCGAGTGACTCCATAGCATTTGCTAACTTCTCCCTGAAGTTAGAACTCTTGGCTTCATCTTCGCCCCTAATGCTGGCTACAGACTTTCTGAGGAAATTGCCAACCTGAAGGCCCGGGACCGCTTGTGGATACTGGAAGGAAAGAAAGACTCCCTTGCGGGCTCTCTCCCAAGCCTCCATTTCTAGGAGACTCTCTCCTTCTAGGATTACATCTCCCTTCTCGACATCAAAGTCAGGATGCCCCATTATCACATTGGCAGTAGTTGTTTTTCCACTTCCGTTCCTTCCCATTATTGCATGGATCTCCCCAGGACCAATTATCAGATTAATTCCCTTCAGTATTTCATTCCCGTCTATGCCTGCATGCAGGTCATTAATTTCGAGTAATGGCATTTTTTCTGACATAATTCACCCTTACCGTAACTAACCGACTATACAATCTCTCCCTTCCTTAGATGAGCCTATAATGACCCTCACATACGCATTAGTGTGAATCAAGAGGTTGACAATGGAGAAGGGGGCTCAGATAACCTAGAGGATAGGTATAGATCACAGATTAACAAGATTATCCAGACCGAGGCAGAACGCCTGATATCAGAAAATAATGACCCAACAGAGATTTCTAGACTTTCCTCGTTATCCCTTCTCGAGCTATTTGAGTCTGGAAATCAATCTCTGGTGCCTGCACTGATGGCAAGATTGGGGCCCGTCAGAGCCGCACTGGAGGGGCATGGAGGTGCCTTGGTTGTCACCAGCGGGGAAATCGAAGTTAGAAATAACGAAAAAAGAATCCTGTCCCTAGTAATCGGCCTTGATGGGGCCTGCGTTTCCTGTGGGGCAGCCCCGGGCACTCTCAGAGGCATCCAAGATGACTTATTGGCGGATGATGAGGTTGGGGTTGTCCGTTTCGACTCATCAATGCTTGATTGGTTTGACGAGATTCAGCGCGATTTCGTCTTGAGGTTTGGTGGTGTAACCTTCGTCTAAACTAGCATGTTTCTGAGTTCCTCGATTGCACTGGTGGAGAATCCGAGAACGGTCACGTCCTCGCCTTCTATTGTCCTTGAAAACGACTCAGCCTTTCCGGCTAAGTCATATCCTCCAGCCTTCCCAATCCACGAATCACTTCCAATCAGATCCTCCATTATTTGTCCGCCAATTTCGTCAAATTCAACAATCGAGAAATCAGTCCAGATCTTCGCCTGCCAACCAAAACCAACTTCTACCCCTGTTCCATTTCTGGTCATGATTGCAGTAGATGACCAAACTTTGTGCCTTCTTCCCGAGAGCCTAATCAGAGTAGAAGCGGCGCCCATCTTGTCCTTCGGTTTGCCCAAGGCGACACGACTATCGTCGGGATCCTCCACCAGAGTGTCGGAAACCACTATCAGTTCGAGAGAGGGATTGTCTCTAGTGCCCTGTTCCGAGGCGGCCGCTCTTGCCTTTTGCAGGCAAGAAGCTTCGGTTTGCAAACAAACTTCGAGCCTCGCCGAAGGCTCTGGTTCAGCCTCTTCCAGAGTGGAGAAAATTAACTCAATCCCATCGATTCCAAAAAATTCTGACATCAGCGCACGCCTTCTTTCAGAAGCCGAAGCGAGCAGAACTAGAGGCATTATTCACCTCAGAGTTCTATTATTGATCCACAGACGGGACATTTCATTGACATGACTCCTGGTTCGGTAGCGAACCTGCTCCCACATCCGAAGCACGGAACTTGGCCACCAACAGGATTTGCTATCAGAGTATTGGGAGTAGGAGTTTCCAATTCAGCATTAGTTACTGGGCCTGTAGAATCTGAAACTAACGCATCGGCGGAATTCCTCCTATCTCTCCTAGCCCTCCTGCTCTTGCGACCACTTTCCTCAATTCCTCCGGGGTCTTCGTCAACTATCTCAACATCGTCAGATCCAATCGAGAAATCGGATTCATCTATCAGATCGACTACGTCATCCTCCATCACCACGCTAGCCTCTTTGTCGATGGAGCCCTTCCTTCCAACCCATCTGACTCCTTGCGCGGAAAGTCCGACTAGGGTTACCATTCCAAGAATTAGAACAGCCAATGCTACACCAATTACAAGAATCTCGAAACTCTCTTGATCCAAACCGAGGGATGATCTAAGTTGGTCAGACAGGCTTCCTCCGTCTCTAGATGACCCATCATCTATCAGGGTCCTGATTTGCCAACCATTCGATGAAGAGATAATCATCATTGTCTCTCCAGAATCTTTAGATCTATCTATCGATTTGTATTGGCCCCGGACCAGAGTATCTGAGAGGCCTATCCAGCCTTCTTCGACATCAATAAGTCCGTACTCGACCTGCGGACCGCTGGCCCCAACTCTATCGAAAAGCACTTGGATTCCCCTATCGGACTCAACTACGCCGATTCCTGCCATTCCTCTGGCTGGAATTCTAGTTTCCATCCCCTCTTTGGTCCTGAAATTTGAATCGGTCACAAATACGACCAGTTCCGAGTCCTGAGGATCACCCTCTCCCCATAGTGAAACCAAAGTATCACCATCATCATCTTCGATCACGGTCAGTATCGGGAGTGACGTCTCGTCTCCCACTGCTTTTCGAAATGCCCAGTTCTCCTGACCAATCTGGCCATGCGAGTACCAAACCCCAAGTCGGTCCCTTCCAGTGGTGTCGTTTCTGATGGTCTGGTACAGGATATGGGTCTGTTCATGTCCGAATTCGACCGATAACGGGTCTCTCTGTGCCGGGTCGGCATTAATGTCCCTGATAATGCCGGATTGCAGGGTCCAATCATCAGAGGAAAGCGGGCTCTCTGAGTGAAGGAGGAAAATACTCGTCTCATCTTCGAGACTACCCTCACTGAAAACGTCTCTGTGGTAGCCCGAAACAAGAATCTCTGAGTCTCTTACATCCATGTCTACTCCCCAGTACTTGCCATCGGAAAGGGGTATTCCGGGGAGCAAGTCCTGAACCGGGGCGATTCTACAACTTGAGTCGATGGTGGAGTAACTTAGGGTCTGCATCAGGAACCAGTTTGGACCCATGTAACGCCTTGTCCAAACAATATGTGCGAAGCCCTCATCGGTACCGATAATGGCAATATCTCCAGACCATCGCTCCTCGATCACGTTATTGCATTCTATTAGGGACCTGCTTTCGGTCAATTTGTACATCAATAGGGTGCCATCCTTCTCTCCAATTAGTAAGTCGTCCCCCTCCTCGCTGTCTAGGCTGACTATTGCAACAGGGGATTCTCCAGGATTGAGATCAGCTTCCCTTGGCCCAGATAGAGTTGTACTGTCAACTAGTAGAGTCTTGACTCGGACATTGTTCGACCAGTCATTGTCCCCTCCACTCTCCAGCAAGACACTCACCCTCACTTCTATGGGTCCGGAAATGTTAGGGGTAAAGGGGAAAGAAATCATTGAATGCGATCCACCCAGAACTAATGGAGTAGTTGAGTTCTCAATCATCTCCCATCCCCTTTCCGTCATCATCTCTAGGGTCCCTGAGACGCCGACAGCGTCTTGTGATCCCAGATTGTCTATTCTCGCTTGGACAACAGCTGATTCGTCCGGTCTAGGTATCGGGCTAGAGACGGTTACAGCTGAAATCGATCCTGCCCTAATCGCAAGATCGATTCCAGGGGGTCTCGGAGTAACCGAGAAAGTTCCCGAGAGGTCGTTGTTGTTGTCGTCCAGCTCTTGGATTGAATTCAGTGGATCAATTGAGATGGATAGCCGTGAATCCCCTGCGTTCATGGGATTCCAGTAAAGGACAACTTCAACAAATTGCCCGGAATCTATGTTTGCAATCACGTATTCGTCCCGTCTCTCTCCCCATTCTTCCAGAATAACCCCAACATTGGTGGCAGCCCGGTCTCCCGTATTCCTAATCGTGGCTCTGACTTCCAAGAATGTGTTGACGTATGACTCTTGCATTGGAATGCCGAATTCCTGCACTGAAACCGACTTGCTAACGAAAAGCAAGTCAGGCATAGGTTCTACATTGTCGATTTGTACGACTCTTCGCAATTCCTCTGAGAAGACTCCCACGGCACTGACTATTCGAACTGAGAGCCTGTATTCGTCATCCTTGTATTGGGTTGTGTCCCAGTCGAAGCTCCAACTAGTCCATCCACGATCGTCATCTTCGCAGCTCACGACCCATTCATCCTGTGAGTGTGTACTTTTTGATTCCCTGAACATATGGGCGCAGTATGCGTGTCCCTGAAAATCTGGGTCATTGCTACCATCGCCCTTCCTATTCGAGAACGAGTGCTTCAGACCCCCCCTATCATCTTCTGACCACCGACCATCATGATAATGGGTGGCATCCTGCCAGTCTTCGTAATCGATCCTCCACTGGATTGTTGCGTTTCCAATAGACTGGAACTCGCCGAAGACCTCGACTGAACCTTCAAGATTGGCAAGTCCGCTTGGTACCTCTAGAGTAATATTGACAATTCCTACAGGGAAAAAGAAATTCGTCGTGTTGCTCCATCTGCCGATGTCGTTTCTAACGGCAACCATGCCTGTGATTGAGACCTCGGAATATTCATCCGGCAGATCTGGAACGGAGAAAGGGATGGTCCAGTTTGTGATTCCTATCGTTCTGGTCCAGTTGACTAGAATCAACTTCTCTTTGGGCGTATTGGGGGATTTCTTGAACTTCATTTCTACTTTCGCAACAACCTCTTCTATTGTCCCATTGTTCTCACCGTGCTCGTTAATGTGGCCACGCAGGTTGTATGACTCCCCTTCGACAAGCCACGAGTAAGCCGCAGGACTCTCGATGTCTACCCAGTGTCCCTCTTGAGGTGATTGCGGTCCCCCCGTATCGTTGGTTACACCCCCGCTACCGAACATTTGGCTGGCAATTCCGCCACCATCAATGATGCCGAATCCATACTTAGTGTTCCAGCTATTGTCCTCCCATGTCTCGTCTACACCCCATTCATTCCTGAACTCAGAGCCACTTGCGAGGAAGCTCCTGATTGCCTCGTACCTCTCTATTCCGGGCTCATCCTCCTCCATGAATGGCATTTTACGCATCTCACCAATTTCCAGCATTATTGCCACAAGTCCAGCTACTGCAGGAGTTGACATGCTTGACCCGGACAACTGTGTGTAGTCGTCACTGGCTCTGTTGACTTCCGAACCAGGAATTATGCCAGATGATTCAGCGTGCTGTGCAGAGTTGATGTTCGAACCCGGCGCCACAACCCATGGTTTCATCTCATCCCATGAGTCCCCATCTTCATCATCTGTTCTCGGTCCATAGTTGGAGTTTGAACTAATCAAGTCATCACTACGTTCGATGGTATTCTTGTCATCTAGCCACCCAACGGTGATTGAAGTGTCCGCCGCCCCAACTGAATTTACGTTATTCGCCCCATCGTTCCCAATTGCGGCCACGCAGACCAAACCACTCTCTGAGGCCTGATTGACAAGACTCCCCTCGGCGGATGAACCATCTTCGTTGTTGTCTCCAACCGCAGAGCTAGCTCGGCCGAAGGACATGGATAAGACGTGAATCCCTCTACTAGATACGTTATTGCCCCAATCGGTGTCTCTGTTGTTGATAGCCCATTGGATGCCAGCTAGTATTGATTGCGAATTCCCTCCGCCATAGTCCTCCATGACCTTTACGTCAACCAGATAAGAACCAGGGGAGTATCCCTGATTCACGCGACTCGAGTCACCGGTGCCGAGTGCTATTCCCGCAACATGCGTCCCGTGACCATCTCCATCATCGGGATCCTCATCATTGCATCCCGATTGACCAATGCCGGTTGCATCGCAACCTCCGACCCACTTAGGATCCTCTATGTCATCCGGATCCTTTGTGTTGTCCTTATTGTTGTCCGAGAAATCATCCAGGGAGAAGTGCTCATTGTCGACCCCAGTGTCAAGAATTGCGATAACTTTGCCCGAACCATGGTAACCAAGTCCTCTCAATGTTTCGTCATATATTCCAGATTCCCTCACCTTGGAACCCTTCGTCGCTTTGTCCAGATATGGCACAATTACATTCTGTTCCTCGACGAGGACGACTCCCTCGAGACTCCAGATATCGACCAGTGAACTTACTGGGACGTGATCTAGGACAATGGCATCTAGATGATCCATTACCATGAACCAAGATTCTTCTTCTTCCCAGCCATGTTGCCCGATGATTTTCCTCAAGGAATCGATGTCAGAGTCACCCGGGTGCCACGCATAGTGTACAATTATCGCAACTGTGCCTCTACCGTCATCACCTATGATTGAGGTCACAGAGACGGACTCCCTTTCTCCGGCCACGATTAGTTGAAGCCTGTCGTCGAAACCATTGGAGTCCGAGTCAGACCAGAAACCATGCCACCAGCCGAATTCCATCGCAGGAGGGCTGGAATCGAGAGAGGTGTAGTCGAGATCCCGGTCCTTCAGGCACTCTTCTACTCCGCAGAGGAATGCTGGAATGGATGGAGATACCTCCTCAATAACCACTGCCGAATTGGTATTTTCTCCATCGGGGACATGCGCAGCCCCGATGGGCACATCCAGCAAGAAAAACAAAATCGCGATGGCAAGCGGGAACAACTTTCTTGGACTTCTGGCCATGGCTCTCTAAGAGAGCCAATGTCAAGACCTGTATAACTCCAACCTGTAAGTGCCCATTAGATTCTCACTTATGGCCACTTAATGTGATTCGGGGACCGGGAACAATTTAACTTGTATACGCCCCTATCGTCGATAGCGATTACTTCGCCATCACAAACAGGGCAAATTGTGTGCTCAGCCAACTCTTCTAGCCAAGCCCTTCTCGTCTCGAGCTCGTCACCCTCATCCCTCAATCTGGATAGTATCCTAGCAGCTCTACCCTCCAAATGTTTTCCTGCAGATTCCCAAGGATCCTCTCTCAAGTCCCCCATTCTAGCAGTGGCCTGCTTTCTAATCTCGTTCGACAACGAAGAAACCCCACTAGGCATACCTATCTCGCCTACCGGGCTTGGAGCCCCCCTTGCTATGGGTCTCGCAAGTATGTAAGCCAGGAAGAATCCACCAATATGCGCCATATGGGCTATGTTCGATTCTCCAGCAGTTCCACTCTGAATCGAGTACATCTGGAAAATCTCTAGGCCAAGTCGAACGAAAGCGATCAGCCACACAGGCCATGCCCTGATGAGAAAAATTAGCGGGAATTCGATCTTATCATCCGGCCAGCAAGCCATGTATGCTCCCAGAAGTCCGAATGCAGCCCCGCTAGCCCCAATCGCTGGGACATATGAATTTGGATGTGACAAGATCCACGCAATGTTTCCCCCTAGGAAGCCTATGAAGTACACTGCGATCCACCTTCTTGGGCCTAATCGTTGCTCCAGTGGGACTCCTGCCATTGCAATTACGAGGACGTTCCCAAGAACATGCACAAAGTCGGCATGCAGCCATGCCGATGTGATCAACCTATGGAGGTGTGCCGGCTCTTTAATCAAACCAGGGATTACGCTGAAAATATCGATGGGATAGAAATTGAATAGACTGTGTTCGAAAATCGACAAGAAGTACTGGACGAAGTGTACAAGAAGAAGTGAAAGCACCATTGCAAGCGCCAAACTATCCCCTTTCCTAGCAGCGAAGGCCAAGGGTCCAACTGCAACCACGAATAGAATCGCGATCCAGAGAAAGTCGATCGTCTCTACCTGGCTCCAGAGAAAGTCGAAGTCCCTGGCCATTATTTGGGCCCAGATGATTGCTCTAAAGAGGGATTCGTAGTAATGGAACACTCAATATGAAAGTCCCCTGCCGATACAATATGCTTTCATCACCTCTGGCTCAAGTAAAGGAGATCGATGTACACAGAGGTCCATTCAAGGTCCTGGAAGGGGCTTCGGTCACACTTGAGGAGGGAGAGATCGTTGCCGTGATGGGAGAGAATGGCGCTGGAAAGACGACCTTGATCGAGGCGTTTGCAGGAATCTTGCCATTGAGGTCAGGAGAGGTAATCTGGCACGAGGGGGATGAATTGACTGTGGTTCGAGATTCAGAGGGTAGGAGAAATCCACCTCCTCCAATGGGATTGACACTTCAGAAAGGAGGGATATGTGGCGACGAGACAGTATTCGAGAGAATGGTAGTTTCTCTCTCAGTTGCAGGCATTTCTTCGGACGTTGAGCAGATCTTGGAGCTTTTGGACCACTGGGGGCTCCGACATAGGTCGAACGACCGAGTCGCCCATCTATCTGGGGGCTTAAGACGCCGACTAGCTATTTTGTGTGGGTTGGCCCCTGCAGCGCTTAGTCAGTCTCCTAGAGTGGTCCTTTTGGATGAGCCATCCGAGGGTTTGGACGAATCTGCGAAGGTGACATTGAGAGGCTGGGTTAGGGCACTATCTTCTATGAATCATGCAATTCTGATGGCAACTCACGACAAAGAACTCTCATCCTGCGCCGATAGGGTCCTAGTCATTGAGGACAAGTCCCTGAGCGAAGTCCCCGGAGATTCATCCGGCGAACCCTCGAAATTGCCCGGAATCGGTCAAACCAGTGATCAAAGCCCAATTTCATCCCTAGTTCGATGGTCGATGAGGATGGAGCTACGTAACCCGATAGAAACAGTAGGCAGAGCAACACCTGCTATCGTTGCAATTCTTCTCTCATATGCTTTGATAATGGATCACGACCTTCAGGATATTGACAGCCGTCTTCAAGCAGCATTGATACTCGCTCCGGCATTCATTGCTTCGATCTCATCCCCAGCACTAGTGTCCAGACTCTCCGAGTCCGACTGCGGTCGCTGGTGGAATGCTGTAGCCGGACCGATGTCGAGACCAGCGTTCTCCATTACCGGTGCATCGATACTATTGCCAATACCAGTCACATACTTGTCTTGGTTTGTCCTCTCTGGTTCAGTCGACGATCAAGTTTCCTCTGAAGTCATATTGTGGTTGTGGATCCCAGCTCTCGCCATGATGGACCTAGCGATAGCAGCCACAGCTCTACACCTCTTGGTTGCTGACCTTTCGAGGTCTTCTGCCGCTCCAGTGCCGCTGCTACTAGTCGTCCTGGTCTGGCCATTCCTTGAACTGACTGATGCCCTTTCTTCCATAATTGATGAGGGGATGACATGGGGATTATCTATTCATGAACCACTGGTAAATTGCATAGTGGCTAGCCTTATCTCTGCCCTAGTATGGTTAGCAGCCGTGATGATTCCAGATTACTGACCAACAGCATTCATGACTGTGTTGTTTTTCGCAGTCATGTGAGCGATTACAGAGACTCCGCAGTCACTATTACGGTTTTAGGGATGGCATGCGCGGCAATCACGGCTTTCCTCGGCTTCTTCCAAGCCCCCTTGGTCGATTCCGACTCTTGGAACGCTCCCGGAGCATACCGGATTCTCTACTGGCATGTCCCTTTCGCATGGTCTTCATTCCTATCCTTTTGTCTACTCTTCCTTGGTTCTGTTTCATGGTATGTCAAGCGCTCTGAGAGAGGTTGGAGCATGGTCGTCATTGGCTCGGAACTTGGGTTGCTCTTTGGCATGGGAGTGGTAATATCTGGCCCCATTTGGGGGTCTGCCGAGTGGGGTGTACCTTGGGACTGGGGGGATGTGAGACTAAACACATACGCTCTGCTGACTTCTGTGGCATTGTTTCTCGTAATGTCACTAAGGAGTCAACCCGATGGGGAAGAAACCAGAGACACCCTTGCTGCCGTAGGGTTGTTCGGTTTCGTTCTGGTGCCTATTACCGCGGCTGCCACCACCATCTGGACAAATCGACATCCCGAAGTGATTCTTAGGGAGTCGGAAGAGACAGGGTTTGATCCGGAAATATTGCAAGTCATGGGCTTCGGAGCCGTTTCATTCATGATTCTATTCATCGGTTTGGTCTTGCTAAACTACTCAATCTACACCCTGCGAGGCGAATTAGAGGTACTGAACAGGGAGATTGACAGGGAGGGGATGGATTGACTGGAGAAATTGCAGCCATGGTGACTTATGCCCTGCTGTCACTTATGCTTGGATACTATTCCTTCAGTAGGATTTCTATCCTCATTGATCTCAAAAGGCAGATCAACAGGAAGCCAGTCTCTGATTACGAGGAATGACTCCAAACGCTCTAGGAAGCCTTCTAACGGGGCGTCTGAGCGGAGCACTGGTAATCGCATGTCTGGAGGGGCCTTTTGTATCACTTGTGGAGCCGATCCTCCGTTATCCACAGGCAGGCTATGTGAGGCCTGTCTCAGGAAGCGAACGATCCTCTCGAAGATGCCTGACACAATTCAGCAGATGCGCTGCGCTAAGTGCGACTCTTTCGAAATCAGAGGCGGGTGGTCCTCCATGGACCGAGATGCAATAGCAGATATGAGGATTAGGGATAATCTAGTACTGGATGAGCGGGCCAAGAAGGTGACAGTAGACTTCTCAGTCCAGGAAATAGACCCGCGAACAAACAGGTTGCATGTCGATGTGTCCGGAACCATTGACGGTTACAAATTCCGTGATTCGCACTCACCTCTACTGCAGACTAGCAATGCAGTATGCACCC
The DNA here is from genome assembly GCA_004195615.1 of Methanobacteriota archaeon. Classification (GTDB taxonomy): domain Archaea; phylum Thermoplasmatota; class Poseidoniia; order Poseidoniales; family Thalassarchaeaceae; genus UBA36. Next base: position 1,958 of record PSPW01000014.1, on the reverse strand, counting down.
CCTGCGCAAGAAAGGATGGCGATTACTTCGAGGCAATAGTCCAACTGAGATCCGCAGGGAGGAAACTGAACGAAAAAGAGCTTTCCAGCCTCAGGTCCACCTTGGACGAGTTGCTACAGTCGATGGAGCCAAATCCCATGTTCTTCATCTCAAAAGAAGGGCCAGTAACGGGTGGTTGGGATCTCCAAATGGGCTCCAAAAGCCTCGCAAGGACTTGGGGGAGAAAACTAACCAAATCATTCGGAGGTTCGGTCAAGGAGAGTCCAACAGTGATTGGGGTCAACGAGGGAGTCGAAGTCACAAGACTGACACTCAGTTACAGAAAGCCAGCTTACTCCATCGGAGATGCAGTCAGGTTCAAGAAATCACTCTGGATTGTTGATAGCTGGCAGAAGAACGGCCCAATTCTAAGGAAGGTGGACAGATTCGAGAGGACCGGAGCCACATGGCGAGATATGGAGGCTTCCAGCGTAGTTTGCGCTCGATCAGAACAGAGGATTGTACAAGTCCTCAATCGGGACAGCTCTGCTGCCGAATTCATGGACCCCTCTGACTACAAAGTCTCCACCGTTGCCCTTCCATACGATGATGATGGTCTGTCTGAGGAATTACGCATCGGCTTCATAGATGGAATGTGGCTAGCACTGCCATTATCCGGCAAAGGAGGTAGAAAATGAGCGAGCCCGACTTCAATCAACTTCTTTTGAAGTACGATCGCAGGGACATGGTCGGTTTCACTAGGAAGTTCGTAGACGACCTAGGAGCGGCCATTTCCGCTGAGATGGAAATGAGCGAAGATTGCGATTGGAGCGGGGTGATATGCCTCGGGATGGGTGGTTCAGCCGCAGGCGGCCTGTTCCTGAAGGCACTATCCGATGATTCGGGGGGCCTTCCTTTTGTCGTATGGAGGGACTACGGCTTACCCAGTTGGTGGGGACCAGAATGGCTAGTATTGGCCACTTCCTACTCGGGTGGGACCGAGGAGACCCTAGATGCCGTCAAAGAGGCAATATCCGGAGGAGGAACAATCGTCGGAATCTGCTCAGGGGGGGAGTTGGAGGAGGTTTTGGCCGAAAGCGAAGAATCAGTGTGTCTGAATGTTCCATCGGGGCAAATGCCCCGTTCCGCCTTCGGACATATTTTCGGTAAGCAACTCTCTGCCTGCTGGTCCCTTGGCCTCCTCCCTGAACCCAGTGAGGAAGAAATCACAGAAATGCTCCAGCGTCTCTCTATAGTGTCTTCCGATGCTGATTTGTCGGGAAACTCTGGCATGGCGGCCACGCTTTCTCGTTCCCTAGTGGGAAAGGAGTTGGGCATCGTCTCACCAACCTGCTTAGGACCTGCAGCTTACCGTTTTTCGTGCCAACTCAATGAGAACTCAGCCAAGTTCGCTAGAGCAACGGAGGTGCCCGAGATGAATCACAATGAGATCGTAGCCTGGACTGGCAGTGCCTCTGAGAATAGTGCTCTGCTATTGCTATCATGTGAAGGGCTTCACCCGCGGACCTATTCTAGAATCGAGTGGATGCTAGATGAGGTGGAGGCGACACCAACGTGGGTCATCGAGTGCGAAGGCGAATCCTTGTTGGAAAGGCTCCTGTTTGCAGCCCATGTTTCTGACTGGATATCAATCGGACTAGCTGTTCTTACTAGAGAAGATCCTTCTGACATGCCAGCAATTGAATCCTTGAAGTCCCACTTGGCCTCTGTTCAATAGATCGGCCCCAAAACAAGCCTTGGATCGGGGTAGTCCAACAGCGCCTGCTGCCTGTCTTCGGGCGCGACCACTCCAGGGAGATCATGAGTCTCAGGCTCGACCAGAGAGAGCTGGAAGTGCAGATGTGGCTCCCAGCCGCCGTTCTCATGATTGTCTCCCATCCAACAGATTACTTCGCCCGCACTCACTTTCTGGCCGACGGTCTTCCCTTCAATCGAGGCTGCATCGAGGTGCCCGTATA
>PSPW01000043.1 GCA_004195615.1 Methanobacteriota archaeon | reverse complement strand
AATCTGGCTCAAATAGAGGAGAGAGTGCCTTGATTTCTATGAATTCAGATAGGCTGGGTAGAATTGAGTTCTCCCATATCTCATCACTTCTGTTCATCAAATGTCCTAGGTCTAATGCCATGTCACGTTGGTGAAGAGTTTGCTCAAGGACTCTTCTATTCGTTAATCACCTATTGGACCGCAGAATGGCATAGTCCCTCTGTTGAATGGACAATTGTTGCAGATTACCGAATCTTTGTGTCCCAATCGAGGGAATTCAGAAATTGGTAATTCATCCTTAGTTGCCATAATTGCCGATCTTTCAAGAAGTTCATCTAGTTCCACTAGCGATTTATCCAGAAGCTTTCTGGGAAATTCAACAATCCTTCCTGTTACTCCAATCAATATTGCAGGAGGTAGGACTTTCCTGGAAGGAAGTCCCAAGCTCTCCTTACTGAGCTCGGTAACCTCTAATGCCCTATAGTATAGCGCCAATTGCATCCTATGTCTGTTTAGGATTTCTTTCTCTGAATCGCATTCGGGGGTAATCGTTCTATTGCCGATTGACTCTAGAAGTCCTATTTTTTCGTGTTCTTCGATTCTTTCTGCTTCCTCTGTTTTCAAATCTACAGCTCTAATTGTCGAATCACCGTCGTCTGTCTTAGTGCACAGGACAAGGTCGATTATTCCACTAGTCTCAATTATTGATGATTCAATTATTGAGAGTTGTTGATCTCCCTCAGGAGTCCAACGTGTTTGTGGAATTCCATCCGATTCTAGAGGCAGAGTGATTTGAAATGGGAATTCCGTCCTTAGACCCTCTAGCGTATGGCCATTAATCGTCTTTCCAGAGATTAATTTTCCTAGAGCACCTTCATTGATTCGTCTGGCCATTATTAAGGCCAGCCTCGCCATTTTTTCTTTGTCTGAACCTGGAGGCAGGTACTCCTGAAAGACAGTTTTGTGAATCGCCTCATCGTGTATTCGATTAGGACGAGGCATGGTCCACGAATTTAGCAGAGGTGTGCTTGGGCCCTCCTGTCCTGCACCCGGATTACCGATTCCAATTTCCAAGATTCTATGGAAAATTGTTCCGAAAATTGCTTTGTTGAATCTGTTTGATTCTTCTCCAATTTTGGTTGTTTGTGAATTTATTGAAATTACCTTGGAAGTCATTCCCCCTCTAGTCTCCAACCAATGACGGCGAGAGCAATCTTGGAAATCAGTTAGGTTACTTGGACTGACTCTTACAGTCACCGATGCGTCTTTCCTGATGTTATGTTTCTCGGGTTCATTGAAAACAGAATTCGAAGAATTACTGACATTTTGTATTCTTGTCTTGGTCGTAATGACTTGTTTGTCCCAATCGACAATTTCGGAGAAACAGTCTGGATGATGGAAAATTGCCATCCCTAATTCTCCAGATGAGCCGAGAAACGCATCCAGAATCAGCATTTCTGGTTCAAGCATCACTTCATTGGAATCATCATTCGGGGGAATCCAAGGAGATGATGTTTCTGATCTCCTGGCGGAACCGATAGCAAGAGATCTGAGCCACATTTGCCCCAATTGAGGTTTGCCCTCGTTGTAGTTGTCCTTTCCAGTAATCCAAGGAATTCTTGTGGAGAGAAGATTTGGTCCTTTTTCGGTATGGGTCGCTCCAGATGAGCCGACGATAATCAGCTTCTCCTCTGCTCTAGTTGCCCCGACATATAGCAATCTCCTTGCCTCTGCAATCTTTCTCGACTTGTGAAGCATTGCTGCATGATCCCAGATGGCTGAATTTGGTGTCCCTTGTGAAGGCCAGGGATTGGGTTTCCCTGCGAAAATTTCCGGGGTTACAATTAGTCTGTTAGAATACTCATTTGACATATTAGTTTGTCTCTGTGAGAACAAATCAGCTAAAATTACCACCTTAGCCTCAAGCCCCTTTGCGCTATGAATGGTCATCATCCTGACTGAGTCTCCTGGTGGAATAGAATGGGTTTGTAGTGAATTTGAGCCGCTTTCCATAATTTCTCGGATACTATCTGCTATGACAATCGGATCTCCTCCGGCCTCTGATGAAATCTCACGAACAACATCGACAAATTGGTCGGCCTCCTGACGTGATGAGTCGTCCGGATAAGCAGTGAGCAAGTCGGAGAACTCCAGAGTTTCCTCCAATATGTCGATGATTCTAGATTGGCTGGCAAGCCTGCACCATCTTTCAACTAATGATTGCTGTCGGGAGTTGATTGAATGATTGGCCAGCCTACGAAGAAGATCCTCGTCATCTTTTACTTCTCTAAAGAAATTCTGGATATTTTCGTCATTCATTCCAATTAACCCAGAACGAGAGACCCAAGTGGCGTAGTGAATTGAAGTGGGGTGGGCAACTAGTTGAAGGAGTCCATTTAGTGCATGGACAATTGGACGTTCTAGCAACCCGCCTTCTTGGTCGACCTGTACGGGGATTGCCAGGTTTCGCAACTGTCTAACAATGGCCTCCCTGATCCTCGGTCTTGTAGGTAGAAGGATCATGATGTCTTTGGGTTTGATTGGCTCCTCTGGATCTATACTTTTCCAGCCTTCTTCTTTGGAAATTACCCGCGCTGGCGAACCATCGATTAGGCTTCTAATTCGAAGTGCAATTAGCATTGCCTGCCTGTCCAACTGATCCCTCTTCGAAGAACCAAAGGGGTCTATCGGTTCGTCCAGATTTGTTCCTGGGTTTCCTGTTTCTTCGGAATTGATTGGACAAATCCACTCAATTGAGCCTCTTGAGTTGAACTTATCATCACATGGAGATAGAAGCTGGCTATTGGCATAGTAGTTTCCACCTGGGATGTCATTGTATTTGTTCGAGAAGATGTCCTCCCACCATTCATTCATTGCCCTTATCATTCCACCGCTTGTCCGATAATTCACACGAAGTGTAATCAATCCCCTCTTCCTATTTTCTACCTCTTTGGCATGTACTACTGAGGCTTTATTGCCAGTTTCAGGTGCGTCGAATGGAATCCATTTCACCAAATGCCGACCTGCTTCAGTGGTATATTCGGAGCCCTTTGTAATGGTAAATTTAGATGAGTTTCGTGGATTCCTGCTTTCCGATTCCTTCCTCAACACTGGTTTGCGTGTTAATTCCTTCACTGTCGATAACTCATGATCGTTGATTGTCATTAAAATGTTAGCGAAATCTCTGAATCCAGATACCTCGGCCTGACGAAATGCGTAGATGCTCTGTTTTACATCACCGACATAACACACAGTCGGTTGCCATGGGGTTTCCGGAGGTGGTTTCTCATCATCATTGGCCTCTCTTTCCCCCCAAAGCCTAGATAGTATTCTCCATTGTAGTGGAGAATTGTCCTGTGCTTCATCAATAATGAATGCCCTGTACCTTCTCCGGATACTTTGAAGAATCGAGAATCGCTCTTCTAAGTCCCTTCTTACGGCAGCGATTCCATTGTAATAATCGTCTGACTTTTCTGAATTGGACTCGATGGCTGAAATGATTCTCAATGCCGAATGGATGTGATCATCCCTCCATGCTCTATCTTTCAATGAATCGAGGGCTTTCTGCACAGAATTTGGATAAAAAGACCTGCATACTTCTGGGCAATTTGCTAGTAGTAAATCTCCAGCAAACCTCTGGATGTCATCAAAGTCGTATTTTGTCAATTATTCCCCTAAATCCTAGTTGTAATAGATATAAATCCTGTAAATTGGATATCTCTGCATCCATAGAGTAATGGAAGTCGGATGGACTAGAATCTAGTCGTTCTGGAATGGGCATGGGCAATGGTTCAGAAGTTCGACGCCAATCTTCTGATGCGTGTAGTGGTCTGCTATCGCTAAGAAACATTGACAATTTGACTAAATGAAGGACGAATGAGTTTTGAGATCCGTTCCATAGATAAATCAATCCTTCTTTGTGGTTACGGAATTTTTCCTGGTATTTTTTCTTCAATACTTTGTCAGAAATCTGAGACGGTCTCGTGATTCCTGCCTCCCATGAATCAACTGGAAAGTGGTTATTGGGAAAAAACGTCATTTCTTTTTTCAATCGTGATGGTTGGGTAACTGTGCAGTCAAGTACTTGCGAAAGCCAGATTAGAGTCTCCCAAGTATCTTCTGGGGGGCCGCTCTCATTCAAGGAGTCCAAGCAATCTATCCTAGTATCCCCCTCCCATCCCTTTCCCTTTGTTAACTCTAGGAGAGGCAGATTTTCCTTAATCAATTCACAGATTCCTCCAATCGAATTATGCACCTTCCTTGCATGCTCATGTATCGTTTCTTCTTCTATAGTATCAAGCAACATCCGACGAATTGATGCGGGCTCAACTCTTCCATTTTCATCCATAATTTTCCTTGAAGCTTCGGACAAGAAGACGGAGTTTGCAGCCAGTGATCTTAGAACGTTTTTTGCGAACCAATGAGTTGAGTAATAGATGGACAGTCTATCTCTAGCCTCGATTACTTGAGTTGCTATTTTTCCCGGAATTCCGGCGTCTACAGCGTCCCCTATCCTAGAAGGAGAACTCGAAAGTCTCCACATTGTCTTCATTGCTTGTTCTGTAATTAGTATTCGTCCTGTATCTGATATATTGCCCCTGCTCAGAGAGTCTCCTAGTTTCCACTTGTAAGGGGCAGTCAATCGATTTAGGAAAGAGTCGATTGTGCCAATAGGAGCATCATCAAGTAAGGTTAGGAGCTGTTCTACGAAGCCCTCATCCCTAATCCTAGGGTCAGTCCGAGATTCATCGTTAATTCCCTTTGAACCCGGGCCCAAAGACATTATTTTTGATCTGAGTCTGTCCTTCATCTCGTCTGATGCTCTGTTTGTGAAGGTAATGAGAACGACTTCTCCTGGAAGGAGGCCTCCCCATTCTCGTAAATCTGTTCTTTCTGCTGGAGTCGAGGAAATCATCCCACCTCTTAGCCTACTAGGCCTCTCAGGAACTGGAAGGATTCTGGTAGCTCTTTGATCCTCTGTGAGATAGTGTTCAATCACTCTTTCAATAATGGTGCTGGTTTTCCCCGTACCAGCTCCGGCATCAATTACTATATGTGAATCAAGATTTAACGCAAGAGTCTGGGCAGTGTTTAGTCTCATATTCAATCCACCTCAATCCTTGCATGACATGCGTTGCTAACCTTGCAGAATTTACATGAGGACTCTGAAGGTGTGGGGTTGACAGAACCAGAAGAAGCCATTTCAGCAGCTTTCGATGCTGTAAGTAGACGTTGAGAGAGCCATGCCCTGAAGGGGTCACTCTTGGGATTTATTCCCTCATTTGGGAATCTATGCATCTCAGATGAAAATTGAGTAATTTCCCCAATCTTTTTTCGTGATTTGTTAGCAAAAAGAGTTGATTTCTCAAGAAAATGCTCAGTATTGTGCCCAATCACGGAAATCCCAGCTGCTACTACCAAATCTCCTGGATGGCTCAATTCCCAAGAACGGGCATATATGGCGAGTTGTATTTCCTCAAGAAGTGCGGTCTTGTGCCTATCGATCGGTTTCTTAGTATCGGAGCTCTTTAAATCGCGTATTGCGACTAGTCTCCTTGGTTTCCAATCTGTTCCATTGATCCTGATAGGGGCTACAGAGTCGTTCCCTTCAGAATCTTGCCACTTTTCAGAATCTTTGTCAAACGGTAGTAAATCAACCCGATCAATAAATCCATGCGCTCGGAATGGAAGTATCTCATTGCCTCGATCAATCCAATTTGGGAGTGAGATTTCCGCCCCACCTTGTACGTTTTCTCCGATGCTCCATTCCAAGCAAATTGGTGCCGAATCGCCGATCCCCCTCTCTGATCTAACTATAGCTCCAACCCTCCCTGAAATTGGTACAGGTTTCGGGTTAGCAAGCCAACTATTCCACTCATTCCGACTCAAGCCGGTGAAGGAGCGAAGTCGCTGATTTGATACTGCATCAGTTCTTTCGAGCCAAGGTGCCCTAGAATCTAAGGAAGTGAGTGCGATTTCCATTAGTTCTGACTCATCTATTTCTGATTCTATAATGGACATAGGTGAGTTAGTATCGATTTGCTTCTCTTTTCCAATCTCCAATCCAAGTACCTTGGAAATCACGTCATAATGGACATTATGCAATAGGATTCCTTGGGTCCTGTTGTCTAAATCCTCTGTAATCACGTCATCTTTATTGGCTCCTATCTCCCTTGATAGCCAGCCCATCCTAGGGCATCTTATCCAGTCCTGGAGCCTGGTTGGGGACCATATGCTAACTGATTGCTCTGCCCCTTTCCCGTGCCCATTTCGGGAGTCGAATTCTATTAATCCGATAGGTCTGGTTTTCAATGGCCTTGGATCGATAGAGGGTGTCCTGCTTCGACCAAATAACCCTCCAACAACGGGCCACGTTTCGTTATTCCTCGGTGGGTCGATACTCTTTGGTACCTTGAGCTTCAACAAATCTTCTTTTTCTATTGAAACAAGGTAGGGAATCAGTGCCTCGGGAAGGTAGCCATCGTCAGGACTTGCACGAAAAGGCTGTCTTCTCAATAATTCTTGGTGCATTAGTGCATCAAACGAAATAGAAATAGAATCCGGATTAATTGGAACCCTATAGGGAACATCCCCTTTGATGATTCTTTTTCCGTCTTTTTGTCTGAAATCCTTTGGGCTGATCGGGCTTATTCTTTGTTTCTCCAGATATATTGTAGTCAAATCATGGTTTGGATTTGATGTATACTCTCTCAGAGGGGCTGCTGGAGGTGAAGAGTCGTCAGATTCAGGGTCTAGGATAATGGTTTCACTTGCAGAATATATGAGGTTCATAAAGTGGTGTCGGGCATCTCTTATTGGGCCATCTGGCCTTAGAACATCCATTGTGTGCCTTTCTTGTTCTCCCAAGAATGGCACTCTTTTGACCTTGAGTGGCCATGAATTGCTAGACAAATGTGTCAATATTGTCAAATCTGCATTGCAACCCATTGAATCTGAGGGCGTATGCAGCAATATTCTCTGCTTCGAATTGACGCCTCTAGCAGCTATTCGTGTAGAGTTTAGAATTGAAATCATTTCATCGGCCCAATCAATTCCAAGTGACGGCGGAGTATGAGACATTACAGATTGCATTTCTCTAAGAGTTCGATGGCTTTCAAGGATAGTTTGCTGCACACTGGCAATAGAAGGAGAATTTCCTTGGTTTAGTTCCATCAATGACTCTGTTTCTATCGTCCTGAGGATATGGAATAGCCATTCATCTCCTGAAGATTGTGTATTTGACAATGGGAGTTCTACTCCAGAATGGCATCCAATTCTAATTTCGCTTTCTCGGAGTGCCTTCTTATCTGCCTCACTTAGAAGGGGAGTGAGTGAATTAGCCAAACATAGAAGCCACCATTGAGTAGATTCTCTACGGTTCGGCTCTGATTCTTCGGAGTATTCTCTTGATAGAGATTGAAGCCATTTCAAAAGTGTTCCTGGCCCTCCCAAGATGTGATCATCTCTAGCGATTCTCGATAGGACCTCCAAGTCTACGACGGGGTTAATTGAGGAGTCATTAGGATGGGGATTGGGATTATCGAATACTTTGACAACTGATTGATTTGAGATAGATTTCAGTGATTCAAATGAGAAGGCATCCGGACCGTGGGGCATAGATGCGAGGATTTTGATCCAGTTTCCAAGTGGATGTGTAGTTGAAGGGATTTCTGTTTGTCCGAGATTAATTCCGATATCTCGTAATGAGCGATTCCAGCGATATCGATTCTCTTCCAAAGATGGGTCTACGATCAATACAATATCATCCGGACTATTGTTTAATCTACTGCGGGCGATATCTATCGATGCGTCAATAGAATGTGCCTCTCTCTGGATAAGAAATCTAGAGACTGTGTTAACTGGGGGTTTTGATTCAATTTCATGGGGTGGAATCCAGATTGGTAATTTTCTTGAATCCTTAATTGGATATTCGTCTAGTAGCATTTTTCCATGATGACCAAGTCGAAAGTTGCCCGAATATACTAATTGATGAATTGGGAGAATATGAGAAATTTTCAACAACAAATCTGAGTGAGACTTTGAAAATGATGGTTGTTGATTTAGCATTATTATTCCATCAACATCCAAGAAAGAAAACGGTTGAGTTCCATTTCTTAGTTCTTCTATCGCCCTCAATACAGCCATCTCTGGATGAGTTCCGCCAAGCTTCTTCTCTACCCTTCTGATTAATTCTGAGAAGGTCCCGGCTCCAGGTCCTTTCCACTTTGAAATCGAGTTTTCCTTAGAGAGAGTTGTGAATAAATCAGAAAGAGATTGGGTCTTTCCCCTGCCCCAAGTCATTGAAGGTAGAGGGTTGATAAGTGGAAAGCCTAGTTTCTTAGCTTCAATCCTACATTCTTCATGAATAATTAGGTCTAGAGAACCCCTTTTTGATAAAATCCTGGGAAGGCGAAAGTCTGCCACCAACGACTGGATTAGAGAATTTACTGTGTGGTGAAGGTTGCTTTCAACTGCGAGATTGTGATTGAGTTTGGAAATGACCTGTCTACGAGAGTTTTCATTTGGGTAGATGACTATAATTCTCGAGGGTCCTCCGGAAAGGAATGGGGTGGAGTCCGATGATTGGCGGATTAAGTGGTCCAGAAGCCAAGTTGGAAAGGGGCCCCTCGGAATATATTCGCTAGTCACACAATGTTCCCTTGGTGCCAACATGTCATCTCCGAGCAACGACCATGCTCGGGGGAGGTTATTCAACCCAACTGTTGACA
>PSPW01000042.1 GCA_004195615.1 Methanobacteriota archaeon | reverse complement strand
CTTTTTCAACCGTGTTTGCAGACCATGCCTTTAGTACGAAAGAGGACCCATCCTTCAGAGTAAGATGCAAGTTGGTATTGGCCCAACCCCCTTCTAGTGGTGTAATCGACTCCAGATCTCCCAACCCAGCCTTCGAGATGAGCCATCCAGCATCAGCAAGTGAAACCAAGTTATTCACTCCCATTCTCGGAACAGGCTTCTATTCGACCTTGAATCTGGCTTTCCCAGTCCGAGTGATTGAAACCGGTCAAGCTACTGAATAACGTAATTTCCTTGCATAATTCTTCACCACATGTCAAATAATGCTGGCCATCCAATGGAACGTATTCTTCCTCCATACTCAATATTGGCAACCTGTAGATATTACAATCTCTCCTTTGCAGGAACTTTACGATTGGCGATTTGACAAACCCGGGAATCAGTGAGAAACCGAACATCACGATAGCTCCAACCACCGTAGTCTTACGGTTGCTTGAGGCCGAGTTAGCGTGTCTGTCCATCTTCACATCATAGTCCCATTCATCGATTCCGAGGAAGCCCTCGATCTCTCTGACCACCTCAATTGGTTCGGTCCTCATCCTCGAGCTATCGATTATCGTGAATCTATCTAGATCAAAATGCTCCAACCAATTCCTCATCGAAGTCCCATACATGGAGTCAACACGCAATGAATCATCCAACCAGGCCTCCTCGAAATCCTCCCAATTTCGGTTGTTTTCCTTGTCCTCGCCAGTGCTTCGAACCATGTTCCAGTGGCTCACGGTTCTGGCTACCGGCTCCCTTAGACACAGAACAAATCGAGCATCGGGGAAGTTGGATTTTATCCTCTCAGGAGCAAAGGGGCAGGCAAATGTGTGGACAGATCCATCCATTTTCAGTCCGTTACCCGAAAAGAATTCGCTGTATTTGGGCCAATCAGGCTCACCTCCGTCCCTCTCGAACGTACCTTTGTGTGTTGCGACAAAATTCGGCTCCTTAGGATCGGAAAGTGCGATTCCAGGATGTTGATCTAAGACATTTGACAACCAAGTGGTGCCGGCCTTTGGAACGCCGACCAAGAAAACATCCACTCTCAACGCCTCCACTGTTCCGGTAGGGGCATATCATTTCACTTTCATCGTGACTGAGCCGTTCTTTGTCAAGCATAGGCATAAAACGGACCAATCCCGCCTCTTGGATAACATGCTCATTCTGGAGATGTCGAGAGCGGCCGGAGGACGATGAATGAAACTCTTCCTGAAAAATATGCGCCACTTCCTAAGGGATATGGCGAGGACCGCCATTAGAGGCGAACTGGACTCTCCAGATTTCATAATACTAGATGAAAAGGAAGTAATTTTTGCCAGTGTGGCAAAATCAGCATGCTCGTCGATCAAGACCTCCATCTGTGGCACACCACCCGAGGGCGTCAAGATACACCAACACACCTCCCATCTCTCCCACAGAAGAATTCCAAAGAAGAAAGGCAAGTACTTCGTTTTCACAATTGTCCGAGATCCATATGAGAGACTGGCATCCTGCTATCGTGCCAAGTTCAACAGAGAAGACGAGTCGACATTCATTTTCTCGAACTATCTGTTTGGTTATTTGAAGAATCATGATTCTTTCGATGAGTTCGTGAGGAAGGTGTCAAAGATTCCCGATAAAATTAGTGACAGGCATTTCAGATCTCAACACAAGATAGTTTTCGCTTCTGGAAACAAGGTCGATTTCATAGGTAAATTCGAAAATCTCCCATCTGACTTTGAAGGAATTAGGGCCAAGTACGGATTTGGAGAGCTACCAGTCTTGAACAAGTCATCTGGAAAATCCGCAGCCGATTTATTCTCCGATGAGACCAGGGAAGTGACATCAAGAAGATACAAGAAAGACTTCGAGTTGTTTGGATATTCCAATTGAGGAAGTTACACGTCCAAGAGTCGGTCTTCTGCTTGATTTACGATATCGTACTCCAATGTGAGCACAATTGTTAAGATTCTTATTACCGAACAACAAAAAATCAACAACAATCCCCCGAAGACAATGAATGGGCGCGCTATACGGCTCCTAGTCTCCAAGGCAGCCATGGTTAGAAACGGTGGAGCCGCCCGGGATCTCCTCCGCAACCTCCCTGCGTTGAGCAGAAAGTTCGAGGTGAAATTCTGCTGCCTCAACATTCTGGAAAGCCAACGCCAGCAAGTAGAATTCCTGGGCATAGAAGTTCTCTGCCCCGAAATCCAATGGGAGGTGAAGGGGGGGATCTGGAATGAGATTTCCGCGAAGCAAGACCGAACATCTGGGAAGGCATGGCAGAATCTCGAAGGTCTCAGTGAACTAATCGAATGGGCCGACGCCATTCACTTAGCCACCGGAGCAGGATCAATGGACTTCACCTCCATGGTCCCAAGCTCCAAGCCACTGCATCTTCACTTTCACGAGTCGAAGTCTGGGGTGTTCGATAGCGTAAGCCACCTCAATAGGGACGGTACAGGAACGTGGCGCGCACACGTGGTGCACACCCTCCAGTCCTTCTATCACCGAAGGAGGATAATCTCATCATTCCAAGGATTCAAGCAGAACGAGAAATGGATCATCAGCGCCAATTCAAACTACTCCGCGGGCAAACTAATGGAGGAATACGGGATAAAGGGAGGAGTCCTATTCCCAGTAGTAGACCTATCCGAATTCGATAGGGAGAACCCGGCAAACGATGACGAGATAATCGATAGATTGAGAGAGTCAAATGACTCCGAATACGTCGTCTCCATTGGAAATATAAGCCGATTCAAGGGAGCCTTCGAAGCAGTCGAGCATCTAGTTGGATGCTCAGTCGATCTGGTCTGGGTGGGGGGCGGAAGCGAGCCTGAGAACCAGAGCCTTGTGGCATTTGGAAGAAAGCAGGGAGTCAACGTGCAGATCTTGTCGAACTTGGACAGCGTGGAGTTGGCCACTCTGATGAAGAGGTCGACCGCGGTAATAGGGCTGGCCAACGGGGAGGCATTCGGGCTAACCCCGATAGAATCCATGGCATTGGGGGTCCCTCCGGTTTTTGTTGAGGAGGGAGGGTATCGAGACACCATAGTGGACGGCGTGAATGGAAGGCTGGTTGCTAGAGGGGATTTTGATGGTTGGAAAAAGGCGATATTGGAAGCAAGAGACCCCGAGACAAGGTCAAAGTGGGCTGAATCCGGGCTTTCTAGGATCGAGGAGCTTGGCCTCACACCTGAGAACTACGCCTCACAACTAGACGAAAGAATACGTTCCGTGATATGAGAAATCCAAAACCGATTCATTCATCTCTGAATCATCAGGACGCTCCAATGGGGAATCTGCGTGTACTTGCCGGGACTTTGGACTGCGAAGCAGATGATATTGAGTGCTAGAAGGGCCTTGGGGAGCAAGCCAGCAGAGCCGGTTTTCGTCCTGACCTACCACAAGGTCGCAACCGTCCTCTGCAGGAAGGTGCTAATGGCGTCAACCGAAAAAATCGGCTGGAGATACAATAGTGAGGGGGGGATTGCGACAGACATCGCAACGAAAACAGACCTCCTGCACGTTATCCACGGAACTGCGTCGAATGAGTTTCTAGATTCCGGAAAAAGGGGAATAAGAATAATCCGGGATCCAAGAGACGTAATCGTATCTGGTTTCCTTTACCACCAGAGATGCTCAGAGAAGTGGTGCATTAATTCCGATTTTTCGGATCCGGGCTACCCTCACCCACAGGTTCCCTTGCCTCTAGCGCATAGTGATATGCAGACTAGGGAGAATTTTGTTTCTCGACTGGGAGGCATTTCCTATCAGGAGAAGATACGGGGTCTCGAACAAGACGAGGGACTAATTTTCGAAATGGACGGATTCGCCAGGATCACCATTGACGAGATGGTCAATTGGAAGGAAAACGACAACGTCATGACGATCAAGATGGAGGAGCTAGTCTCAGATTTCGACAAGTCGTTCGAGGAGCTATTCCGTTGGCTAGGAATGCCAGAGGACTCGATTCCAATGTGCATGGAAATCGCCAGGAGCCACGACATGAACAGGATGCGAGAAGACCAAATCACCTCAAACCCGCATATTTCGACAGGAAAGCTACGCAAGTGGAAGGATTACTTCTCAAGTCAAGTCAAGGAGGCATACGAGGAGAGATTCGGAGATGCTCACTTGACGCTGGGGTACGAGTAATATTCTGATGCGGATTTCCAGTGCGAGTAATTCAAGAATATCACCGCTCTCGCTAGTTTTGTGTTCGACCTCGCCTCCACTCTTCTAGGGCCATTCCAAGATGACCTAGTCTCGGTTTTCGGCGATTCTGTCGGATGGTTCGTCGGCCACGCCATCTTGTTGGTCACGCTGGTGGTCTTGGTGATCGCAATCAGGGAGAGGGACCATATCATCAATCACTCAGGAATTGGGAGGAGCGAGGCACTGGACTTCGGGATCTTCCTGTTGTTGACCTTCGCGCTCTTCTTCTTCTATAGTTCAGTAAGCGGCTTTGCTTTCGCCCCATCCTTGGCCGTTGGAGCAGCCTCGGCGCTGTTTCTTAGATGGGTGGTCACCATCCTAGGCTAGTGCCGTTAATTACAACAATTTGCAACAGATACTAATCCCTGCTACCATTGCCCCTGGACGTCGCTCCACATCAGAAGGGCTAGCGCATCCAATCCGGTCTGCATTCCTGCCTCCAGTCCCGACCTCCCGCCCGACAGTTGGTAGAGCACGTCGACCCTGTCGGTGGGGGCGTGCTTGGGAGACTGCTCGCATGTGTCCCCGGTCTCCTGGATGAATTCGTGCATCCCCCTGAACCAGGTCGCTGGCCACCCGTGCATGATGAAGTTGTAATGGTCGGAGTTGCCCTTGGTGTCGTCGATTACCCTGACCCACTCCATCGGATAGGACAGGTCGTTGTACATCACCGAGCTCAGCCTGAACTGTAGCTCGGAGGCGTTCTCCGTCATGCCGTTCGTGACGTTGAGCCCCCTGTCAGTGTAGTAGGACCAGTCGTCCACGGGCGATGTGAACAGGTACAGGTGGTAGTAGTCCTCGTCGCAACCGCTGAGCTGGCTGGCGGCCTGAGTCTCCACGGGCCAGTTGAGCCCGTACATGTCGAGGTTGACGTAGGTCGCGATCTCCACGCCCTCGGGCAGGTTCTCCACGAAGTGCAGGCTTCCCATCCCGCCCCCTTCTGCGGACCCGCTGCCCTGCCACTCCTCGTAGTCCCATACGGCGAACTTCCAGGTGTGCTCGGGCGTCCCTCCCCACTCCTTCATCAGGCTGGCGAGCTCGAGGAGCGA
>PSPW01000013.1 GCA_004195615.1 Methanobacteriota archaeon | reverse complement strand
AGATACAACTATCCGGCCCTCTGGACGATAGAAGATGATGATTAAGATGAGAGTGGGCGTAGTCGCAGCACTTCTAGCAATCTCTTTGTTCGTCCCAATAGCATCGGCACACGGTGCGAATGACTTCTCCATCATCTTGAGGGTTTCTAGCATGCAGCCAAGCGAGGCGGAGGTATTACAGAATGACTCAGTGACCTTCTACAATGTGGCTGACTTAAACCGGACCATAAGGGTCGATCTCGATGGAGATGGCGTGTACGACCAGAGATGCGAGACCGCCCCATCCAACTCTTCCTCGATCAAAGACGAGTGTTCTTTCTTGTTAGATGCTGACAGGTGGTCGGCTGGGACTTACCATCTGGATGTCTTCTCCAATGGAACTCTATGGAGATCACTGAACCTGACTGTGATTCATGATTATCACGAAGAGTTAGGCCCCCCGCAAGGATACACCTTCAACAACGAAAGTTCGGCACCTGAGGAGAAGCAAGGTGACGAAGATTTGGAGGATTCCCTGCGTAACATCGCAATCATCCTATTTACTGCCTCAGCAGTAGTTTGGTTCGCAAGGAGGGAATGAAGTGAATAAGGCGTTTTCCTGGATAGTTGTATTCGTCCTACTAGCCGCACCGGGGTGCCTTTCTGAGGGAGAGGTTGACGAATTCTACGGAGAGGACATCAATCCTCCAATTACAGTGGGCGAGTTCGTTCTAATAGACGAGAAGGACGAGTATGTGTCCATGTCCCAATTCGAAGGACAGGTGGTGGTGGTGGCGTTCCTATTCACAAGATGCCCTGATATCTGTCCAGTAGTCAGTGCAAATCTTGCCTTCATAGAACAGGAGCTAGGAGATCTTCACGGAACCTCGGTACAGATTCTCACAGTCACCGTGGACCCATGGACTGACAACTCCAGCGTTCTGCAAAATTACGCCGAGACTAGGGAGTTGGATTGGCCGCACCTTACTGGTAGCGTGGAAGACCTAGAGCCAGTATGGCTGAACTTCAACGTTGGCCTTGCGACGTACGACTCCGACGAAGACAATGATGGTGTTGCCGATGGGTTCGACAGTTGCCCTGGAACCCCAGAGGGAGAGGAGGTGGACAACAACGGCTGCGGCAAGGACACGCAGCAGCCTGAGGGTGAAATTGTGACGAACCACCATCCTCTGGACTACTGGGTGGACCACACGACGGGCACCATTATCGTTGACAAAAATATGAACCAGAGAGTCTGGTGGGGAGATACTGACTGGAATCCCGAGTTAGTACTCGATGACATATTGAGCTTAGTTGAAGAAGAGGGAAATATTCCCGATTCAGGGAGTGACTAATGAGTGATTCAACCAAGGCCGCTCTTTTGGCGTTATGCTTCCTATTGGCCGGTTGTTCTGGTTCTGAGGATCTGGAGATTCTGGGCACGGAATACAGAGACCCCCCCGACGCCCCTGACTTCACGCTTGAGAACCAATTTGGAGATGATGTGTCCTTATCAGATTTCGATGGGAAGGTCGTAGTAGTGGCTTTCATCTACACCACTTGTCCCGATGTTTGCCTGATCATCTCCTCGAACCTCGACTACATGAGTCAGAATGTCGGAGAGCAGGCAGACATGGTCGAGTTCGTATCAATAACAATTGATCCCGCGCGGGACACCACTTCCCACCTCATGGAATGGACTGCAGCTAGAGGTTACGAATGGAACCATCTGACTCATGAGAGAGGTTCCGTTATCCAGGCAGTCTGGGATGATTGGAATGTGGTAGTTGATGCCGAGCACATAGCCAACAGCCTCCCTCCTGAGGAGGCCTTGTTGAGATTCGTGGTGTTGAATCCGGACAACTCCTCGATAGTGACTGACAACCCCTGTCAGGACCCATTCAACCTTACTTGCTACGGCAATGGAGGGGAGTTCGCATCGTTCGCCCTGGTCGAGAACGCAAGGGTCCACTATGACATAGACAATGGGACCATTGGCAACTGGACTGCTAATGACTCATGGTCGTGGGGACTACACTCTTGGAATTCGCTTAACGAGACATGGGAAATGATCGATTCGGGTAACCTATCGGGAATCGAAGTCGGAACCAGCACCCATCTAGCATGGATAGCAAGCAATGCCAACATCAGCAGCATGCCCCCTGGGGTGGACTGCAATGGCAAGGGATGGGTGATGGGAACCGGGTCCAGCTCCCACTGCATGTGTGATGAAGGATGGGGGCTACCGGAGGATGACTGGTTGTCATGCGTCACTGAGGGGAGCTCGTCTGACTCTTCTAACCACACCGACCCTCACGAGGAAAGCCTGGGGGAGTACGAGATAGGCCATTCAACGGTCACATTCATCATCGACAAGGAACAGAGGAAGAGGGTCGCATATTCCGGTATACACTGGGATGTGAATGAGTTTCTCCAGGATATCAAGACCCTAGCAGATGAGTGAGTGATTGTTATTGTAGGCAATTGCAGGTAATTGCAGGGACGTGCAAGTCCATACTATATGCCATTGCACATTCCTAAGTTCATGCCCATTGCAAAGTACAGATATGACGTGATAGTCTGCCTATTCACGGCAATTCTGCTGAGTGCTACTCTGTCGGGATGTTTGGAAGCGGAGGACGAAGTTTCTGAGGACCTTCCGCCGGTTCTCGAAGACCACGGTGCAATTCCCGAGACGATAATCAAGGGGGATGTGAATAGAATTGAGGTCGAGCTCAAAGACGAGGATCTGCAAACCGTGCAGGTCGAAGTCAGCGTGGATGACAACCCAGTCGGAACAGAGTTCGCATTACGATACGATGAGGGAGGAGTCGAGAGTAAATTCGTCGTAGTGACAATCTCGACTCTTGATGTCGGTTTCCATAAAATCAGAATCTCCGCCGAGGATGCAAGTGGCCAGAGGGCATCCTGGCTGAAGTTGATTACAATTACTGAAGACGTGCAAGAAGGAAACGAAGGGGAGGTCTCCGAGGAGCCCGTGGACAACGGGACCGGCGAAGAGGAGCCCGTGGACAACGGGACCGGCGAAGAGGAGCCCGTGGACAACGGGACTGGCGAAGAGGAGCCCGTGGACAACGGGACGAATACAAGCACCGAAGAATGGTGGTCACAAGTCCTCCTCTGTGATGAAGTGCAGACTTCATTTGTAGACGACTACAACACGAGTCAGAGTGACGACTGGCAGTGTGAGGTAGACTTCACAATAGATTCTGGAAACATAACTATCTCCACCAATGGCCTTCCAAATCACGACTTCCACTCCGGTCCAGGATGCTGTGCAAGTTCACAGACTGTTAGTTACACGATTCCTTTGGAACCGACTGACGATCCAGACTGCAATCCGGAATTTTCCACTGACAACTGTACGATGGCACCGGAGAGGGGAGCAATAGCATTCGCCGTGAACGGTGTTGCGATATATGGCCCTGAAGACGGTCCCGGAGGAGATGCGGTTGCTGGACAGGAAGGCGCATACGAAGAAGACAGGCAACAGGTCTGGCTTGGTTTGTGCCATGGCCACTCCGGACCCGGAGGGGAGTACCACTACCACGCTGATAGCAACTGCATGCACTGGCACATGGAAGAGAACCAGACATGGATGGATTATTCCATAGACTCCTCGAGGACGGTCACTGAGCACTCGCCAATCATCGGTTTCGCGTTCGATGGTTATCCAATATACGGATTTGTTGGATGGGACGAGAACGGCAGCGTAAAGGAAATGAAATCCTCTTATAGGCTCAAGGAAGGAGAGAACGGTTACAATGGCATAGACGACTACGAGTATATCCAAGGAATGGGGGACCTCGATTCGTGCAACGGGCAGTTCGGGGCGACTCCGGAGTATTCCAACGGGACCTATCACTACCACACCACCTGGGAGAATGGTGAGGGAGGTATTGGGTTCCCTTACTTCATCAACTGCTACGGAGGTGAGCTTTCATCCTCTGGAGATGTAGGTGGCGATGATGACCCCTGTGCTGGGGGTCCTCCGGATGGTGATGTGTGGGGGCCGGGGATTGGTCCCCCTCCAGAAGGATGTGNTTGCTACAACGGCAATCAGAGCAACGGCATCTTCCTCAGCCTCTCGAGATCTGGCTGGTAGAGTTGTCGGATGTCATCCAAGCCCAAGATGAGCATCGCAAGCCTCTCGAGACCCATCCCCCAAGCGCAGACAGGCCACTCGGTACCTAGTGGCTCGGTCACTTCTGGCCTGAAGATTCCTGAGCCACCAAGCTCCAGCCACTCCCCCTTCCATAGGATATCGACCTCAGCACTTGGCTCGGTGTATGGAAAGTAAGCGGGTCTCACTCTTACGTCTGGATAACCCATCTTTGCGTAGAATGTCTTGAGAGTCGATATCAGCATTGGGAGGCTGGCATCGGGTTCGTGGATTATTCCCTCAATCTGGTGAAACTCGGGCATGTGAGTTCTGTCAATCGTCTCTTGTCGGAAGACCCGTCCAATACCGAAAACGCGAGATGGTATGCTGGGGTTCTCTGCGATGTGCCTGACTGTGTTCACGGTGGTATGGGTCCTAAGCAAGGCCCTCTGAGACTCATCTATGTCGAATGACCCGCCCCATCCCTTGCTCCCGGTATCGTGGCCATGCTCGTGAACCCTTGCCCAGAGGTCCAAGTAAGATCCTTCCACCTCTACTTTGCTTGGTTTGTCGAGGTAGAATGTGTCCTGCATGGTTCTAGCTGGATGAGACTGGGGGATGAATAAAGAGTCCATGTTCCAACCTGCTGATTGCACGTAGTCGCCATCTATCTCGGAAAATCCCATTTCTAGGAATACTGATCGTATTCGTTCGATTAGGGATTGCATGGGATGCCTCCGCCCACCTATTGGAGTTGGTGCTGGTGCTTGGACGTCGAAGGGCTTGAACTCACCTCCAACCCAAGATCCGGTCTGAAGCATCTCAGGGGTTAGCTCGCCAATCAATTGACTCTCAGTCAATGCTGACTGATCTATTGAAGCACCAGCCTTAGTGAGCTTCCAAGTTCGGGAAGTATTCTCTTCGAATTCAAGTAAACCGCTTCGCGAAGAGAAGTGCGAAATCATCTCTTCATCTGCCGAAGATGACTCTATCGGCCCATTCGATAGGGATTTGATGAATTCAGCTCTCTTATCGATTTCCCTCGAGATTTCTTCCTCGTTTAGGAAGACCAAGTTTCCAGAATCTATTTCCACACCCAATCCCTTCAGTATCCCTATCCCGGGACCGGTCTCACTTCTGTCAAAATTGGAGGACATCAGTGAACTCATGGTTCTCTGGACCTCTTCCTTGTTCCTAATCCAGTGCCAGAGCCTAGACTCGAGGAGTCCATAATCTGCTGCTCTTTTTCCCTCCGCACCAAGGGAGACCATTCTCGAAGTCGTTTCCGTGATCTCTACCATCCCTGCTTCTTGCAGGCCCTTGCCTGCTCCGGCGACGTGGACTTGGTCATCCCACTCGGCGACAGAGAGGAGTTTCTCCAGAGACCACTCGGAATTGGGTTCGGATAGCATTCCCTTGAGCATTCTGCGCTCATTGTTCCTCAGATTCATTCCTGCCTCTCCGGGCATTCCAGAAGTCATCGACACTTGACGATTGCCGAAACCTTTCGTTTTCCCTATTCATTCTTCCTCGGAGAACCATAGTTCAGTCCCACACGATGGACAAGTGAAGCTGCTCGGTTTTTTCCCATCGACCCATTCAATTATTGCGCATCTTCCGCATAGTATCGACGTTCGGATCGGTTCGTCCAAGGTAGTATCTATTCTGAACATTGGTCGACCTACGTCAGGCATGATTGAGGCACTGGGTGTCCAAGAGTCATCCCTAATCGTGGTTTTTCCATCTTCGTCACTCATGAAAAGCCCGAGAATTAGCAGAATGACGCCTCCGATGGACAGAGGTGCAGATAAGGACAAGGAAAACATCGAATTATCGTAGAGAAGCAGGCTAGTTCCTAATGCAATACATATCCAAGCAGAAATGACGATGTTCAGCCGGCGATTAGAAACACCGGAGAGCGCACCCATGTGTGTTGGGCGATGTTGTTGGATATCAGCACTATTGAGGAGATTCGGCATGTGCAGGGTTCAAGTGAGGAATGGGTTAGCCAATAGCACGCCTCAGTAGCTCAGCTCGGTAGAGCATCTGATTTGTAATCAGACGGCCGGGGGTTCAAATCCCTCCTGGGGCTCCAGTTTGATTTGATATTGCCATTTCTGAAGCAATGTTAACGATTCTGGGATTTACTTTTTTTACTATGCCAGATTCGGAGGATTCGTGGTATTTGAATGCAATATAGATGCCAGAGGAAAGGCATATCGTCTAAAGTATGGGATTTACGGAATTATAGTTGGATTAGTCGTATCTGGAGTTCTTGTCCTTGCTGATGTAGGAATATGGATGGTGTGGCTCATCCCAACAGGCCTTGTTGGAGGGGGGGTCTTTGCAGTCTTCGAAGGGTGGTCCGGATGGTGCGTAGCAAGAGCCCTAGGTTTCTGGACACCGATTTGAGCCAATCGTCAAATGCCTAGTGACTTACGACCTTACGTGGGCGCACATATTGTTGATGGAAAATCCCTCAGCTTGGATATTCAGCGAGAAGTTGCCGAAGGAGTCTCTGCACTGAATGAAAGGGGAGTGGAGGTCCGACTTGCTGTTGTAATAGCGGGAGACGATCCCGCGAGTCACGTTTACGTCAGAAATAAGGAGAGGGCGTGTGAGCGGTGTGGAATCCTGAGCACTAGGATAGACATGCCGTCAACCTCGAATCTGGAAGAGATGATCGAGGTTGTTGAACAGTTGAATTCTGACCCCAGCATCCACGGAATACTAGTTCAGAGTCCGGCACCCGATGGGGTGAACGAGTTAGCAATAGCATCTTCAATTCTCCCTCAGAAAGACGTTGACGGTTTCCACCCCATTAATCTCGGCCGTCTTGTGCAAGGAGATTCGATGGGGCTGCTGCCTTGCACACCATCGGGCGTAATGCGGATGCTAGATTCCAGTGATGTGCGATTGGAGGGTTCGAGAGCAGTTGTTCTGGGGCGCTCCAGAATTGTTGGGATGCCGATGGCGCTGATGTTGGCTCAGAAGGGTAGTGATGCGACTGTTACAATAGTGCATTCAAGAACCTCTGAAATTGAGTCGATATGCAGTGAGGCCGACATCCTAGTTGCCGCTGTAGGATCCGCCCACATGGTTGGCCCGCAATGGGTTAAGCCAGGTGCTTTCGTAGTTGACGTTGGAATATCCAGAATAGAAGGAGGTCTAGCTGGGGATGTTGCACCAGAGGTCTCCGAGATTGCTGGATGGGTTACCCCGGTTCCCGGGGGGGTGGGTCCAATGACCATAGCCATGCTGATGAAGAATACATTGAGTGCCACGGAAATGCAGACGACTTAGTCGAATATCCCCATCTCGAACTTGGCATCCTCTGAGGCGTGGACTCTAGGGTCCCAAGGTGGCGAGAAGGTCAGATTAACATGAGCGCTGTCAATTCCTTCCGTTGCCAATGCAGCCCTATGGACGGCTGCCATCAACTCTGGAGCAACAGGACAACCGGGACTAGTAAGCGTCATGTCAACCTCAACGTGTGCTGATTCGATACTGATAGAGTAAATCAGTCCCAACTCTGTCACCTTGAGCTTCAATTCAGGATCCTCAACATTGGATATTGAAGCCATAACTTTGGACTCGTTTGCCAACTAATCACCACCGGAAAGTATGGCTGCCTCTTCTTGGACCCTCTTGAACATATTCAGGAAACCATTGGCCCTACTCGGTGTTAAGGAAGATCTAATTCCCATTTCCTCAGCGAAATCTGGAGACATTTCTGAAACATAGGAAGGGGCCATGCCATTGACCGCGATGGATGTAATTGCCATAAGACCCTGAACAATCTGTGCATCGGCCCCACCCCTCATGATGAAATTGCCCTCGACGTCCAGTGAACACGAAACATGGGCACGGGATTGGCAGCCGTGGACTTGATTTTGTTCGTTCCATTCCTCTGGGAGCAATGGCGATGAGTTGCGCTTCGCATATTGAAACAGAAGCTCGTACCTCTCCATTGAGTCAAAGCAGGCTGAGAACTCCTCGACAATTGGGTCGAGCTTCTCGGGCCAGTTTCGCGACTCAGTCATGATATGGCGTCAAGACTATGCATCTTGAAAGTGCTCATCATTTATCGGAAAAACGATCGACAACATCACTCAGATGTGTTACGAAGGCCTCAGCCTCTTCCATGGTGTTGTACAGCCAGAATGATGCCCTGTTGGTAGATGGGACTCCGAGAGCATCCATGAGCGGTTGTGCGCAATGGTGGCCTGTCCTAACTGCGAATCCACCTTCGTCAAGGAGAAAGGCAAGATCCTGGGATTGGATTGAGTTGTGGAGGAAGGAGACCGCTCCGCTGCTATCGTTTCTGCTAGAATCGCCATAAACTGTGATTCCTTCGATTTCAGAGATTTTCTCTGCGGTCCATGAAGCTATTCTGTTGATGTGCGAGTGGACGTCTTTCATGTCAAACTGTTCTAGCCATTCTACTGCAGCGCCCCATCCGATTGCCTCTGCAATCCTAGGTGTTCCCGTCTCGAACAATGCATGTCCCTCTTGGAAAGTTGATCCGTCTGTACTGACTGTCTTTATCATCGATCCTCCCGTCATGAAAGGACCCATCTGCCCCATTACCTCTTTCTTAATCAGGAGGCATCCGATTCCAGTCGGACCTCCCATCTTATGAGCAGAGATTGCGACAAAATCGACTCCAGAATCATCGAATCTGATCCTCTCATGAGGGGCCGATTGGGCACAGTCAAGCAGAACCCTTGCTCCTTGAGAATGGGCTAGTTCCACGATTCTCTCGATTGGATTCCTAATCCCAAGAACGTTGCTAGTATGGACCACGCAGACTAGAGATGCCCCCTCCACAGCAACTTCGAAGGCATCCATGTCCAGTGTAAACGAGTCGATGTCTATGGGGACGTACCTGACCTCAACTCCTTTCTCCTTCGATAGTTGTTGCCAAGGTACAATGTCAGCGTGATGTTCCATCTCGGTAAGAACAATCACGTCGTCGGTAGAGAGGTTCTCTCTAGCCCAAGCATAGGAAACAAGGTTGATTGCCTCTGTGGCACCGCTAGTGTAAACCATCTGATCTGGCGAGGTCCCGAAGTATGTCGAAATTGATTTCCTAGCGCCTTCCAAGGCAGTAGTCGCCTCATCCGCCAGAGTGTGATTTGCTCTATGTGCGTTGGAATTGTATACACTATAGTATTCTGACATTGAATCTATTACGCACTGGGGCTTCTGAGACGTTGCTGCGTTATCGAAGTAGACCAATTGCTTACCATTTGGGAGCTTCCTCTTCAGAATGGGAAAGTCGGCTCGAATTGATTCTACGTCCAGCGACACGTCAATACCCATACCTCTCAGATGGTGATAAGATATCAAGTCGTGCATGAGGTTGAATCATAGGTGGTCAAGTAATTATTGGTGCTCCTGCCGGGATTTGAACCCGGGTCGCCGGGATGAAAACCCGGAATGATGGACCGTACTACACCACAGGAGCGCTGTATTTCCGAGTTGCTACTTTCTCATAATCAGTTCTGTTGTCGGTGCTCATCGGCAGGGCCATCCAAGTCACCCCACCAAGCGTTCAGTGGGATGAAAGCCGCGACTGAGAAAACACCAACGATAATCCAGAAAAGAGGTTCTTCTAGCATTTTCATGAATTCTTCACCCCAATATCCCACAACCAGTACCTCCATTCCAAATCTGATCCCTCTGCCAATTAATCCGGCTGACACGAAGGTACGGACGTCCATCCTCCCTGCTCCAGCCGTCCATGCCAGAAGTTTGTACGGGATTGGAGAGACAGCTGCGATGAAAACTCCAGCATTCCCATACCTGCTAATCAGCACGTCTAGCTTCCTCGATAGAGAGGGTTTTGCGAGTTTCTCAATAGCTGGACGCCCTGCATAAAGTCCGATTGCATAGCCCCCTAACGAACCAACAACGCTGAACAATGTGGCGACTAGGAAAATTGCGAGCAGTTCTAACTTGCTGTTGGCCTCTAGTGACATTGGGAGAACGAGAAGGTCGGGCGGAACGGGTTGGAGTGCTGCCTCAGTGGCAGAAACTACGGCAAGACCGACTAAGCCGAACCCGCTCCCCCAACCAACAACTGACTCAGTAATCTGTCCCAGCATGTCTTTTCGTCTGTAGACAATGGGATAACCGTTACTTCATTCCATTATGGGTAATACCGATAACAGAACTCTAATCATAATGCGAAGACGCAGGGGCATGACCGGGCCCGACGTACTCGACACTTCTGCACTAATCAACTGGCCATTAGTTTCCTTGGATGGGGGGTTCGTAGTTGAGAGTCAGAGACTCGAGGTCGTTCGGATTTCTCCCGATAGGATGTTGCCGATAGAGACTGCCCGATTGAATTGGAGTTCGCCTTCAAGAGAGTCATTGGAAGAAGCCACCAGAATTGCGAGTAAGACTGGTGACTTGGATGGACTCTCAGAGACCGATTTGCGTCTATTTGCTCTTGCAATCGAGTTAGGTGGTCACATGCATACTGATGACTATAGGTTGCAAAATCTCTGCAGTTCAGTTGGATTGAAATGGACCTCAGTTGAATCCAAGGGAATCTCAGAGGTTTGGGAATGGGAGATTAGGTGTCGTGGATGCGGCGCGGTTGCAGACGGATCGGAAAATACCAGACCTGCTAGCGAGGGCGTTGGAGAATGCATCGAATGTGGTTCAGAATTGAGAGTAGTGAAGAAGAGGTAGTCACTCTTGCTCAGAGGACACGTCGTCTGTCATTCCACCCCTGTCCATATCCTCAATTGCAGTCATCTCTGATGCCTCCTTCATTCCCATCTGAAACTCGCCCTTGGCCCGACCGACTCCTCTTGCCAATTGGGGGATTTTATTGGCACCGAAAATCAAAATGCCAAAAACTACCAGAATGACGATTTCAGTTGAGCCGAGTGCCATGATATCAAAGCGATGTGTGGGCCTTTGCTTCAAATGCTTTGGCATCGTTGGTGGTCAACCGCCAGAAACTGGCGGCAAGAAGGTCACTTCAGCAGCGTCATGAAGCAATCTTGAAACGTCTGATTCGATTTTGCCATCAATTGCCACTCTCAGTCCAGATGAGAGCATTTCCAGTAGTTCGAACCTTTCTGCGAGTTCCTTCAAAGAAGTGCCTTCGATTAGGGAGACCTCAATCTCCCTAGTACCCATTTTTTCGGCGAGAGGGCCGAACATGAGCATCTTTACCTTGATTGCACGAACGAAATCACTGCCGTCCTCCATGAAGAGGCCTGTAGACTCTAACCAAATCAAGTCACCTGCCCAATTATTAGCCGTCTTCCAGTAATCGGGGTGTTTCAGATGATAAGAGCAGTAGTTTTCGACTGTGATGGGGTTCTGTCCGATAACGGATCATCCTGGCAATTGATACACAAGCAATTTGGAACAGGAGAAGATGACGGTGGAGAGCATCAGAAGACCCTCGAGATGTTCTTGGACGGCGAAATCTCTGAGGAAGAGTTCGTAGACCACGACATCCAACTTTGGAGAGGGGTTAGCCCTGAAATCCACAGAGACGATATCATGAGGTGCTATAGCGGGGTGGGGCTAATAGAAGGTGCAAGAGAGGTAGTTGAGGGCCTGCAAAAGAGAGGTTTTTTCGTGGCAATAGTTTCCTCTGGTGTGGATATTTTCGTCGGAGCGATAGCAAATATGCTGAAAGTGGATGATTGGGTGGCAAATGGGTTCGAGTGGGATGAAGATGGATGGCTAGTGAGGGGGCTTCCGACAAGGGTTTTCTCACATAACAAGGGACTAATGGTGGAGAAACTTGCAAGAATTAACGGCTTTGAAGCTTCACAGATTATTTCAGTTGGCGACTCCAGTACCGACCTATCTATGATGATCGATGGCTCTCATTTCATAGGATTCAATCCAAGGAGGGTTAGAGCCAAGTTGGCATTTGAAGAGGCAGGGGTTCCAGTAGTCAATGACAAGGATCTGAAGTTGATTTGGCCCTACATTTTCCCAGGAGAGCAGATTTCTACTCTAGATGAAGTTGATTGACTCAGTAGCGAATGTGTGTAGGTTGACAACAGTAAGAATGCAGGGCTTTGGCTGAAATCCCAACATCCTCTGGAAGTCTGTCTGGTCCTGCCACGTAGAACTGTGAACCATCAATGTCCCCTTGTGATCGCCGACGAAGTGACCATGGACATGCCCAGTAACGAAAATGTCGGGGATCACGGGAATCACTAGGCGATCCTCAGGTTCTGGGGAAAGTGGAGTCTTTCCTCCCCACGATGGAGCGAGATGCCTTCTCTCAAGCATTGCACGCATAGCCATCTCTGGCTTGGAGTAAGTGACCGAGCGAAGAGTGGCGACGAAGTCATCTATACTCTTGCCGTGGTATGATAAGATCCTGACCCCATGCAGGCTGAAGTCACATGGGTTTCCAACGAATGTCGTGTTGGAATAATCCTGCTGAATCTCGGGATCAAGTGCTGGCTGAGGTTCAGCCGGACGAACTGCGTCGTGATTGCCAGGGAGCATTATCACATCGACCCAATCGGGAACTTCTTCCAACATCCTTGCCAGCTCCTCATACTGGTTGAAGAGGTCGGTGATTGTGAGGTGTTTTTCCTGGCCCGGGTAAATTCCCACGCCATCAACCCCATCGCCACTCAAAACAAAGTATTTCACGGTCCTAGCCAAGGGGTCATTCTTGAACCAGTGAATCATTTTCTCCCATTGTGGTCCTAGGAAAGTTTTGCTTCCAAAATGAACATCAGATAGGAAAGCGACGGATACTGCAGATTCCTGTCCAGACTGGGCCTTGGAGTGGTTTCCCAGAGGTGGCTTGTGTATGTCCCTGACGAAGAAAATTGGCTCTCCCCCTCCGGAGAGGAACCAACCACTTACCCCCACTACCTCATCATTCATTAGACCATCAAGTGAAGGGTGAAGTGGAGAAGCATCTGAGGGCGGTTTGAGTATGCAAGGAATCTGAGAGAATTCATCCTCGACAACGAAACGCATGCTTCCCGTCCTAGTCCATCTCACATCACTGACAAGACCAACAATCGTGATTTCGTAGTTCTTGGAGTTGTATCGACTCCTATTCCTCCATGCCTCTGAGTTACTCGTTGGCCTCCTTGGTAGGGACCCCTGAGATAGCATGATTTCTCTAATCTGCTTTAGACGGCTTTTGAAGCAAGATTGCATGTCTATGATTCTCCCCTCAGTTGAAGAGTTGCCAGTGATGTCGAAATAAATCTCTAGATCAGATTCCACCTCTGATGCCTCGAGTGGAAAGTCAGCGATATTGTAGCCCGTGGAGGGACGTGGCCGAGGAGGGTGGTTATTGGTTGGTGATCTAATGGGAGCCAGAACTCTACCATGGGAAGATTCTTGCTCGCTTTTCGGGAGGGTTGTCTGTGAGAGTGACCGATTAGGATGGTTAGAATCTTCCAGTTCACTTGGAGAAAATGCCAATAGTTCCTCAACAGTACTTGCATTTAGAAGCCTAACACCAGAAGAGTTAGCTGCCTCGATAATTGGGATTACACTTTGGAGTTTCTCCAGTTTATCTACGGCACTAGTCTGAACAATCAGGCCAGCAGCGATGAGTTGCTTGTACCGCCCTTTCCAATCAGACGAGTGCATGCGTTGGACGTCGTATGTGGACGCCCTTCATGGTATCGATAAGAAAATTGAGATTGATGATTATTCACCCCAATCAATCAATGAAGCTAAGTCGATCTTCTTGAGTGACTGGGTGACTGTTTTCTTCTCTGTTCCCCAAGAAATTCCACCTTCCCACTCCTCCGTCCCATGCAGTGATGCTTTGCCGCGTACTTCCTCAGTCTCATTGATTTCTACCGGGTCACTGCTGAGTGAGGTTTCCGTCTTTGACCCCCTCTCAACCCTGTCTATGGCTTCCAAAGTCAGCCTAAGGGCGAATGAAGCGAATGCTC
The DNA here is from genome assembly GCA_004195615.1 of Methanobacteriota archaeon. Taxonomy (GTDB): domain Archaea; phylum Thermoplasmatota; class Poseidoniia; order Poseidoniales; family Thalassarchaeaceae; genus UBA36. Next base: position 21,338 of record PSPW01000013.1, on the reverse strand, counting down.
TCTTGTTATCCAGTCGGTCGTTATCGCCAAAGTCCATTCTTCTGACGAGGAAGTAGTCCTCAGCAATCACTGCAACGTGGACCCGTCCGACTTCCTTAGCCTCGGTTGCCCCGCCGGGGCCAGCAATTCCGGTTACAGCAATAGCAACATTCGAACCGGACTTGTATCTTGCGCCTCTGGCCATCTGAACTGCGACCTTGTGGGAAACTGCTCCCAAATCATCATCATTGAAAGCGGATTTCTCCACACCCAGTTCTCTCATCTTGGACTCGTTGGAATACACTATCCATCCTTGCTTGAACCATGCACTAGCCCCTGAAATGTCAGTTAGCAAGGACGAAATGAGGCCGCCTGTACAGGATTCAGCGGTTGAGATAGTCCAATCCTTCTTTGTAAGGCGATGCTTCAATCTCGAAGCTAGGGCTGCGGCCTCTTCAACCACGAAATTCTGTCTCGGCACACACTATTGACCTTTTCAGTGAATGGAATCGTCTGTTTTCCACTCTCGGCAATGAAATTTTATTGGTGGGTCCGGCAGGAATTGAACCTGCGATCTTCGCTTTGTAAGAGCGACGTCATAACCCCTAGACCACGGACCCCAGGAGGTCCGAGGAGCAATGCATTCAAATCCTCTATGGTAGTTATCACCAACTGGAGAGGTCTACTAACGTGCCAATGACCGAATTGATCGAGAGACTTGAAGCAGCAGGAGTCCCCCTCGATGATTTGACTAAGATTGCGATGGAGGATGTCGATCCGGCTGACTTTACTGACTACGACTTAGAGCCCTTCTGGAATGATCGCCCGGTACCATTTCTGTTTACTGACTTTGGAGCGACGAGAACCATTTCCGCGCCTCACATGATTGCCACCCTTCTCCATCATCTGGAGATTATTGAGGGGCAAGACATCATGCTGATTGGTTCCAAGGGCGGTTTTCTAGCTGCGATTATCGACAGAATGGTGGGCAGAGACGGTTCGGTGACGATAATCGAACCTCACGAAGAGGTCAGAGAACATACGGAGGAACGACTCAGTGTTCACCGGGCTTCTGGACTCATTAGGGTCCTTCGACCACATGACATGGAGAGTAGTGATGAATACTCGAAGAGTTTTGAAAGAGTCCTGATTTCAGGTTCAGTAAGGGAAATACCGGAAACGATTGAGCATCTGGTTATTGATGGTGGTTTCGTACTAGGGCCATTTGGGGGACCAGTTCACCAGAGGCTATTGAAGAAGGAAAAGCAAGGTGACATGTGGTTTGACACAGACCTGGGGGGAGTAGTGTTTGGACCAATGGACGTAGGGGAGTCTGAATCCAGTCCTCTTGATCCAAATTCGCTAGCAAACCACATCGAAGACGCTTTTGACCTCGTAGAGGGGCTTGTCGAGATAGAAGAGGTCACTTCTGCAAGAGTCCAAGACCTGATTAGCGCTCTGAGAGAAATGCCGAGCGATCTCCCATTCATTGACGAGGACTCGACAGAGGAAGAAATAATGGAGCACCCAGTGATCGACCTTCTGATGTCTGAAATAGACTGGTTGGGTCCACTCTGGCCTATCTTCAGCGAGTTTCTGTCAATTGACCTAGCAAGCCCTGGATCTCCGGAAGAGGTTACTGATTTTCTGGGAGGTCATGAAGACTTAGTCCCTTAATCGGCTGTAATGCTATCCTTGATCAGAATGCTGCTTGTAGGAGCCTAGTAAGTGAGACAGATATCGGTGGCAGATGATCTGAAAGTCTGTGTCGGCTGGTTTTGGGTTGGAATAGTCCCCCCTGTAATCCGGCTTGAACAACCTCTTCCTTGGTAATCGACTCCCTGCCACAATTTGGCCATACGTCAAGTTCTACAGAGTCGTCTCCCTGATAATCCACTTGGACACAAGGAAGACACTTCAGGCCCAATCTGAGTGCAACTTGGTAACGGTGGTGCCCATCTAGTATTACTCCCGTGTTCTTGTCCACGACTAAGGGAAGGACGTAGGCCTTCCAGCGATTTGTCATCTTCTCTAATTCATCTACCTTCTTTGGTATCGTGAACTCATGTGGACGCAGAATCTCTAGGGGGATCAAATCAACTTGCACGAACCTCGCACGAGCCGTGGTTCAATATATCTGCTCCTCTGGAAGCGAGATTATGAGGGGCGAAGGATTACAGGTTGAACTAAGTGACCTCAGAAGGCAAGACAAGATAGTACTCGACGGACTGAGGAATAACGGGGAGGCATGGATAGTCGGAGGCTGGGTTAGAGATGTGCTTTCGAGCTCCGCCCCTAATGATATCGACATAGCAACAAGTCTCAGACCTGATGAGGTGAGGGCCATTTTCCCAAGATCCATTATGGTTGGTGAGAAATTCGGGACAGTGATAGTGCGGCTTGATAAAACTGAGGGTGAGTCATATCAGTGCGAAGTAACGACTCTCAGAGAAGATGGTGGGTATACGGACGGCAGGAGGCCAAAAAACGTAATCTTCGGAAAAGAAATCCATAATGACCTAGATAGGAGAGATTTCACAATCAATGCAATGGCAATCAAACTCAGTGGGACTTTGGTGGGGAAAAGCGAACCGATTGGAATATTGATAGATAATCACGGAGGGATAGATGATCTCAAAAATGATGTATTGAAAGCAGTCGGAGATGCTGAGAAGAGACTTGGTGAAGATGGTCTCAGAGTGATTCGAGCATTCAGGTTCCTAGAACAAGGCGAGGGACCCCTGAGAAAGTTGGATTCCGACCTCAGCACAGCGATAGTTTCCAATTTGGGAATGCTAGAAATGATCTCAAAAGAAAGAATTTGGGCCGAAATGCGGGCGATTTTGACAGGGCAAAACTCGAAAGAGATTGTCGAGAAAATGCATGCACACGGAGTATTGGGGAAGATTCTTCCAAGAATATCTGTTAATCTAGAGGTGTGCCATTGTCGAGACCATCTGGTGAATCTGGCATTGATGTGCAGTTCTGAAATGTCAAGCGGAACAGAACTAGCAGAGGCATTGACAGAGAGTCTCAAGCTTTCTAGAAACGAGGGTTTGGTTTTGTCATTCCTCCATGGCCACAGAGATTTGGAACTGGACCACTCGACCAGTAGTGTCAGAAGATTCATGGCAACTCTTACTGACTCCAACAGAAAGCGAATTCTGGACTATCTTGCTGGGCTCGGAGTCGACATTTTACAATTCCATTCTGCCTGCCAAAGAATCGATGAACTGCGTGCCGGAAACTCCCCTTTGATTGATGGAAACCTACTTTCTAGCCTGACTGGACTAGAGCCTGGGAGGAAACTTGGGAGACTGAAAGACTGGTTGCACAGGATCCAAGTGGTAGAGGATATTGACAATAGAGAGTCGTTAATCTCGCTATTGGGCGAACTTGACTGGGAAGAATCGGGCTACGAAGAATGGCCCATTCTTACGTGGCCTTGAGTCAAATGTCGTTTAGGTAATCTATGTATTCTGATTGATCCAAATACCTGTCCTCATCCCACTCGTGAGGCCTCACAATCATGCACCAGCCATCTTGATATGCTTCCTCATTGACGAGATCAGGATTATCCTCAACATCCCCATTAAGCTCTACAATCTTGCATGGGAATGGGGCATTGATCAATACCCTATCTTCACTGGTCCTGATAGTAATCATCAAATCATCTACGTCCAATTCATCCCCTCTTGAAATAGGGGTGGGGGGGGTATCGTCGTCGTTTTCCGACTCCTCATCCCCAACGTCAACTTGGAATTCACTATCGTCCTCTGGTTTAGATAGTACAACTCGGACAATATCGCCGTACTCAGCTCTAATGAATTCACTAATTCCGATCTTTACAGTCATATTTTCCACATCATCATCAAGCATCTGGATCCATAGGTGATCCAGCGTGTATTTCCTGTCATGGGCTATGCTAAATTCGAAATAATCGCCGCTATTCATCTGTTTATCGTCCGCCGGCGTGGCAGTTTCCAATTTGAACTATTCGATTGGGAGATAATTGTTGATTCAGAGATATTAACAATATCTTCTTCGTCGGAGATAACGGAAACATGGATTTTGAAGAGACAGAAGAGCAAGGTATGATTCGAGAGATGGTAAGGGGTTTCGCGGAGGAGACATTGGCCCCGACATGCCTTGACAGAGACAAGGAACAACGTGCACCGATCGAAGAATGGTTAGAATTCTGCGAGAATACCGGACTCCAAGGTATTACCATTCCCGATAAGTATGGGGGAAGTGAGGTCGATGCTGTTGCTGAAGCCATTATCGTTGAAGAGTTGGCAAGAGTCGACCCCTCCTTCTCGGTGATGTACTGTGTTCACGTTGGACTATGCTCCATGACCATAGCCTTGCATGGGAACGAAGAGCAGAAGGAGAGATACCTCCCCCGGTTAGCTGGAAAGGAAATCGGTGCCTATTCTCTTTCCGAGGCTGGTGCTGGAACGGATGCAGCAGCACTTGGTTGTAAGGCCAAAATCAGTGAAGATGGCAGTCACTATTTACTGAACGGAGAAAAGATGTGGGTCACGAACGGATCTAGTGCAGACATCTACGTACTCTTTGCCAAGGACATTGATCATCCTGATTTTGGTAGTAAGAAACATGGAGGAACTACAGCATTCATTGTCGAGAAGTCTTTCGAGGGCTTTTCGGTTGGTAAAAAAGAAGACAAATTAGGAATTCGTTCTAGTGATACTTGCTCCTTGATTCTAGAGAACTGCAGGGTCCCTATTGAGAATGTCCTCAAGAGTACCGGAGAAGGTTTTCCGATAGCGATGAATGCATTGGACAACTCTAGAATTGGGATTGCTGCCCAGGCCCTTGGAATCGCACAGGGTTCCTACGAGGCTGCTCTGAATTATGCACATGAGAGGGTAACGTTCGGTAAACCGATCGCACATCACCAGAGTGTGGGAAATTATCTAGCAGAAATGGCCACTAGAACCTCTGCAGCGAGACTAATGGTATACAAGGCAGCATTGGCCAAAGAAAGGCATTACAAAGAAGGTGCTCCGCGTCATACAAAGGATGCTAGTATGGCGAAGTTGTTCGCTGGAGATACTGCGATGTGGGTTTCTGAAAGGTCTGTTCAGGTACTAGGTGGTTATGGATATACTACAGATTTCCCAGTTGAGAGATTCTTCAGGGATGCCAAGATTACCCAAATATATGAGGGGACGCAAGAAGTCCAGATGATAGTGATCAATAGGGCTATTTCGCCTAAATGAGTGGTCCGGAAGGAGTCCTCAGAGCAGGAGTTCGTTAATACAATTCAATCGAGGAAGTGGATTTATTCGTGGAATCTGTTGAAGAAATAATAGGGTGAATCATTCGACCCACTTATACCTTCTTTGGCCCTCTAAATCCCCCTCAAAGCCAACGCTAACCAAGGCGAACTCGGTGCTGGGTTTGACCACTGATCGCTTTCTCTTGCCCTTGTGCAAGGCCTCGTAAACCGTCTTGTTGATGGCGTGTCGTGTCGAGAGGCGCTCGAAAAGGTGGAAGCGAGAGGCAATCTCTCGCCATCCCGGTTGAACGATTCCTTCGAACACCTTGGCCTTTGCACCAGACCCATATCCGCATAGTCCGATACGATTAGACTCAATCTCGACATTTTCGAGATAGTCCGATTCCATGGCTGACATCAATGCAAGGAAAATAGAGCCAGTGTACTGATTTCCAATTAGGCTTGAAGCTCTTTGAGTTTTCTCTATTCTCTCGTCAACGAAGGTTTGGAACTCATCAGTCTTTGAAATTAGTCTACGGTAAGAGTCGTTCGCTTTCTCGAATTCCTCAATCCCATCAGGAGTATCGGGATATTCGGATGAAATCGGCTCGGGACCTATCTCTTCGACGATATTCACCCACATGGGGAGTTCCCTACGATCGTGACGGAATACATCCGGGAACATTCTCTTCCCTTGGAATGCATATGGGAGATGGACAATGATCCGACTCCATTGATTGGTTAGAATTTCGTCAGTATCAGGATCATACCTCCCCTCGACTATGGCCTTCTGGCGAAAATCGATGAAAGCCTGCTTGACTGATTCAGAATAGCAGCGATTGGAGAATTGGCCGTCGAAAATTGGAGTGTCCTTGTGAATCATTATCTTTTCATTCTCGAAGAGTACCGCGTTCTTCTTCTTGGAACGTGGAAGCAGTTTGAGAATCTTCTCGGCGAGATTTGATGTAATGCTAGCTCCAGACTCTTCGGCGAGTTCCAGTACATTCTCCACTACTGTTCTTGTTTCGATCTCGCGACGTGGCTTGAAGAAATCGTGAACCGGCATTGTGGCGATTCCCCAAATATCAGGAATCACCAATAATCGAGGGTTGTGGCTAATTAGAATCGCCCCCCCTCCAGCACCCTGGGTGTACTCTCCGGATGATCCTAGGTCATACTTTGCGTTATCAGCGAAAACGACTATGCCGATTCTATTTCGTTCCTCACCACCCCTAGCCGCCCAATCAAGGGTGTTATGCATCGCATCTACAGCCCCAATGCAAGCGAATGTCATATCCACAACGTCGCAGTTTCTGAAGCATTTTTCACCAAACTTTGGCGAATAACGCTGTTCCAGCATATCCATGATGTATGTTGCAGTGGGTTTTGCCCCATCAAGGGCTGATTCGGTACCAAGATAAATCCTGCCAATTGAGGATGGTTCGATAGAATTTCTGTCAATCAACCTGGAAACGGCGTTTGCCCCCATAGTTGCGGTGTCCTCATGGACATCTGGAATTGCCATAGCCTCCAGCCCCAGGCCCTTGCTAAGTTTCCCATAGTCAGCTCCTCTGAATTTGGCGAAATCCTGCATCGCAAAGTAAAGTCTTGGGAAGTGCAGGGATATGTCATCTATGCCTACCTCTGACACGTTAATTCCTGCCATTCGTTATTGGCCTACATTATCATACCTGTGGAAGCACATCCTAATAGTCGCACATTAGGCCTGAAACTAATTCACGCCGGTGATACTGTTGATTGATTCAAGAAGTTCGGTTTTACCGGAGAAATGCTCAGAAATTGGTAATAAAACCTCTGAAAGGCAATCTGCTACGGCCATCTTAGCATCCAATGGATGTATGGTACCATCGGAGACAGCGTTGATAAATGCCTGCGCTTCATGCCATTCTGAAGTCTCTCCATACTTGGGATCTGGAGTAACTATAATCTTCCCTAGTTTGGGAATAATTACATGTCGAGAAATCTCGAAAACTGGAGAGTGCTGGCTTCCCACCTCAAGGAAGGCCTTGCGCATCTTTACTCTGATTGATTCCGGATCATCGTCTAACAGTATTGCATTTCCAGGGTCAGACTTGGACATCTTATGATCGAAAGAGTCCATCCTCCCCCCTGGTCCCTTTAGTCCGGACAACATGGGCGTATGGATGCAAGTTGGCTTTATCCAGTGATTTTTCTCGGCGACCTCGCGCATATACATGTGCGCCTTTCTCTGATCCATACCGCCGAATGCGATATCTACTCCTAGCTCGAAGATATCTGCGGTCTGGAGTGCGGGATAATAGAATGCGGCTAGATCGTGGTCCGATGAATCCTCATCGCGACCCATGATGCTGAATGTCCTACGTACTCTAGAGAGGCTCATGTTCTTTGAACACCTAAGTACTCGTTCCCAATACTTTCCAGAGTCCATTATCTCAGAAGCCCGGACGAACCTGACCTCCCCTGGCCTCTTGCCTTCCTTGGGATTCCCTAGAAGTGCCCTAAACATCTCGGACATGTACTCTGCGGCTATCGAAATCTTCTCCATATCCCTGTCAAATTTATCGTTTACCCATGCATGCCAATCGGCGAGTAAGATGATTACATTGACGCCCTCGTCAATCAAGTTACTAATTGTGTCAGCAAGTATCATCCAACCGAGATGAGCCTTTCCACTGGGCTCCAGACCGACGTAAGCAACTAATTCCTGATCCCCGGAGTGACTTGGGCCTCCAGAAAATACCGATTCGACATGATTTATTCCAACGACCTCTTGGCACCCAGAGAACATGTGCTCAATTCGTTCTCGGGATTTCGAATCGATTTCTGGGGAGTTTCCCTTAGACATTTCGTCACCTATTTGAACAACTTGTTCAGCTTCTCTGCCCTACCAGCCGCCTTAGTATTATCATTGGTCTCGAGAAGGGTTTCGATTTCACTTATCAGAGATTCTGCCTGTTCTTTCTTCTCCACAGGAATACTTTCTGACATCTCCATGAAGTGCTTTGCTGCAGAAATTGCCGATTTTGCCTTGGAAGCCTTCTTGGCCCATTCCTTGGCCTTATCCCCTCGTTTTTTAGAATTGTATCCGGTGGCCTTGTCGAGAAAGGCTGTCCACCTCTTCCGATCATCCATAGCAGATTTCACTGCTTCTTTGTCATCAAAATCTGGAGGAACGTTCGTAACGTTCACAATCATTGCTCCATTTTCATATCTAGCTGCGATTGATGTAATGATTCCATGCGAGGCTTCGAAAGAGCTGTCTGAAGTGTCATCGACTGTGTCGAAGAACTCTTTTGCAAGCACAGCTATTCCACCGTTGCTACTCACTTCTTTGATTAGTCCCCTTCGAACGTCGAATCGCTCCATGGCCCCTCCGAATGAACAGGGTCACTTCAATACTGCCGACCTAGAATCCCATCTTGAACCAGTACAAGGGCTAAACGGTCACTGCGTTTCCGAAACTCATGGGCAAGAGATTTTCATCTTTTATTGCAGGGATCATGATTCTTCTTTTCGCCCCTCTGACAATGGCGCAATCGACTGTTACGATGGATAGTGTCGTGATTCTGAGCGAAGTTGATCTTGGCATCGAGGGGGCAACAATCTCTCCGGATGAAAAGACAATTATTGCACATGGTGCGGAATCTACCATTTTTGTAATCGACTCTGAGAATCCATTAAACAATTCGCTAGTTGATTGGCAAGGAAATTATTCTCTATTAGATGCGTCATTCCATCCTGGTGGGAAAACCGCACTTCTAGTTGGGGGGGAAGGAGTTGTTTTGAGGTTGAAAACCTCCAATTACAGCATTGAGAACGCAGGAGGCGCTTCGACCTTTGGAAACACCGAACTCAAGGCGGTATCGTGGAATGGGGATGGCAGTTGGGCCTACATTGGCGGAGAAGGAGGTTGGATTTGGAGATTCAGAGGACTTGATGGCGGGGGAGTGGAGGCAATTCCTCTCGAAAATAGAGGTGAAAGTGACATAAATGCAATTTCTTGCCTCCGAGGTTCCAATGTCTGCATCGTTTCATCCAGTGTCGATGGAATTGGGATAATCGATCAAGATCACGAATTATTCTGGATCGGAGGATATGGAAACCCCTGGATTGATGTCACCTGTCCCTCGATTATTAGCATGGAATGTGTAGTCATCTCCTCAGACTTGACGATTGCTAGAATTGGAATGAACATAGAAGATGTATCAAAAATGATGATTTATGATAATGATATCGTACAACTGCAAGGATTTGAAGGAACAATGACTGGAATGGATATCCAGTCAGATGGAAAATCACTGATCTCATTGGCTCCTTTCGGATTAATTGAACATGACCTAACTGAAAGTAGGTCATTCCACTGGTTAGATAATAATGACGCCGTGGATTTCAATACGGCGATCTCGGGAGAAAGGATTGTTTCAACGTGGAGTACAGGATCCTTTGAGGGATGGATTATTACTAATCGGGGGACAATCGTATCATTCACGTCAGCTGACCAGAGAGAAAAGGGGACGCTGCTCGAAATCTGGATAGGAATCATCATTCTCGGTGGGGCCACATTGACGATTGCTTCTCTGCTGACGAGTACCTCTCCAAGACTAAGTAGATGGCTGGCAATAAAGATTGGCAGCGAGGAAGAACGGAAAAGTGCAATCAAAGAAGAAAGACGACTCTCGAGGAAAAAAGGGCGAGCATAAATTCATGTGCAAACTTGCTCGCGAGGGGCTGAGAACATGGCATACGAGGCGTTAGATTTCTACGACATCGATTCCTTGCTGACCGAAGAAGAGCGAATGGTTAGGGATATGGTACGGGATTGGGTAGAGGAAAGAGTGCTGCCGAATATTGAGGATGCATGCAGGGATGGGATTTTCCCTGACGAGTGGAGAGTTGAGATTGGGGAGATGGGGATTCTTGGGGCTCCATTGAAGGGGTACGGTTGTCCTGGACTCTCTTACATCGCATACGGACTGATTTGTCAAGAGTTGGAACGTGGAGATAGCGGTGTTCGCTCATTTGCCAGTGTTCAGGGCTCTCTGGCAATGTATCCAATTTGGGACTTCGGAAGCGAGGAACAGAAGGAGAAATATTTGTCTGGAATGGCCAAGGGAGAGTTAGTTGGGTGCTTCGGGTTAACTGAACCGGACTACGGTTCCAACCCAGGAGATATGATCACTCGTGCAGAAGACAGGGGTGACCACTTCCTGCTGAATGGGGCCAAGATGTGGATTACAAACGGAACCATTGCAGACATAGCTGTTGTTTGGGCCAAACTTGAAGGTGTAATCCGTGGCTTCATTGTTGAGAAGGGAGATGAGGGCTTCAGTGCCCCAGAAATGAAGGGGAAGCACTCGCTTAAGGCTAGCGTAACCAGCGAATTAGTTTTTCAAGACTGTAAAATACCAAAGGACAGACTGATACCTGGAGTCAAGGGAATTAGGGGGCCATTAAGCTGCCTCAACAATGCCAGATATGGGATCTCATGGGGAGCGATTGGCGCTGCCCAGTCATGCTTTAACTCTGCCAGAGAGTATTCCCTCAGTAGAATACAATTCGGGCACCCGATTGCTTCATTCCAACTCGTTCAGAATAAGCTCTCGTGGATGCTTCGTGAGATAACCAAAGGCCAATTGCTCGCATATCATATGGGGAAGAAGAAAGACGATGGAAGTTGGATTCCTGAGCAGATTTCCCTAGCCAAGATGAATAATGTAGACATGGCACTTGAAATCGCCAGGATGTCGAGAGATATCCACGGTGCAAATGGTATTCTAGATGAGTACCCAGTAATGCGGCATATGGCGAATCTAGAATCAGTGAAGACCTACGAAGGTACACACGACATTCACAATCTGATACTAGGCAGGCACATCACGGGCATTCAGTCTTTCACTAGAGAGCCCTGAACCACCAGAGTCTAACGTCCCAATATTGAAAGGGCCGCTTCCGACCCCGTGAATCAGGTAGTCGAATGGGAGTGGCAGTTCTGCTGAAGCAGGTCCCCGATACCACTGCCAAGATTAGCGTCACTGGTGGACGGGTCGATGAGTCATCCATCACAAAGTGGTCGATTAGCCCGTACGACGAGTATGCCTTGGAGAACGCTATCAAATTGAAAGAATCGGGCTACGGCGATGTGGTGGTGATTACGTGTGGCCCTGCTCGAGCCTCGAAGTGTCTAACCGAAGCTGCAGCGGTAGGTGCGGACAAGTTGATCCATGTGGTAACAGAGTCTGGTTCCTTGGACAGTATCCAGATCCAAGCACTCCTATCTGCCGCTGTGAAGGAATCTAGTTGTGATGTAGTGATGTGTGGCAAGCAGGCAGCAGACACGAACAGCGGTTCCACGGGACCCGGGGTGGCTAGTGCTTTGGGATACTCCTGTGTCGGTGCAGTCACAGAAGTATCAATAGAAGGAAATGTGATTTCTGCTACGCGTTTGGGTCCCTTGGGTTTGGAGGAAGTAGAAGTTGAGACGCCATGTGTTTTCACGTTTGACAAAGGAGATACAGAGCTCAGGAGACCGAATGTCAGAGGGATAATGATGGCCAAGAAGAAGCCCATAGATAGCCTCACATCAGACGATCTGGGAGTTGATACTAGCAATTCCATGGTTAGCGTAGAATCGCATTCCTCACCTCCAGAGAAGCCCCCTGGACAGAAGTTCGTTGGCGCGGAATCGGTTCCTGCAGTGGTAAACATGTTGAGGAACGATGCAAACGTGATTTAGAGGTGAAAATGTGAGTACGACAGTGATTTCAGAATCTAGCAATAACTCTCTACACCCAATTACAGCACAACTAGTCGGTGCAGCGTCCGCTCTTGGGGGTTCGATCACGATAATTTGTCCCGGAGGGATAGGAGCCACCGATGCGGCACAGATTTCTGGTGTTTCGAAGGTCATTTCTGTAGAGGGTGGTTGCTTCAATACCTATGATTGCATAGCTTGGTCCGAGTCATTGTCCCCATTGGTAAAGGACGATCTTATCCTGTCTTCATCGTCTGCAATGGGCAGGGAACTAATATCCTCAATAGCTGCAACGAAGGGAGTACCAGTTGTTCAAGACGTAACTAATCTGGCAGAAGGATTATTGGTGACTAGATCAATATACTCGGGAAAGGCGATAGAAGAAGTGAGGATTTCATCGCCCTGCGCAATCAGTCTGAGAACGAATTCATTCGAGGCCGCGGGAGGAGGAGGTAGCGCGGAAATCACAACAGTCAACGTTAGCCGAGACATTACCGTTGCAGTCAAACAGGCCTTGACAAAGGCAGGTGAGAGACTCGATGTTTCAGAGGCCGATATCATAATCTCAGGGGGAAGAGGGATGGGGGAGCCGTCAAACTTCTCGCATCTATACGAAGTCGCGGATGCTCTGGGGGCTGCAGTTGGAGCGAGCAGGGCGGCAGTAGATACGTGGGACGATATTCCGCACAGCATGCAAGTCGGGCAGACGGGCAAAACAGTGACTCCCAATCTGTACATCGCTGTTGGAATAAGTGGTGCTATCCAACATCTCGCTGGGATGCGGTCGAGCAAGTACATCCTAGCGATAAACAAAGATCCAGAGGCCCCAATCTTTAGTGTCGCTGACTACGGCATCGTGGCCACATGGGAAGAGGCTCTTCCTGTCTTGAAAGATCAGCTTTCAGAAATACTGTCAAGCTGATGCCTGCTCCTTTTCAGAGTCAGACCTCATTTGTTCGACTCTACTGAGATACTCCTCAGTGACCCCTCCAGTAACATATACTCCATTGAAGCAAGAGCAATCGAAATCGGCCTGAGAGTTTTCGCCTGCTCCTGTGCATGCTTCGACTAGGTCTTCTAATTCCTGATAGATCAGTCGATCTGCCCCTATGGAATCACAAATCTCCTCGTTGGTCTTTCCATGGGCAATATACTCCTTCCTTGCAGGCATATCAATCCCATACACATTGGGGTGGATTATTGGCGGAGAGGATGAAGCAAACAATACTCTCGAAGCGCCGGCATCTCTTGCCATCTGGACTATTCTCTTCGAGGTGTTTCCCCTGACTATGCTATCGTCAACAATCAGAACTATCTTTCCCTCGAACTCACTATCGATTGTATTGAGTTTCTTCCTTACTGAGTCCTTTCTCATCTTCTGCCCGGGCATAATGAACGTCCTCCCAATGTATCGATTCTTGACGAAACCCTCTCGATAAGGGATTCCCAGAGCGCTAGAAAGGCCGAGTGCAGCGATTCTGCCGCTATCTGGGACGGGGATTACTGCATCGATTTCGTGTTCCTGCAGTGAGTTCGTAATTCTCTTTGCAAGTGATTCCCCCATTCTCAATCTGGCCTTGTGAACTGAGATTCCGTCGATTACAGAGTCTGGTCTAGCGAAGTAAACGTGCTCGAATACGCATGGGGTGTGCGTTATTTTAGGGTGGCAATTCTTCGAAATTGTTCGACCGTCCATCTTCACAATTACTGCTTCGCCGGGATCAATGTCCCTATCCATTTCGAAACCAATTGACTGGCAGACGACGCTTTCTGAAGAGACTAAGCGCTCTGTGAAGCTGCCGGCTTCCCTTTTTCCCATGAATAGTGGACGTATTCCGTGGGGGTCTCTGAATGCGACCATCCCCCACCCAGTAATTAGGCAGACCACGCTGTAGCTTCCATCGGCCCTCAAGTGAGTCCTCTCGACTGCTCGAAAGATGTCGTCCTCGCCCAGAGCATCCATCCCGCCTGGTCTGCCGTTTACCGATCTCTGGATTTCTGCTGCGAATAGGTTGAGCAGGGCCTCTGAATCCGAGCTCGTGTTTATTCGTCGATGGTCGTATTCCAGAAGGCCAGAAATAATGTCTGTAGTGTTGTTCAAGTTTCCATTGTGTGCTAAACTAACTCCGAAGGGTGTGTTAGTGTAGAATGGTTGTGCCTCTGAAGAAGAGTTAGAACCGGCGGTTGGGTATCGCACATGTCCGATTCCCATAGATCCGATTAATTTCTCCATATGGCGCTCAAGGAAGACGTCCCGGACTAAGCCATTGGCTCTCCTGTGGCAGATATTATCCGAATCGCTGGTAACTATTCCAGCCGCATCCTGCCCCCTGTGTTGTAAAACGATAAGGCCATCATAGACTGAAGTCGAGACTTGCGATCCCGGAGCGCGAACTATTCCAATGATTCCGCACATCGGCAATCATTCTCGGGTAGATAATCAAGACTTAGGCGTTTCCGGCTAATCTTACTTCTTCTGCGACATGGACCTATTGCGCTTGTTCCACCTGAACTTCCGAAGTCTGGCTGTATCTCCGTATCCACAGCTTGCGCACTGTCCCTTTTGTTTGTGGTACGAGTGACGCCCGCACCTCCTACAGCGTATATGGGTGGATTTCTGCCTCTTGCCCATGCTTGGCGTTCCCTTTGACATGCATTTCACCCACTAAGACGACGCGCCCACCGACCGTTTTGTTAAGAGGCTTATCCTGAACAATACCATTGTAACGACTCCCAAAAAGATAGTCAATAGTTCGAGTATGCCTATGATTGCAGCGGCCAATGCGTCCTCCAATGATGTCAATGGCCCGTGACCGGTTGAGATGGTAGCGGAATAGAGAGCTGCAGACCCGATCAGAATTGTGGACAATATTGCGAGTGAGCGATTGTGTTGATTATAAGTGGATGCAAAATGGACTAGTGCGAAGAAGGAGAATAGTAGAGTTCCGCCCGAAACCAGCAGAAGTGCTTCAGAGAACTCAATTCCCATGCTCATCACCACCCAAGTGCCTTTCCAGAATCGTCCTTACCAGATCCTCTTCCTCATTCGAGAGTGGTTCCGACTCATGCTTCAGACCTGATGATCTCTCAGACAGGTAGGTCCCAATGATGACTACCACGAGACTTACGAAGACGCCCAGCAATACCAGCATCCCCCTTGTGGTACCTGATAGCGAAATTGCGCTCTTGTCGGAATACAAGATAAACCACGAGATTACCACTAAGAGCCAACCAGAAACGAGACCCGGTGTTCTTGATTCTCCATAAGTTGGTGAATAGCGAAGAATTAGTATCGCACCGATTGAAAATGGCACTATCAATGCAATTGATCTTAGAATAGAGGTATGAAGTTCGCTTTCCCTATCAGCTAAGTCTTCTGGGAACAGTATCAGGCAAGTCAAGCCCAAGAGCATTAGTGGAAAACCGAATCTGCTCCTCTCAAAAGATGGCCCCATTCGGTGAAAACTGTTCCCTATAGCCATAATCAGAAGAGAAGCCCAGATTAACCCCGCGTCTTCAATCATGACTTGCGGATGGGGACTAGATTCTTGTGTTTTTCTTGGTTGGGAGTTGGGAGTCTTGCTGAATCGCTCGACTAGTTTCATATACGGGCCATCGGTGGCTCGCGGCGCACAAGGAGTGAGGTGACGTACAAATGGTCAAGATGCCGAGGAAAATTATGCGGTACAGCCCCTTTGCTGGAAAGCACACTGAACACACGGTTGAGAGAGTCAAGAAGAGGAAGGCGAGCGAGCTCAAGTGGGGTCAGAGAAGGTTCAGGAGAGTCACGGCAGGATACAGGGGTTTCCCTAGACCGAAGCCATCGGGAGAAAAACCCACTAAGAGAGTGAATCTTATCTTTAGGTGTACTGAGACTGGAAAGGCCCATTCTCCTAAGGGCAAGAGAGCAAGAAAGTTCGAACTTGTCGATAATTGAGGTGAACCATTGGCTGGCAAATTTCTCAGAGTAAGTTGCAAAGACTGTGGAAATGAGATTACGCTCTTCGACAGGGCTTCGACGGTAGTAGCCTGCCCAATTTGCGGATCGACCCTAGCAGAACCAGCTGGCGGACTTGCCAACCTCACTGGATGTACTGTGGTTGAGGTTCTGAACTAGAGGGGCGGCATCTTGGCAGATTTAGCGAACAACTGGCCTGAAGAAGGTGAGTTGGTCGTTTGCTCAGTGAAGAGCGTAAAGGAAAACGGAGCATATCTCAGCCTAGACACCTATCCTGGGAGAGAGGGGTTCGTATTCATTGGGGAAATCGCAACTGGATGGGTAAGGAACATCAGAGCCCATGTTAGAGAGGGTCAGAGAGTGGTGGCCAAGGTAATCGGGATTAAGAAAGAGCGAGCGAGCGTCACCCTCTCGATCAAATCAGTTTCTGAGGAAAGGAGAAGGGATGCCCTTCAATCCTGGAAAAACGAGCAGCGAGCATCTCAGATAATGAGGGTGTCAGCGGAGAGAATTGGTTGGGACAAGGGAAAAACGACTGCAGTTTCGGAAGAGATGAGGGATGCCTTTGGCTCCCTTTATGGAGCTCTAGAGGAGTGTGCCATCACTGAAAGCGCTCTAGAGGACGCCGGCTTCGAAGGAGACTGGATAAGAACTGTCACAGAACTGGCGATTGAGAATATCGTCCCACCTTTCGTAGAAATAAGAGGATTGTTTGAGATTATGGTGTGGGGTCCTGAAGGAGTCAAGGCGATTTGCGGTGCTCTGCAGGCAGCAGAGGATTGCGCTGATGGAGAGGAGGAGGTGACTCTGACTTGCCACTATGACGGCGCACCCAACTACAGAGTTGACATCAAGGCACCAGATTATCCATCTGCTGAGTCGGTTTGGGAAGCAGCCCAAGAGGCTGCCTCGAAGAAGATAGGGGCCGTCGAAGGCTCGATTGCTATTGAACGACTCTGAAGCCCCCAATTATGAGAAGATACTTCATGAACCTCATCGATGGGCTCAATCTCATTCATGGCTAGAACAAAGCTTCAACGCTGCACAGAATGTAAGGCATTTGGCCTTGGTGTGAAGTGCAAAGAGTGTGGCAGTAAGATGGAAGCGGCTGCGGCTCTGAAGTTCTCTCCGGAAGACCCCCAGGGGGCTAGACGCAGGAAACGGCAGGATGCTGGCAGTGAAAAATGGGTCAAATCGCTACCAAGCCCCAGAAAGGATGATGATTCGTGAATAGAACTAGGATACATTGGCTAGAGGGAGACTGCCTTCCGAAAGGTTCCATGGTTCTCGAAGCAGTCCCGGGCGTAGGCAATGTGGGAAAGATACTGGTTGACGGTCTGATTAAGAAGCACCCCTCAAGGACCATTGGATGGATTTTGCATCCTGATTTCCCCCCGCATGCGACGCTATCCAATGAGGGTTTGATTAGCCCTCCCAGACTGGATATTGAATCCGTAATGCTCCCTAACGGAGAAAGCGTGTGCATCGTTACTGGAGTCATGCAGCCGATGACGGCTCCCGGGCAGTACGAGGTTGCAGAGGCGATTCTCGGATTAGCAAGTGATTCTAAAGCGAGTCGTTTACTGGTACTTGCAGGATTGGCGGCAGAGCCGGAATGTCGATCAATTTATGTGGTCTGCTCTGACAAAGAGTTTCGAAATACTCTCGAGAAGGAGGACATCGTGGTAAGCAGAGATCAACCGAAAGGTGGAATGATCGGAGTGGCTGGAATGGTTCTCTCGTTGTCCTCGACGTTAGGAGTTCCAGCTCTTGGAGTCATTGCCGAGACAATGGGGGCAAGTTCCGATGTTCTCGCAGCAGACAGAATGGCCAAGTGGATCGAACAAGCCTTCGAAGTTCCGCTAGATCTTGATCTGGATACTACAAAGGAGACGGCTGCCAGACTGATGGAGAGAATCGGGACTGATGGTTCAATTGAGGACTACCGTGAGATGGAAGAGCCTGAGGCTTCAGCTGACTTCTACGTCTGACCTTTGGCCTACCTTCTGCGCCTTCTCTTGCTATTCCCTCTCCCACCGGAGGAGGATTCCTCAACAGAAATTCGTCTTCCCTTTAATTCGGACTTGTTCATCGCCTTGATGGCTGCCTTGGCCTCCTTCTTATCAGCGAAAGTGACGAAAGCGAATCCACGTGGCTTCTTGGTTTCCTTGTCCATTGGCATGTGGACGTCATTCAGTTTACCGTGGGTTGCGAACGCCTCCCTAAGATCGTCTTCCGAGGCATCGTAAGACACTCCCCCGACGAACAGCTTGACTCCATACTCCTTCTGGGCCTTGCCTCTGGCCTTCTTCATAATCTCCCTCTCCTTAGCAAGGTCGTCCTTGTTGACCTTTCCAGACTCCACCTTATCCATGCAGTCACGGCATCGAAGTGGTTTTCCGGGTGTGGGTTTGAATGGAACCTTCGTCTGTGTTCCACAAAGGGTGCACTTTGCCGGGTGCATCTCCCTTTGGGGTCTTCCACCGCCCCTCCCTCTGGAGGATGGTGATCTCTTCGCCGATTCGGGAATCTCGTGGGACCATCCTCTCCTATGGTCGGCTACTGGTGACAAGTATGGCCGTGCCCCGTCATGACCTAGCATAGACTCGGCTTCGCTAGACCATCGCTGACCAGGGCGATTTAGCTTCTGAATATCCGAATCCGATGGTATTTCGAATCCGTGTCCGAAACCATTCGATAGGGCTCTGAAGCCCCTGTAGTCGCAACGTGGGCACTCGACGTTGAAGTCTGGAGTCGTCTCACTTGGTACCAGAACCTCTCCACAGGGGGGGCAAGCAGCGTAGAGGACTCCTAGGTCCGAGTCGCCCTTGGTCGTGGCCTTCAACATCGGCTCAACGTTGATCACCTTGGCACGGACGATGTCCCTCTTCCTCATCGTATCTCCAGCGGAGGGGATGAATCGGTCGACAATCTCGGAGACGAAGACGTCGGCGAAGAGTTTCAGAGCCGGAACTGCCCGATGTCCATCCTCGTTCGTCTCTATATGGAGGACTCTGAGTTCGGCAGTCTTCTCGTTGAGGCGATTCACCTCTCCAATAATCACATCCCCCATCTTGGGAGAATTGATAGGAGGTGCTGATGAATCTACGGAAATCACCCCGGAGTTGTTCACAAGGTTGCCAGAAAGGATAGCAATTGGACCGTTTTCAGACATGTGGATACCATCGCCGACATCGATTCCAGAATCGACTTTCACAGGAGAACCCGGAGTGACGTGGTCCCCAACTGATGCTGCCATCGGCCCGCCGACCAGAATACCCCCTATGAACGGTGCGGCACCTTCGATTGGCACTAAGTCGGGGTAAGCCGCCAGAATGCAGCCCTCGTCTTTCCACGCTCTCGAGAGTGGTGAGTGAATTTGGCTGGTAGAGGAAAGTCGGCCTCGCCATACATCTCGGCAGACCAACCAGCGTCCTCAAACAGAGGTTGGATATGAGTGGCCCCAGCACTGTGTAGCAGATGGGCTGGAACCTCGGCGTTGATTATGGCCTCGAGGAAGGGGCGGTCGGCCCTAGGCGTCTGCCTACCCCATGGTGGGTTGCTGATTATCACATCAGCAGAGTCGAGATCAACCGGATCCGGGCCGAGCATGGCGCGGATTACTTCCACCGAATCAGTGAACCCCATTGACTCAGTATTCGACTTCGCGACATCACATGCTGCTTGGTCGGCCTCAACTAGTATCGCCCTTCCAGCGCCCATCGCAAGTGCACCCAGACCGAGCGCTCCGTTGCCCGCTCCGAGGTCTGCGATCGAGCAACCCTCGGAAAGGTCGCCGAAAGCGGCGATATCGGCTAGCCAGCGGGCCGCTAAGTCGCCATCGGTAGAATACTGCTCGAGTTCGATTGAGTTGGAGGGATGCGGCTCAAGATCGGACAGAAGCATAGCCAGCCTTCGAACCCTCATGGCTATGGGATTCCGAACACCTACGAAAATATATTCATAGTTCAATGCCTCATTATCGGTCCTGCATAGTTAAAGTACTCTGAATTATAGTTCATTGGCATGGCAGAACTGTCAGAGTCAATACTCATCACTATTGCCGTGCTGATTACTGCGGGCGTTGTATGGAAAATTATGTCCGAACGAGCAGCTAGGATGGTGGAAGAAGCCATTTCTCAGAGCAAGGTCGAAGTCGCAACTACTGAAGCCCGTTTGGGCGCCCTAACAGATGAAAAGGGCACAATGCAAAAGCAGATGCAAAATGCGTTTGAGGTGGCTGCTGCCAACGCTTTCAAGACGGCTGTGGATAATGCAGATCAGGAGAAGGTATCATCATTTTCTGTAGCAACTAAGCAATTAGCTGATAGCATGAATGATTACATCAAGGCTATTCAGGATACTGAAAAAGCGGATATCAAGCGAGCCGCTGACCTCAGTAACGAGGTCACTAATGTAAGCAAACTAGGAATAACTCTCGCTGAGGAGACTCGCGAGTTGTCTCTGGCATTAAGAGGTGATTCTCAGGCTCAAGGTGCGTGGGGCGAGGTGGTGGTCGAGAATCTTCTTCAGAGCATGGACTTCAAAGAAGGTAGAGATTACACCAAGCAATTTTCCGAAACAGGAGAGGACAAGAAGCGCAAGCAACCCGACTTCGTCCTAAATCTCCCCGATAATCGACAAGTTGTCATTGATTCCAAGGTCTCGTTGACCGCATACACAGAATATGTTGCCGGGAACACGGGAGACGAAGAAGAAGCAATTATTGCAATGAAGAATCACTGCAAGTCGATTAGGAACCATGCCAAGAAACTAGCCTCCAAGAACTATGAACATATGGAGAGCATCCACACCCTCGACTTCGTCCTAATGCTCGTCCCATTGGAGGGCGCATTCATTGATGCAATGAGATCCGATGCCAGCCTATACGAGGATTTAGTCGAAGATCGTCGGGTCAAGGTAGTCAGCGGTTCTACAATCATGCTCGCCCTACTGCTCATCAAAGAACTGTGGAATCGCGAGAACCAGTCACGCAATCAGATGGATTTGCTGAAGAGAGCAGGCTCCCTCCACGACAAGGTCACCTTGTTCCTCGAGTCGTTCACCGAGGTTGGATTTGAACTTGGTCAAGCACGAGCAGCCTATGATATGGCTCGGACTCGACTGACCGACGGCCCGGGGAATGTCATATGGCAAACTGAGCAAATGGCCGAACTCGGTGCCAAGGTCAAGAAGAACCTCAGAGAGAAGAGTGGTGTCAGGAAACTGGCTGAGGAAGCAGAAGAGGAGTGATTTAGTCCTCCTTCTTCGCGAATCCATGGTTGACTGGTCGGCTCACGATTACCACCCCGTAGTACATCTTCCTGATGAGTACGAAGTGCGAGACTTCACATCGGGCGACGACTCGCCCTCAAAATACGAATATGACATCGGCCGATACGATG